>CAJFVT010000060.1 GCA_904420525.1 uncultured Clostridia bacterium | reverse complement strand
TTCCGGTTATATGCCCCTCGTTTATACATGACTGCAGGATAGATTTTGTACGGTATGTAAATTCAAGAGTATCGGGCCGTTCTATATCGTCCTCTGGGTCGCCTGCATACTCTATAGCCATGGCTCCGGCTATGCCGCCCGTGTTTCTGTCAGCTTCCACGGCGCCGCTGTTATAGCAGCCCTCTATCTTGCCCTGCTTGGTCTTTTCTATGTCCTCATCCGAAACATCGAGAACAAGCTCTCCGTTTCTGTCGTTGAGGTCCCCGGCGTCATCAGCGATAAGATCGGTTATCACGTTAAGCTGACCGCCTATGGCTTTGAGCTCCTCTGTCAGTGTGTCTGTTCGGTCAGATACACTGTCTTTCAGCTCTCCGAGCTCGGCGGATATTTCTGAAACGGAGCCTGACAGAGAATCGCTTGCGGTCTTGAATTCATCACCCAGCCTTGTAAATTCCGGCGTGTTTTCATCAGACAGCTCCGTAAGTATCTGTTCCATATCCCCGAGCGCTTCTGTAATATCCGCTGCCGCGCCTGACATCTCATCAAGAGCGGACGCAAGACCGTCCTTGGCAGTGTCAAGCTCGGCAATGGTGTCATCGATATATTCTCCGGCGGCGTCATGCATAGTATCCGCGGCATTTTCAAGATCCTCGATGTTTTCCGAGATGTCCTCACGGGCATCCGATAAGCTGCCTTTTATATCATCTGCGTTGGCGGAGAGATCATCAAGATATTCCTCCGCGGCGTCACGGGCGCTGTCTGCGGCATCGCTGAGCGCGCTGAGTCCGTCAGAAATGTTATTCATTGCGCTTTGCATATATCCGGCTGCGAATTTAATGTTGTTTGCCGCAGAGCGAAATTCCGAGAGGTTTATCTCAGTGTTTGCGAGCAGCGTGTCAAGACTGTTTTTTACAGTACCAAGAGCAGAGATATATGCGGCGGTGTTTTCCGCTATCGTTCTTATATTATCACATATCACAGCCGCGTTTATGCCTATGCTTTCAAGGCTTTCCGGCTTTGAACGCAGTATCGTTTCTATGGTATCGAGCGACTGTCTTATGGTCTGCTCTGAAGCTAGCATCGTACCGGCTGCTTCTGACAGCGCGCTTATAGCAGCTCTGACCTTGGCTTGATCCTTGGATCTGACCGCGTCCTCAAGATCATTGAGCGCGCGCACGGCGCGGCTTGCTGCACGGTCGATATTTCGCTCTGCCCGGGACATCTCATTGACGGCGGCTCTTATATCGTCAAGCTCATTTCCGAGCTCGGGCCGCTTAAGCTCTATGTCCTCAAGTATACCGGCAGCAGAGTCTAAGGAGTCCGCCAGACTGCCTGTGCTGTCCTTTACGCTGTCAAGCTCAGCATCAAGCTCCGGAGCGTTTATGTCGGTACCTTCAAGCACATCCGAGGTATCGCTTACGGCGCTGCCGATCTTGCCGCCGCTGCTTTCAAGGCTTTCAAATACCGGTATGAGCTTATCTATCGTGTCCGACAATATTGCCGCCTGCGCGTTTATTTCAGCAATATTGTCATCCGTAAATTCTGAGATATTATCAAGCATGGTATCGGCATTGCCCTGTGCGTTCTCAGACAGCTCCGAAAGCCTTGTGAGATGCGCTTCTGTATCGTCACCCAGACCTTCGGCATCGGTCATGAAGCTGTCAGTCATTGATCTTAAATTCTCCAGCTCGCGGCGCACCGCCTTAAGGGTATCCTCTGACGTATCGAGCACGACATACGGCTCCGTTTGACCCGCGATACCGCCAGTATCCTTTCTGCCGCGGATAAGCCCGTAATTTTGACAGCCAAGTATGTATCCGGACTGCCTTCCGGCAATGCCTCCGACATTGTAGCCCACGTGCTGATAGCCTATGTCCGCATTGTTTGCGCAGCCCTGTATTATCCCGGATGAGTACCCGGCAATGCCTCCGGTATCGCTGTGCCCTAAAGGACTGTTTTCCTTGTTCTCTTCTCTGCTTAGCCTAAGTTTTTCTATCAAAGCTCCGGAATCCGTATCCGGCGCGGTCACAGAGCCCTTGTCATCCTCATATGAGGTGTTTACCTCAGCGCTGTTTACGCAGTCAAAGACCGCTCCCTCGTTCTTGCCGGTGATGCCTCCGGCAGAGTTCATACCTGTGATACTGCCGTATGAGCCGCAGTTTATTATCCGTCCGCTGTCTGTATTTATTCCTGCGATACCGCCTATAACGTTCTCGCCCTTTATTGTTCCGTCAAATGTACATGATTCTATAATACCCGAATTTTCTCCCGCTATCCCTCCGATGTGTTCCATTGAGCCTCCGGGTAATATATCTCCCTTTACATTAAGATCTGTGACTTTCCCCTCCGGCTGTATATATCTGAAAAGCCCCAAGCTTGAACCGTCCTTGGCAATGCTCAGTCCTGATATAGTATATCCGTTGCCGTTAAAGGTGCCGCCGAAGGTTGGGATCGGCGAAAAGTCTGTGCCTTCAAGAACGATGTCACATGTCAGCTCTGCGGTCTTTCCGCGCGACCACGAATCAAGCGTGCAATTTCTTGAAAATCCTATAAGCTCTTCCGTGCTTGAAATGGTTATAGTTTCTGTTTGAGCGAATATCGGCTGCAGCGCTGAAATCATATATATGATCGGCACAGCTGCAAGAACACCTGCAAGTATCCTATTCTTCATTCGTCACACCTCCGTTTTTTAGTAGATGCTTGCCGTCAAGCAATTGAAGTAATTACAAAACGCTGCCGCGTTTCGCAATTACCTATTTCTTTTTAAAGCTGAATGAGGTCTTATCTATTATGAGATCGCCCAGCACAAGAAGCTGCGGCAGTATGCCCATAACGAGTACGATGGATATGACCGTTCCCCTGCCGAGTGCGATGCCTATGGATGAGACCGCGGGATCAGATGAAAGCAGTCCTATCGCGAATCCTGCGGAGGCAAGTATTGTACCCGATGTAAATATGGTCGGGAACGCAAGGTTCAGCGAGCTTTTTATCGCGTCAAGCTTGTTCATTTTTTGTCTTAGTTCCGTATATCTGTTGGTTATAACTATAGCGTAATCTATGTTCGCGCCCATCTGTATCGAGCTTACGACAAGATAGCTCATAAAGAACAGCGGCTTATCCTGAAGAGTCGGAACAGAAAAATTCATCCATACGCTGCCCTGTATCACCAGTATGAGTATGAACGGAAGTCCCGCTGAACGGAAAGTGAAAAGAAGAACTATCAGCACGAAAACTATAGACAGTACGCTTATTATCATATTGTCTCTGGCAAACGACTCCGACAGATCATAGTTGTTCGTTGCGTTCCCTGCAAGCAGAACATCCTCACCGTAGTGCTTTTCGGCCGTGTCTCTCACGGTCGACAGGAACTCAAAGGTCTCCTCGCTTTCCTCGGGTATGTTGAGATCCATGACCAGCCGTGTGTGACTGCCGCTTTCAAGCTGTGCCTTTCCATCGTCAAGCAGCTCGTGCATATCGTCCAGTTCCTCCTGCATTTCATCGTCAAGAGAGGCGTAGCCTTCCTCTGTCAGATCATATACAAAATCGAACATATCCAGCAATGCTATCCTGTAATCATCGATCCCGCCGACGATCCTGCCGTATTCCTCCTTGTTCGCGGCATATGCCGAATATATCAGGCGCACTGCTTCTATGTCTATATCCGTCAGCTCGGAAAACTCACGCGGGGTCAGGCTGTCTCCAACGGAATATCCGTCTGTTGCCTCTACAGAGGCAAGAGCGGTGACGGAATCCACCTGTGGGAAGGACTCAAGCTCAGACTTCAGCGCCTGTTCCTTTTCGTAGTCGCCTGACGGAACAAGGACGGCAAGCATATTCGCTGTGCCGAAGGTCTCGTCTATCTTTTCTTTCGCAAGCTGTGAAGAATTTTTTGTTATCGTGGTAAGGTTTGTGTAGCTGTACGCATACGGACAATTATTTGAAAGAAAAAAGCCTGCGACCACCAAAGCGGCAAATATCCAAGGAGTGATATATCTCGTTTTTACAACAACTCTGCTCACCGCGGATATATCAGGGACAAAGCTCTTATGGTGCGTTTTGTCTATCAGGCTTGAAAACGACATAAGAAGTCCCGGCATAAGAGTAAAAACCGTCATTATGCTTATGATGATAGCCTTTATAAGTACTATCGCCATGTCAAGGCCGATACGGAACTGCATAAAGCCCATTGCGGCAAGACCGGAAAGCGTGGTCAGACAGCTTCCGGATATCTCCGGGATCGATTTGCACAGCGCCGTTATAACAGCCTCGCGCGGTCCTTTTGTCTCACGTTCCTCCGTATACCTGTGGCATAGGATTATCGCATAGTCTATCGCCAGTGCCAGCTGCAGGACCACCGCGATGGAGTTTGAGATAAAGGAGATGGTACCGAACATGAAATTGCTGCCCTTATTCAGTATTGCCGCCGTGCCGAAGGTCGTGAGCAGGACGGGGACCTCCATATATGTGCGCGAGGTGATAAGCAGCACCGTTACGATGATAACAACGGCGATGACCATTACAAGGTTCATTTCTTTTTCGGTGGTTTCTGCTTTTGTGTTGCCGAGCTCTGCTGATATATACGTATCGTGATCCTTCAGCAGCTCTTCTATTTCGGATAGAGCGGTCTCACAGATACCGTCATCCGAGGTCCCGTCAAAGGTCACCGAAAACAATGCGGACATATCCGTATAGTGATCCTCCGTATCATCAAACGCTATCTCCTTTACCCCGTCGATCTCCTCCAGCTCATCACGCAGAGCTTCGGCTGAGGCATAGGATATATTGTCTACCATTACCTCCGCGGTCGCGTAGGTGATAAATTCCTCCTCCATCAATGTCAGCCCCCTGCGCGTCTCCGTTTCCTCAGACAGATAATCGGTCAGAGTGTTGTTGACGGATACCCAGTTAGCTGAAATGACGCTGAATATGATAAGCAGCAGATATATTATGTAAAAGATCCTGCGCTTATCGACAATGAAAGCGGCGGCTGTTTCCAGCGGCGAGGGCTTGTTATGGTTGATGCTCATAAAATTCCTCCTGAAAAATAGTTGACAAATGTTAATTAAACAACTATAATAGTATTATACTATTGAATGTCGTATAATACAATACACAATTTTACCGCAGAAGTTCAATACTCAACATCGAATATTGAAAGTGTTCATTTGAAGGAGAAATTTATGAAAAATAGCGAGGACAGACGCGTTAGAAAGACAAAGAGGGCAATGACAGAGGCGCTGGCTTCTCTGCTCGAAAAAAAGCCGCTCAACGAGATAAGCGTGCGGGAGATATCGGAAATCGCCGATATAAACAGAGGAACATTTTATCTTCATTACCGCGATATATACGATATGGTCGAGCAGCTGCAAAACGAGATATTTGAAGAATTCAATCAGATAGTAGATCAGCATGAGCCGAAAGCAAACAGTGAAGAGCTCTTCCCGATGCTGGTCGAGCTTATGGACCTATTGTCGGAAAACGCCTCTCTTGCAAAGGTACTCATAGGAAAAAACGGAGACGCAGCCTTTGTTGACAAGCTAAAAAATGTAGTCCGTGAAAAATGTTTTATAGACGTCAGGAGGCAGTTCGGTATAAAAAATGATGCTGAATTCAATTATTTTTATCATTATATCGTTTCCGGCTGCATCGGGATCTTCAGCGAATGGCTCAACAGCGGCATGGAGCAATCCCCGCAGGAAATGGCGGATTTTATAGGAAGGATGATCATAAGCAGCGTAAGGGCGGTGGATTGAATTATCGCCGCGGTCTGAAAAAGCACAGTTTGGCTTTTACCATGCTTGTGCAAAGCAGATCAGTTCTTTTTTTCATATAATATACTTAGCTCCTTTTTCTGGGGTTTTTATTTGAAACGAATGGAAGATGGCTGTGATGATGTATACAATACTAATAAATAAGACAGCGGCGTGAAAATAATACTCAAATCAGAAAATTGGACTGTCATTCCGGGCATATAATTAGGAGACAGCAAAACGTTTGCTTCGCAATTGTCTATGCATATAACAGAACGGAGGTGACAGCGGTGAAAGAAAACAGGATAGAGGTGCGTCATTACAACAGAAACGGGGAGATTATAAACGTAAGCTCGGACGAATTTCGTGTACAGTTAAAAAGGATAACAGAAGCAGTAATAAAAAGGCTTCTAGAGCTGTCCTGATGTGTTTGGAGTATCCGTTGCTGTGTGATAAAATAAGAGCGGATAGTGTTATAGATATCTTTTGGCAGAAGGAGGTCAGATTGTGAAAAATAATAATTTAACTGCAATTTATGTAAGGCTGTCAAAGGAGGATATAAACAGCGGGGAGGGTGAGAGTGAATCGATCCAAAATCAGAGATCTATGCTTTTGGATTATGCCGCATCGAAACAGTGGAGCGTGTATGAGATCTATTGCGATGAGGATCACAGCGGAGCATACGCTGGGCGTGAAAACACGCGTCCGGCCTTTAAACGGATGATAGAAGATGCAAAAAACGGAAAATTCAGTATTATACTATGCAAAAGTCAGTCGAGATTTAGCAGAAATATGGAAGTTATAGAACAGTATTTACACGGCAGGTTTATCGAATGGGGTATCAGGTTTGTCAGTCTTATTGATAATGCCGATACTGAGGTCAAGGGAAACAAAAAGGCAAGACAGATCAATAGTCTTATCAATGAATGGTATTTGGAGGATCTGTCGGAAAATATAAAAGCAGTTTTTCATGATAAGATGAAAAGAGGAGAGTTCCTTGCGCCATTCCCGCCCTACGGTTACTCAAAGGATCCGTGCAATAAAAATCATCTTGTAGTAAATCCGAATACAGCGCCGGTGGTAAAGCAAATATTTGAATGGCATTCAGAGGGTTACGGAGCGGCAATAATAAGCCGTATGCTCAATGACCGCGGTATACCAAATCCGAGAAAACAGCAGGAGAAGGATGGACTCAGGAAGACCTATTATTACAGTCCGGATGAAAACGGGGCATGGAGCGCAACAAGCGTCAGCGATATCCTGCATAATCAGGTCTACTGCGGCGACGTTGTCCAGCATGTCAGGGAAAAGGTGAGCTATAAATCAAGGATGACCCGAAAGGTCGATTTGGAGGACAGGATAATCATAAGGGATATGCATGAGCCTATAATAGACCGCAGTATGTTTGAGGCAGCGCAAAAAAGGATGGAAAGGCTTCGGAAGGCCGGCGGAACAGGGAAGGTACATATTTTGTCAGGAAAGGTCTTCTGCCATTACTGCGGCAAGGCGATGCAGAAGAATCATTCAAAAGGTACCAATGGAGATATACAGTACCTTAGGTGCAGAGAGAAATATAATTATTCCTCAAAAGATAAATGTCCTACGCCTAATATTCGGATAGATAGGATACTGGAAGCACTGCAAACGGAGCTTATCTATAAGCTTATGGATATCGTCATTTATGAGATGGATGATGATACGTTAACGCGTGCGCTTTTGAAAAACACGGAGGATACATATCTTAAAACGGCAGAATTGAATGGTCTGAACAAGGAGAAGTCAGCACTGGAAAAGCGTCTTGAACATTTATATGATGACAGACTGAATGAAATCATATCACCGGAGCAGTATATAAGCTATAATAAAAAATACGATCAAAGGCTCAGCGATATAAAAGTGAGGATATCATCTGTAAAAAAGGAGCTTGAGAATAACAGGCGCGATGCTTATGAAAATATAAAGGAATCGGTCAAAAAGCTTCTTGACACGAGGTGTATTGACAGGGAGCTTATAGAAGGACTCATTGATAGGATAGAATTTGGCGAATTTGATCCTGAGACAAACAGGCCGGTATTAAAAATTTTCTGGGCATGGGAATAGTGCGCATCTGTACTTTGTACTGCTTACGGATATTGACAATGTTCCGTTCAACCGCGGATTTTACTCGGTCGATCTCAAATATTTCTTTAAAGTAACACTGCAGGTATTTACAGGAGCATGCCGTCCTACTGAAGTGGATGGTCTTGCGACTTTTGATAAAAAAGTGATTTTGTTTGGCTCAGAGGGAAATGCCAAAACATTTACTTCAAAATACAGACAAAGCTCTTTTGATTCGCAGGATTGGAAAAAGACGAATATGCCGTATGCTGTGGTCGAGGTGGTAGATCCTATAGCGCTTGGCGCAAAGCTTGTGGACGTATGCCAGAACAACTGCTGCTGCTGCGATGACGACATAGATATTTCAGCGGTTCCTGACTCTGTATGTAGAATATTTGACGATTCTCTCGTAGTAGGCGGGGAGGCAAAGCGCGCATTTGTTTCTCTGGGAGTATTCTCGATCATCAAGCTTGAAAGACGTGTTCAGCTGCTGATCCCATCGTATGATTACTGTATTCCGCAGAAGGAATGTGTAGGTGCGACCGCACCTACCCCGCATAGACCATCTTAATTTGCTTTATGACTGAAGCTTTCTATTACACATGAATGTTTCTTTGTGGTCCTGTCATAGTTTAATTCATCCCAGCGAGATACATTTATTGAGGTTATGAATTCTCCCCTTATCTCTTCGTTAGGAATAAATATTTGCTTGCTGGCAGGATCATATCCAAGATATCCGAGATGGATAAGCAGTGTGAGCACATCATCCTTGCTTTTGAATGTGGTCATATCATTACCGAACGAGGCTATATCTATCCCTATACGCTCACCGGCTATCAATCTTGTTATCACATTTTTCATTCCGTCAAAGTCTATATCGATATAGCTGCGCAGTGCTTCATATGTTTCCGTGCTTGTCCAATAGCTTGCAAAGTTTTTATGTCGTATAGAATCTACTACTGATTTTGGACTGTAAATGTGGATACCATTTACGATAACTTGTCTGCGCATTTGAATTTGAGCATAAATATCACCATCGTCAAATGGTGAGGGGGATCCATCCCCCTGCCGATGCTTTTACTCAGTGAATTCAAGATTATCAAGAGCAAATTTGATAGCCTTGTTTATGAGCTCATTGCGTGAGCGTCCGCTTTTTCTGACGAGCTCTTCCAGCCTTTGGTGCGTTTCCATTTCAATACGCACCGTAACAGTGACGGAACGTTCCGTCTTTGGAGTGACCACAAATTTTTTGTCCATTTATCTTCACCTCTGAATATATTGTACAGTGCAATTAAGTATTTTCAGGATGTTGAGACTACCGCATGGTATGCCCCATATGTTCATTCGGCGTATCCATTTCTCAGCGGCTATGATTACGGAACGAATAACAGATACTATATGCCGGACGAGCCTGCTGTGAGAGAGGATATTGCGGTCGCGCTTGCAAAGCTCAAAGGCTATGAAGATGAATATGCGGATACATCGATGTTGAGTACGATGTTTACAGATGTTAGCTCAATATCACTTGATGCGCGGCCATATGTCGCCATAGCCGTTGAAAGAGGACTGGTATCGGGTTATGATGACAGAACTTTCCGAGGTCAGGCATCCATAACGAGAGCCGAGGCAGCAGCAATGCTGTGGCGCGCATATCAGTACGGCAATGACAATAAGGTGTTCGATGACGAATATTATGAGAATGGGAATAATCATTACGATGATGACTACGAGTATACGGAGAGTCCTTCAGTAAGACCGACTTCAACACCCACACCGAGGCCCACAGCTACACCTACGCCGCATCCAACCGAGACTCCCACCCCGAAGGCGACCCCGACGCCGGATCCCACTCCCACGCCGGAGCCGCCGAGACCGTATGAGATGGATACTATAGTGAAGGCGGATATAGATCGTTATAGTAACAACGGAAAATTTGTTTTCTACGATACAGAAGCGCAAGCAATACGTGTAATAAGAGAAAGATAGTATGCAATCGACATAAGGAGTCGGGGCATGGCTCCGGCTCTTTTTATAAAAACTAAAGAACATCATAGGTGATCATTATGTATTGTGATTTGAATTTATAGCAAGGGAAAGAGGAAAATATAATGAATAAAATAAAAACAATAGCTGCGGTCGTAGCTGCAATAACTATTTTTTCTGCGCTTGGCGCAAATGCGCAGGATATGAATATGTATGTCAATGCTCACTATGTGGTCAGGGATATGCAGACAGTATCCGGGTTCGATATGCTGCCGGTACTTGATATTGCCGGGGAGCTTGGATTCAACTGTTCGTTTGACGGTACAACAATAACGCTGTACAATGACAGCAAGTCATATGTATTTACTGTAGGCAGCGCATCGGTCTACGATGAATCCGGCAATTGGTACGGCTTGGACGTGATCCCGCAGGTCATGAACGGAAAAGTAAGGGTACCGGCGAAGTTCTTTCAGGATGCAATGGGGATGTCGTATGTTTGGGATGCTGTGACAAACGCTGTTTTTCTGGGTTCTGAAAATACATATAACTGGCTTATTGGGACTGGGGAGTATCAAAAAGCATTAAAAACGTATAACCAAATAAGCTATGACGAAGCTGTATCGCTAGTCAGAAATTATTTTATAACATATC
>CAJFVT010000059.1 GCA_904420525.1 uncultured Clostridia bacterium | reverse complement strand
GGAGAGGATGGGATTCGAACCCACGGACGGCGTGAACCGTCACAGCATTTCCAATGCTGCGTCTTCGACCACTCGGCCACCTCTCCAAACAACTATTATAGTATAGCATATCTATCCCTTTTTGTCAATCCCCTTTTTTGAATTCTCCCAAAAACTTAAAAGAAAAGCAGCGCGCTTGATAAAATGCACTCATGTAAATTATAAAGAGGTATAAAAATAGTCGGATTTTTGTTCAATTATTATTATTTTTTTTACAATATAGTAATGACTTTTTAAACTATATATGGTATAATAAACACAGTATAGGAAGCAAAGCCTTCCAGCTGGCTTTGCTGCGGATGTGTTTATTGCTCCGGTGTGTTGCAGCGCATCTCAGCGCTGCACTTATGGCGTAATAAACACAATGAATAATTTGGGGAGGAGCCGCCCCTTTGCAGGGGCAAAAAAACCGATATGGGAGAAGATATTACAGAGCTTGAATTTTACGGTGATTCGCTGCTTCTATACGACAGTGTTCTTATAGAGCTTTCATCCAGGATAAACATAATCCGTAAAGCAAATATTATACATAATGAGCGGGATCCGATAGAAAATGTTAAAACACGCATAAAATCACCGAAAAGCATGATAAATAAGCTCAAAATGAAAGGACTTGAGCCTGTCGCCGAAAGCATCAGGGGCAATGTTACCGACGCGGCGGGGATGAGGGTCATATGCACATATATCGATGATGTGTACAAAGTTGCCTCGATACTTGCGTCACAGAAGGATATAACGGTGCTCGAGACCAAGGACTATATAAAAAACCCCAAGCCCAGCGGCTACAGGAGCTACCATATGATAGTGGAGCTGCCGATCTATATAAGCGACACTTGTCACAGAGTATGCGCCGAGGTGCAGCTGCGTACCCTTTCAATGGATTTCTGGGCCAGTCTGGAGCATCAGATACGCTATAAGCATGACATTCCGAGCCACAAGATGATAGGCGCGGAGCTGAAGCGGTGCGCCGATGAAGTTGCATCGGTCGAAATGAATTTTCTTACAATACGTGATATGATCAATTCGATCAAGAATAATCAGGAGTGAGGGGGTACTGTAAAACATGAAGATACTGCTTGCAGATGATGAGAAGGAGCTTGTAAAGGCGCTTTCCGCTATACTTAAGTTCAACGGCTACGAGGTCGACTGCGCTTATGACGGAGCTGAGGCTTACGATCACGCGCTCAATAATGAATATGACGCGCTCGTTTTCGATGTGATGATGCCGAAGATGAGCGGTATAGAGGCGCTCCAGGCGCTGCGCGCAAAGAATGTTGAAACGCCTGTTATACTGCTCACCGCAAAATCAGAATTCTCGGACAAGATAGCCGGGCTTGACGCGGGAGCTGACGACTACCTGACAAAGCCTTTCAATACAGGCGAGCTGATGGCGAGACTGCGCGCAATGACGCGCCGCAGTCTGGAAAATAAAAATGAGGTCCTTACCTGCGGAAACGTTACGCTGAACCGCGAGACTCTTGAGATCAAAACCGACTCCGCCTCTTTCCGGCTTGCTGGCCGTGAATTCAGGATGTTTGAATTCCTTATCTCAAGGATGGGGACACCGGTATCTGAGCAGCAGTTCGTTGACAAGATATTTGATGATGACACCTCCGAAGCTGAGGACGGAGTTGTTTTTCTTTACATCTCTTATCTGCGCACAAAGCTCAACGCCATAGGCGCAGACGTCACCATAAGCACGACTGACGATAACCGGTATGTATTGAACACAAAATAATTATTTATTGCGGCAGGGATAACGGAGGTTTATATGTTCAGAGCTTTCAGGATACGCCTTATAACAGCTACGATGCTCGCAATATCAGTGATCGTATTTGCGATAACAGGCGCGATAAATGTTTCAAACGCCGTGAGACTCAGACGGTATGCCGACAATATGCTCAGCCTTATAAGCGACTATAACGGCACTATACCGGAGAATACCACCGAGATAGAGGACAGGGTCGACTTTTTTATCAGCCGTGAAACTCCATTTCAAACGCGGTATTTCGTAATACATCTCAACAGAAGCGGCGGCATAACAGATACAATGACAAACTACATATCGGCAGTGAGCGTGGACGACCTGTTCTACTATGCCGGACTGACAGCGGATCTAACTGACGGATCACGCGGGACTGTAGGTACATACCGTTATCTTGTCCGTGACACGGAAAGCGGAAAAATGGTCACTTTTCTGGACAGATCTCAGGATCTGAACTCATCCATGCAGCTTTTGTTCACGTCCATTTCGATGGCGCTTATAGGACTGTCCTGCATATGCGTGCTTCTTATCCTGCTTTCAGGGAAGCTCATACAGCCGTTCAATCGAAATCACGAGCGGCAGAAGCAGTTTATAACAGACGCCGGTCACGAGCTTAAAACTCCGCTGGCTATCATTCGCACAAACGCGGAGGTCCTCGAATGCTGCTACGGAAGCAACGAATGGATAGACAGTATAAAAAATCAGACAAACCGTCTTGACGGACTTGTAAAGGGTCTTTTGCAGCTCGCGCGGAGCAATGAGATGCCCAACGACAATGTGCCGATGGTCTTTCCGCTGAGCGCCGCTGTTTCGGAAATCGCGGAATCGTTCGTCACAATGGCAAATCAGAAGGGACATGAGATGAAGCTCGACATTGCCCCGAACATCGAATACAAGGGCGATGCCAAGGCTATAAGCACGCTCGTTTCCATCCTTATAGACAACGCGATCAAATACGCGTCCGAAGGCGGCGATATTGCCGTTTCGCTTACGCGTCTCGGCAAGAGTACGGCAAGGACGGCAAAGCTCGTTGTAGACAACGCAACGAACATAGACAGCAAGGAGGACGTGAACCGGTATTTCGAGCGGTTCTACCGCTCCGATTCATCCCGCTCGCGCCAGACCGGCGGCTACGGCATAGGCCTTTCTGTCGCGAAAACGATAATAGAAGCCCATAAGGGCAAGATAACAGTTTCCAGAAACAACGGCCGTATCTATTTCACCGTGCTGCTGTGAAATATTTTTTTATTGACAAATCGCACACTGTGTTGTAAAATTATATTAACAGCCGCAGATGCGGCAAATAATGCTAGAAGGGAAATTTTTTTCAGCTATGAATAAACGATTGATCGATGCTGCCATGGGCAGGATCCCGGCTGATCTTGTTCTTAAAAACGGCGTTATAGCCGATGTGTTCACCGGCAGGTTCATACCATGCGATGTGCTTGTAAAGGACGGATATATATGCGGTCTCGGACAGTATGACTGCGATAACTCTATAGATGTTTCCGGCAAATTCATACTTCCCGGACTCATTGACGCGCATCTGCATATAGAGTCCTCAATGGTGACACCGCCGCAGTACGCGCGCACCGTAGTTCCGCACGGAGTCACGACCATCATTGCCGATCCGCACGAGATAACCAACGTATGCGGCGAAGCGGGGCTGGAATTTATGAAAAAAAGCGCTGAGGGTCTTCCTCTCGACATAAAATATATGCTTCCCTCCTGCGTTCCCGCAGCTCCGTTTGAGCATTCCGGAGCAGTTCTGACCGCGGAGGACACACGCCGCATGGCGGACGATTACTTCGGCATAGGTGAAATGATGAACTACCCCGGTATAATAAGCGGAGACAGCGAGGTCCTCGGCAAGCTCGCCGAAGGGAAAATGCTTGACGGGCACGCCCCCGGACTTGCCGGGCAGAAGCTTGACGCGTACATCAATGCCGGGATAAAAACAGATCATGAATGCAGCGAGATATTTGAAATGCTAGAAAAGATCGGCAAGGGCATGTATATCGCACTGCGCGAGGGTACGCTTTCAAAGGATTTCAGAAGGCTCATATACGGAGTCAACTCATATACCTTCCGCCGCTGTATGCTCTGTACCGACGACAGATCTGTCGCGGAGATATTAAAGGACGGCACGATAGACTACATAGTTAAAAGCGCTGTGCAGCTCGGAGTTGAGCCGATCATGGCTATAAGCATGGGATCTGTATGCGCGGCTGCCTGCTACGGACTTAATGACAGAGGCGCTGTCGCGCCCGGCTATTTAGCCGACCTGCTCATAATAGACACTCCGCACGACTTCAATATAGAGGCGGTATTCAAGAGAGGAGTAAAGGTAGCGGAAAACGGCAAGGCTCTCTTTGATGTCCCTGCCTGCGATGCCTCAGCCGTTACAAACACAGTTCATCTGCCGCGGCTCACAGCGGAGTTCTTCAGACATGAGCCGCCTGAGGAGTTCACTGCGATATCGCTCGTCCCTGATTCTATAATCACGCGCAAAACGACCGCCCGCCGCGGAGACAGGCTTTCAAAGGTATGCGTTATAGAGCGGCATCACGGCACAGGCAGCAAGGGCTTCGGATATGTTACGAACTACGGTATCAAAAACGGAGCCATCGCTTCCTCAGTAGGACATGATTCGCATAACATCACCGTAATAGGAGATAATGACGCGGACATGGCGGCGGCTGTCAACGCGCTCGGACAAAGCGGAGGTATCTGTGTCGTATCGGGCGGCGAGGTCAGGTCCTTGCTTGAGCTTGAGATAGCGGGGCTTATGACAGAGCGCGGCGCGGAATACGTTTCAGCTACGCACGAGGAGCTTATGATAGCGGCACGCGCGCTCGGAGTTACAGAGAGTGTCGATCCATTTCTTTCTCTCGCTTTTCTTCCGCTCCCGGTAATCCCTGAGATACGGGTCACCGACAGCGGACTCTTCGATGTTGAAGCATTCAGCTTCATATAAATAACAGTATCCAACAGGTGACCGCGGCAGCTGCTTTGCGGTCACCTTACACTATTTTATCACTTAAGAGCTTTCAGGCTCTTCTCAACAGGAGGTCAACCATGAAATTCAGTCTTGACAAGGGATGGAAGTTCCATAACGGGGACATCCCTCTCCCATTTATCAATAATCATACCGATACATATATGGCTTCAAAGGCCGGCGGCGCGATAGGCGCGGCAAGCCCTGACTTTGACAAAAGCGGCTGGGAGGATGTCGATCTTCCCCACGACTATGCAGTCGCAAATCCCATAGATGAAAAATACGGTCCCGCCATTGGCTATAAAAAGCGAGGCAAGGCATGGTATTCCAAGCGCTTCAGGCTTGACGAGGATGACAGGGACAAGCAGATACTTATCGAATTTGAGGGCGTTACGGGCGAATGCGTGGTATACCTCAACGGTTCCGTTATAGGCAGGAATTTCAGCGGCTACAACTCTTTTACCGCGGACGCTACTGACATGGCTCTTTACGGCGACAGGATAAACGATCTTGTCGTATACGTAAACGCGGATCTGATAGAAGGCTGGTGGTACGAGGGCGCCGGGATATACCGCCATGTAAACCTATACAAAAAGAACAAGCTCCATTTTGAGCATAACGGGATATTTTATGAGACCGTAAAGCTTGATCCTTCGACCTGGTCAGTGTTCTCACATATCACGGTTGAAAACACCGCTGAATTTGATGAGGAATATGAGATATCTGTAAAGCTTTACGATGAAGAGGACAATATAGTCGGCAGCGGCGAGGGTGACTTTAAGACTTATGCCTTCGGCCGCAGGACCTGCGGTATAGATTTCCTGACCTACAGCCCGAAAAAGTGGGATATAGACGAGCCAAACCTCTACAGGATAACAGCCGAGCTGAAGCAGCACGGCGCCGTTATAGACAGCGAAACGATGTATATCGGGTTCAGAACGATCGCGGCTGATCCGCAAAAGGGCTTTATACTGAACGGACGTCCCGTTAAGCTTTACGGAGTATGCTGCCACCAGGATCATGCGGGAGTCGGCGTTGCCGTTCCTGACGCGGTAAACGAATACAGGATCAGACTGCTCAAGGAGATGGGCGCGAACGCCTACAGAGCGGCACACGGCAACACATCAAAGGCTATACTTGACGCCTGCGACAAATACGGCATCCTTGTCATGGACGAGAACCGCCAATACAACACGGCGGAAACCGACGGGCTTAAGCAGGTGCGCGATATGGTCATGCGCGACAGGAACCATCCTTCGGTAGTTATGTACTCACTCTTCAATGAAGAACCGCTGCAGGGTACCTTTACGGGCAGAAAGCTCGCGCTGCGGCTCAAGGGCGAGGTGGAAAAGCATGACGGGACCAGATTTACAGTCGGAGCAATGAACAACGGGCTTTTCAACGAGGACGGCGCTTATAATGTCTGCGATATAACCGGTATAAATTATCAGACCGCTATATATGATGAATTTTTGACCCGGTTCCCCGAGCTGCCTGTTATAGGAACAGAGAACTGCAGCGCGTTCATGACACGCGGCTGCTATAAGACGGACATGTCAAAAAACGTGATAGATATGCTCGACAGTGAGTGCGCGCCATGGGGCAACACCTACCGTGACGGATTTATGCAGATAAAAAAACGCGACAATATAATGGGCTATTTCGTATGGACCGGCTTTGACTACCGAGGCGAGCCTACGCCGTTCGCGTACCCGTCCGTCTCGACACAGTTCGGTATACTTGACACCTGCGGCTTCAGGAAATCGGCTTATTATCTCAACAAGTCGTACTGGACCGATAAAAAGCTTGCCCATATAGTTTCGCACTGGAACTACAGTGACGGTGAAACGGCCGATATAACTGTATTCACCAACTGTTCCGAAGCAGAGCTTTTCGTGAACGGAAGATCGGCCGGCAAAAAGCAGGTCTCGGAGGACAACACTGTTGTCTTTGAAAACATCCGCTTTGAGGCCGGGGAGCTGTCCGTTATATGCGACGGCGGCGCTGCCTCCGATACAGTTTATACCCACAGCAGCCTGTCATCACTTGAGCTTGAATGCGGGATGGAGCGCGCTTACGAGAACGATGCTGTATGCATAAATGTAAAGGCGGTCGATGAAAACGGCAAATTCGTCCACGATGCTGACGAGCTTATCATGTTTGATGCCAACGGCGGATATATACTGGGAGTCGGCAACGGCGACCCCAATTCCCACGAGGCAGACAAGGCGAAGGAGCGCAGACTGTTCGCCGGTCTGTGCCAGGCAATAGTTGCACCGGAGTACGGCTCAGACTCGATGACTGTAACGGCACGCACAGCCGGAGGGGTATGCGCATCGATAACTGTGCCTGTAGGACCAAGCCGCTCCGCCGCTTTTATACCTTCGGTCACTGAGAAATATATAAGCACATGGAGGCGCACGCTCGAATTATCCGATGAATATCCGGATCCGCTTGCGCCTATCTCAGACAGCGATATGAACACCTGGGTCATAGTTGACGCGGGCAACGGACATGACAGCATATTTGACGGCAAAACAGGCTATGCTATGTACAAGGCAGCTGCCGAAACACAGAAGGGCGAAAGGATCATCTTCCGTGAGATAACCGCCGACCATGCGGATATTTATATAAACAAGGAAAAGGTATTCTCCTCCGGCTGCGGATACGGAAAGCGGTTCGAGTACGTTTCCGAAAACGGCGGAACGCTTGATATAACGGTAGTGCTTGAAAGCCGAACGGCAGTCAGCGGGGCAGGAATAAATAAGCCTGTAGTCGCAGCGGAATAAGGAGGACAATATGAATTTGCCAAATGATCCTATCATACTTTTAAGTGTGCTGAACACAAAGCTGCGTGACTTTTATCCGTCTCTCGATGCGCTCTGCGATGATCTTGAAGCGGATAAGAGCGCCCTTATCCAAAAATGCCGGTCGGCAGGCTATGAATACAGCGAGGAACGAAACCAATTCATCTGACAGGGAGATCTTGATATGCTTGAAACAGAATTGAAATGTATGCTCACAGAGGAAGAGTACAAACGTCTTGAGACAATGTTCGACTGGGACTGGGTAAAGGAACAGGTAAACAGCTACTATTCCGATCCCTCCCTGCTTTTAAAAAAGCACGGGATAACACTGCGTGTCCGCACAAAGGACGGTATAAGCAAGATACAGATAAAGGTCCATAAGAACTCGGACAGTCCATTACAGATATGCGAGGAATCGGAATACGATATCGATCACATCCCCGAATGCTTTACTGAGGATGAGGTAGAAAAGATGACCGGCATACGCACAAAAGCGTCCCTGCTCGGCTCTCTTACCACACTGCGGCACAGTCTCATGTACTGTGACGGCGTTGAGATATGCCTTGACAGAAACGATTATCTTGACAAGACAGATCATGAGCTTGAGGTCGAATATACAGGAGAGATGCCCGATGAGCTGAGGGCAAAGCTGTCCGGTGCCGGGATCGAATTCCGCGATCCCGCCGTAGGCAAATGCACTCGGTTCATGCTCAGACTCAGCGATATCATACACGGAGCCGAGTGAACCATAATAAAACGACAGCAAGCCCGGCGCTCTCCGGGCTTGCTTGTCGTTTTACCTATATAATTATATATCCGAACTGCAGCTCTTCGCCGCGGTATCTGAGCACTGCGGTCTCTCCGCTCTCAAGCGTGTACGTTTCCTTGCTGCCGTCCGGCGACACGGACTGCGGCGCTCCTATCCTCATATGCACCTCTTCCCGTAACGCGCCTATCTCTATACCGGTCACCGTATCCGTGTCAGCGGCGTATGCCGCCGGGACGGCATACAGCGCAGCCGTTATAATTGCGGCGGACAATAACAGCTTATTCATCTGTATCACCTGCCACAACATATTCTCCCTGTATATCTCCCGTCTTTTCAGCAAAAATGTTCTCCGGCATGACCATAGCTATCGCCTCAGCTGTGTATGTGTCCCATACCAGATACTTGGACGGCTTATCGTCCCTGTCCATATACACAGCCACTCTTGTGCAAAGCTGCTTCCAGCCACCTACCGCATTATGACCGTCACCCTCAGTCGTTGCGATAAGCGGATATTCCTGCTGCTCGACAGGCACTACGAACATGACCTTGCCCTCACTGTCTGTAACGATCCTCTTCACCGGCGCGTCATGCTCCTGCAGGTCGTAATCATCCTGCTCCTCCGGTGTACCCGCAAAATACGGTTCTCCGTCGGTGATGAACTCAGACACTTCCCGCGTTCCGCTCAGACCTGAGGTCTCAAACTGCTCCTCAGCCTCTCCGCGCGCGGCTGTGAAGGAATATCTGCCGTCATCGGAATTCAGGGTTATATCTCCGCTCCCGCCGATACCTGTGAGCGTTCCATGGAATGTGTCCACCACAGGCCAGCCTATCGCAGAGCCTTTATACTGTACATAAAAGTCTCCCGTAACGGTATCCCCGCCAAGCTCCGGCTTGGCCTTCATCGGCGTCCATATCAAATAGTTGCCGGTGTCGATAAATACCCTTGACACACCGTATTTCCTATTATAATATATACTTCCGGAATATTCGCTGTCAAGCTCCGAAATGCTCTCTCCGTCGATCGTACAGCTTTTCACAGCGCCGAGTCTTATTTCAACAGTATCGGAGGACTTGTTTATTATCCTTGCATTCTCATTGTCTCCTGAGCCGTAGCCGCTGCCGAAGCTGATGACGGCTGACAGCGCATAATCCTTGCCGTTTACCTTGAAGCTCAGCAGGAGCTCCGCGCCGTTCACATCATACCAGTCCTCCGCCGGCGGCATGTAATTGATATACCCGGTCACATTATCAAAAAGCACATCTCCGTTCCTGCTTATGCGGAACAGACCTTCGACTCCGAAATCATCGCCTATGCGCTTTGTCGTCTCCGTAAGCTCGATACGGTATAATTCCGTATAGCTTGAGCTGTTTTCGGCTATGCTGCCGTAGCTTCCGTCTCCGGCATCGAGAGCATTTTCCAGCTGCTCCGATACAGCCTCATCAGTGCCCATCCAGGTCATTTCAAAATAGGTACAGCCGTTTGCGTTCGTCAATACCGCCACAGCGTTTTCCGCATTACTGCTTATACCCGTATCCTTCATACCGGATGCAAAATTCCCATATACTGCGCCGTTTTCATCCCATTCAAGGTCAATGACCGTGCTGCCCACCCATGTGGTACGCTCTATATCGGAATAATTTCCGCGCCGCGCCATCGAGATCAGAGACTCGTCAAGTACCTCGGTCAGCGTCGTTGTAACATCGTAATAGCCCTTTCCCCGGAGATCATTGATCGTATATTCCGGCGGGAGAACCTCGGTCCCGTTTAGGTCATACACGCCGAACAAAGACGAGCTTTCCCTTGTTGTCACAAATATGTATTTATCGGAGCAGCTCATGACCCTGTAGGGTATATTGAAAAGGAATCCCTCTGTGTCAAGATCATACACATCTGTGGTCTTATCGTAGCGCACGGCGAACACATAATTGGCAGTGCTGTTTGTACAGCAGATCAGGTCGGAATATATATCCGTTTCAAACTCCATTATCCTGTTCACTCCGTCGGATATAAAGAGACTGTTTCCCTGCTTGCTCTCATAATAGCCGTTATTGAACGACTTCAGCACCACCTCACCGCTGTCGCCGCTCACAGTCGCGCCGGAGTCAGCATTGAACACAGGCAGCTCTGTATACAGCCTGTACGTCATGAGCACCGCCTGCTCTATAGTTATGCTGTTCTTAGGCGTGAACCTGTTTTCCGCATCGCCGAACACTACTCCCAATGCTGAGAGCGCCTCGACCGCCTCCGCCGCATAAGCGGATATATCTCCGCCGTCAGCAAACGGCTGTACCGCGTATTCAAAATCGAACACCCGGCCGTCTATGAGCCTTGCCGCGTTATAGAGCATCACTGCCGCATCCTCGCGCGTTATGCTGCTGTCCGGTGAGAATACACCGTCCGCTGTACCGCTGAGAACGCCGCGGGCCGAGAGCGCGTCCGCAGCCGAGCCGGCTCCCGCCGTATCGGAAAACACCGCGGCCGTCTTTGCCTGCTCCGGCACAGCTCCCGCCCTGTCCGCGATAGAATACACAAGCTCCGCGAACTGTCCTCTCGTTATCACCGCATGGTAATCGCTCACATCATCAAAGCTCTGCGGCATAAGCCCCTCGCTCCTGAAATTGCTGACCTCGTTATATGCCCATTCCGACACCCTCACCCATTCCTTAGCGCTTACCGAAAACGCCGTTGAGGACGCCAAGATCGCCGCTGCCGCGATCAACGCGGCTGTTTTTTTATACTTCATCCCTATTACCTCCTGAAAAGCCGTTTTGCCATTCTCCCAAAAAAGCGTCATTTATTCCACTATATAACCATCTCCCAATACATCGCCGTCATAATGCAGTATAGCCGTGCTGCCGTCATCCAGCTCATAGGTCTCCCGGCTGCCTCCGCCCGATACCTCGTCAGGCTCTCCAAGGCTTTCGTATACCTCCTGTCTGCCGCTGCCTATAGAGACATCGTCTACGCCGCCGCTTTCCGGCTCGGTCTCCTGCGCCTGTTCCTGAACCGATCCCTGCGGCTGCTCCTGCACCGGCTCCTCCTGCGGCTGCACCGGGATGTCCGACTCATCGACCGCGCTCTGCTCTGTCCCGCCGCGCGGCGCTTCATTGTATTCCTGCACAGCTGCCGGCGCCTGGGTCCTCACCGGCTCCGCAGGCGTGCGCGTTTCAGCTTCGGTCTCCGGCTCCGCAGGCTCGGAAGATACCGGGGCCTCCGTCCGGACAGGCTCCGCCGCAGCAGGCGTCTCAGCACCACCTATAACAGATGCTGCCTCCTGCTCTATGACCTGTATATTCTCCTCTATACCTGTCTTTTCAGCCGCGATAGTCACAGCTCCGCCCGACAGCACTGCCGAAACTCCGACCGCCAAAAACATAACGATACCGTTACTCTTCAGCCTCATATCAAGAATGTTTTTGAACCGCTCCATTATATTCTTCTTTGATATTATAAAGCACGTTGAAAGCGCGGTCTTATGCGAATTTCCGTTATGGACCAGCCTCAGTATCGCCTCGCAGTAATGCCTTCTGTAGTCCGCGTCTCTGTCCTTCACGACCTCCGCGTCACATGCAAGCTCTATATCCCGGTTTGCCGCCCGCGCCATCATATGCACCAGCGGATCAAACCAGTATACAGTCCTCACAGCCGTGAGCAGCAGCTTATACCATATATCGCGCCGCTTATAATGAACCAGCTCATGACGCAGTATCACCGGCAGATCATCCGCATTGAATTCCACAGGCGGAAGCAGAAGCACCGGCTTTATCATCCCGAATATCATCGGCGTTGATACGGCCTTGCAAACCTTTACCCTTATGCCGTTTCCGGCTCCTATATCCTTTTTGGCCTTATCAAACGCGCTCAGGAGCATTTCGTCCTTTACATCTCTGCTCCACCGTCCGGAAAGTCCTTTAAACCTTACGTATTCAAACACCTGATATGCCGCGAACACCGCCGCGCCCGCAAGCCACAGCACCGCCGCCGGAGCAACGATGTCTATCCCTCCGCCCGAAGCAGCTGCTGTCTGCGCCGCGCCTATCGTTTCCGGCACAGTCATGGTAACGCTCCTGCCCAGATCTATCCGAAGCGGAATAAGCAGCCGCACAGCAACAAACATCCACATATAGTAACGCCACTTTGAAACGTAACTGCGCTTTATGAGCGGTGAGAGCAGCAGCAGCAAAGCGATGAGCGCTGAGACAGGAATGGTAAGCTCTAAAATACTTATAAATAATCCTCTCATTTTCGTTCATCCTTTTTTACCGATTCTATAAACGCATCCAGCTCCTCTATATCCTTTTCGGTTATGGCCTTTGAATCGTACAGCGTGGTTACAAGCTCGGTTATAGAGCTGCCGCGAAGCTTTTTTAAAAATGATGAGCTTTCCACCGCAAGATACTCCTTTTCTGAAACCAGCGGTTCAAATGTTTTGTTCTTTCCCTGCATCCCCCCTTTTAGAAATCCGCGCTCGATAAGCCTTGACAGCAGTGACTGCAGCGCTCCCTGGCTCCACGGCCGCTCCTCCTCAAGTATATGCTTTATCTGCGTGGTAGTGATAGGTGTCGGATTTGCCCAGATCACCTGCATGATCTCAAGCTCCGTTTCCGGAATTTTTTTTATCTTCATAGCTATGTTCCTTTCTGCTGCATTTGCAGTATATCTATATACTACACCTGTAGTGCTTGTTTGTCAATAGCTTTTTTTAAATTAATTAAATATTATGAGATTTAAACAAATATCTGATATATGATTTAGTAAAAAACTACATAAAAGAATGATGAGACAGAATAAGAGGACCGCCGCATTAAGAACCTCATGGGGCTGCTCGATTTTAGATGCAGAACGCTAAATGGCTTTATAAAGCTATTTAAAAAACACGGAAAAACTTCTGCTCAGGTAATGCTTCGCTGGAATATACAAAGAGGCGTTATCGTACTCCCCAAATCAACGCACAAGGAAAGAATGATACAGAATATAGATGTATTCGATTTCAGCCTGACCGATGAGGATATGAACGCTATAGCCGCTTTAGATACAAAAACAAGCTCTTTCTTCTCGCATTATGATCCTAACATGGTAGAATGGTTCGTTAAGATGGTCGAAGAAAGAAAGCAGCAGCATGACAGCAGCAAGGAAAAAAAGAACTGGTAATAGCACAGCAAAGAAGCTGTCTTGTTAAGAACCGCATAGGGCAGTCGCTTTTAGCTCTGGTCGCTAAAGGTGACTGCCCCTTATCATTAATCACATATCAAGTATCATCTGTTTATACGGGAGATCCTCAAAGCCCCACCGCCGGTATGCGGCTATTGCGCCGTCATTATCAGGCATTACCTCAAGCCTGAACCGCTTAGCCTTGCCGTATTCCCTCTTTATAAAATCAAAGAAGCCCGTTGCTATCCCGCAGCCGCGGTATTGACTCTTTACAAACAGGTCTATAAGCATAACACACATTCCGCCTATCTCTGATTCATAATACTGCGATATATACGAATACCCGGCAGCCTCGCCGTTTTCATCGACAAAAACATAGCCCTCAAACGTTGGGAACGCGGACACGGCAGTCTCAAAAACATTGATCAGTTTTTCGCTGTCAGCAGGATGTGATACCGCATCAGAGGAATAAAACTCCTCCGACATGTCCAGAACATCCCCCCTGTGCTTTTCACTCATTCTTTCTATACGAATTTTACCCGTCATCATATCTCTCCTCTCCAGATCCTTTCATTATACAAGAAACGGACGATCTTCCCGCACATAGCTGTGCAGGAAAAACCGCCCTGTAAATAATATTATCTATGGCATACATTTTCAGCCGCCGATCTGGCAATACAGCCCCGACTTTTTCGCCTCTTCGAGCAGCATCTCCATGTAATCCTTGCTCATCGGCTCAATGCCGCGCATAGTATACTCCCTGTCCAGTCCCTCATACTTGCCCTGTCCCAAACGATGATAAGGCAGCAGATGGAGCTTTTTGACCCCCGGCAGCGATGCGGCGAATTCAGCTATCGCACGTATCTCCTCCGGTGTATTATTGAACGTTGGTATAACCGGCACTCTTATCGTGAGATCTACACCCGAACTAGCAAATTTATACGCATTCTCATGTATCAGCTCATTTTTCACACCAGTATATTCCCTGTGCTTTTCGCTGTCCATATGTTTTATATCCATAAGAACATAATTCACATACGGAAGAAATTTTTCGATCTCCTCCCATTTTTGGAAGCCCGTTGTCTCGATCGCTGTGTTGTAGCCGAGATCCTGACAAGCATGAAGGAGATGCGGCGCGAAATCCGGCTGCATAAGACATTCGCCGCCGGACAGCGTTACGCCGCCTCCGCTGCGCCTGTAATAGAACTCGTCCTTTATTATCCTAGGCATCAGCTCCTCAACAGAGATGTCCTCGCCCATTATCTTCGGCACTCCATTGACCTTCATCGTTTCGATCTCGTGCCGCTGCCCTTCCGGATTGCAGCACCAGCGGCAGCGGAGCGGACAGCCTTTCAAGAATACTATCGTCCTTATACCGGGTCCGTCATGTATCGAATATCGCTGTATATCAAATATGCGTCCCCGCGCCTTCAAATAATCCATTTAAATCCTTTCTCCTCAGCCGTATTTTTGCCTTCGGCATCAGAACACCTGTTCGGTCCTCTTTATTATATCATCCTGCAGCGATTTTGAGAGCGTTGTGAACAGCGCGCTGTAGCCGGCAACACGAACGACCAGTGATTTATATTTCTCAGGATGCTTTTGAGCGTCAAGGAGGGTCTCGCGGTCAACAACGTTGAACTGCATATGCATACCCTTCTGATCGAAGAAAGCGCGTATGTATGAAACAAAATTCTGTAATCCTTCTACTCCGCTCAATGCACTCGGATGAAACTTCTGATTGTACAGCGTACCGTTCGACGCCGTTGCATGATCGAGCTTCGCAACCGAATTTGCCGCCGCAGTCGGTCCGTATATATCATAGCCGCTGCGCGGGCCTACGCCGTCCGCAATAGGTGTGTTTGCATACCTGCCGTCCGGTGTAGCGCCTGTCTGCTCACCGAGAGGAACATTTGCTGATACAGGGTAAAGCCCTGCCTGGAATATGCCCCCGCGCGGATTTTTATATTTTTCAAGCTCTCTTGTATATACATAGGCGACCTCTCTCGCGAAAAGATCGACCTCTTC
Organism: uncultured Clostridia bacterium; assembly: GCA_904420525.1. Taxonomy (GTDB): domain Bacteria; phylum Bacillota; class Clostridia; order UBA1381; family UBA1381; genus Ornithomonoglobus. The sequence continues at coordinate 2,384 of CAJFVT010000059.1, read as the reverse complement.
AATATCATTCCCGTACTTAGGTACGCTGTCGATATCATCATGCAGCTTCTGGAATTTAGCCTTCTGCTCCGGTGTGCATACACCGTCGATAAACATTTTAAATATCCCGGCAATCACATTTTCATCAACATTCTTTCCCTCTGCGATAAGGTTCCTAACAACATCCTGCGTAGCGAGCCTTGCAGCCTTAGGTGTAAGGCCATGACCATAGTTAAGCGCCATCGCCTCCTTGAAGTCCTGAAGCGTATACTTTTTCTGCTCGAATACGAGCTGCTTTATCGCATAAAGACCGTCCGTCATATTTGCGATGCCAAAGCCCTGCGGACCTGTGAAATTATAATGCGCACCGCCCTGCTCCATCGTCTTTCCGGTCTTTATACAATCATCTACAAGACACGATGCGAACGGCAGCGGACATCTCTCCGCATGAGCAACATCTATAGCGTTGTTTGCATTAACCATCATCCTTACCTGATAGTCAGACTGTTTTTTATATGCGTCAAAGAACTGCTCAAAGGATGTGAATTCCGATATATCGCCTGTCTCCGGACCTACCTTTACGCCGTTATCATATCCGTTTGAGAATACAAGCTCAACAGGACGGCACATGTTGAAGAATGCGGCGTCGTGCCAGCCGTGAGTCTTTCCGGGAGCCTGAGGCTCAACGCATCCGATTATATTATAGGAGCGCGCATCCTCAAGAGTTACTCCGCGCGACATCAGAGCCGGTATTATGACCTCGTCATTATAATAGGCCGGCAGACCTATGCCTGTCCTTGTAAGCTCCGCGCATTTTATAAGGAACTCGTTCGGTGTCCCGTTCCATACCCTTACCGAGAAGGACGGAGCCGGGAGCCTTGTATGCATCGACGCCTGGATACACAGGAATGAAAGATCGTTCGTGGCATCTCTGCCGTTCTTATCCTGACCGCCTGCGCAGAGGTTCTGGAACAGGCTGTAGCCGGCAAACCCCTCTGCTGACGCCGCATCACGCGCTTTATTGAGATCGTTCAGCTTGATCCAGATACAATCGAGCAGTTCCTGAGCAAACTCCCGCGTAAGCGTACCTTCATAGATCCCTTTTCTGTAAAGCGGGTACATATACTGATCGAAGCGTCCGGGCGATATCGAGTGTCCGCTCGACTCGAGCTGGATCACCTGCTGTATGAACCAGAACGACTGACATGCTTCATAGAAATCCTCCGCCGGATTTTCCGGGACTCTCGCGCAGTTCTTAGCAATGCACAAAAGCTCTCTCTTCCTTACGGGGTCGGAGCAGCTGTTTGCCAGATCCATAGCAAGCGCCGCATAGCGCCGCGCATAGTATATTACCGCCTCACATGAGATCTTCATAGACTCCAAAAGCTCATGCTTGGTCGTATAATCAGCATCATAGACATTCATAGCTGCGCGCTCTGACTCTATCTTATCTATGACGCCCTTAAGTCCTATATTGATAACTTCATCGTATTTAACAGTAAAATGTCCTACGCCATTATAGAAATAATTTCCCGGAGTAAACATATTATGCTCAATAGACGTTATCGCCTCCGGCGCCATATATGACTGAGCCAGCTCACTTGTCGTTTTCCCCTTCCAGTACGGGAACACGTTCCTAAGAGCCGCCTTTGTTTCCTCAGATATGTAGAACGGATCAGCCTCCCGCTCCGCTATAGTATCAAATTCAGCTTCCAGCCATTCATAAGAAAATTCAGGATATACCTGACAGCTCCTCGGCGATCTCGTCGACGAGCCGACAATAAGCTCGTTATCTCTTATGGTTATCGGGATATTTTCAAGTATGTGCTTGAATGCCAAAGCACGGCGCTTTACCATAGGCTCATTTTCAGTAGCCTTGTAGCTTTCAGTAAGCAATACCGCTCTGTCCGCCTCTACCTCCGGCATTTTAGCAAACAGATCATCTCTGAGCTTTTCAATACGCTCAGTCATTGGTATATCTGTAGTGTTAAACCTCTTCACAATCGCACCTCCGCAGTGTAACGGCACAAACCAAGCTTCAACATGCATTCCGGTACATTATTTAGTTCCAGCCTATGCTGCTAATAACAATATATTGTTGCTTGATCCTGCGCCTATCTCTCTTGATCATATATCTATTATAGCATAACCACCGGTAGAATTCAACAGGTTTTATGAAAAAAACGTGTAAAAATCCGATAATATATGTAATATAACGTACTTCCTGCCAGCCATAATAAAAAAGAGCCATAAACCTTTTGGGTAAACAGCTCTTGAAAGATAAATACCGTGTTATATTACCTTTTTCATTTTCAATTCATCATAAAGCTTATCCAGCTTATGCTCGACCATATTTAAGCGGATCCCGTGAAGCTCCTCGTTCTTTTTTGCCTCCAGCGCGTCTT
>CAJFVT010000058.1 GCA_904420525.1 uncultured Clostridia bacterium | reverse complement strand
GGTGCTCGAGGGTATTACCCTCGAATTGGATCAATTTCTGACGACATGCGCGTCAGAAATTGGGGTTAAAAAAGTTTCAACGAACAGCTTTATTCTATCGGATGGAACTTTTTTAACCTACATATGCTTGACGGATTGCGAAACGAATGTTTCGCAATCACCTATATCAGGTTTATTCCGTAGCCGAAAACTTTTATTGTCAGCGCTTCTATCGTGTCATCAAGCGGGTATAACATAAAAGCGCCTCTTGCTGAGCCCAAATAGCTTTCACCAAATGAACTGTATAAAGAATAGCTTCCGGAGAATGATCCGGAACCAAATGCATTCCTGTGACCGTATTCAAATTCATATTCATAATAATAGCCGTAAACGCCGCTGCCGAATGAGCCGCTTCCATATGAAAATGATCCGATCCCTGATGATATGTACCCGGACCCGGCGATGAAAGAGCCGGCGTTTCTGGTAACGGCAACAGGTGCCAGGGATGAAGGCAGATCAACAGCAAATCTGTCATGAAATACGGGTTCAAAGCCGATAAAGCTCATCCCCTCAGCTTCAGCGGCTCCTTGGGAACAAATAACATCAGCCTTTACGGGACCGAGACGCGAAAAGACGGTATTTTCTGTGAGCGGGATCGTATATATACCGGCGCACAGCATGATATCTGATATACCTGCCGCAATCGCGGCATCAAGCTCCTTTTGGTTGTATATTATTATATCCGCCATAAAAACACCCTCTTTCTCCGGGAGCGTAACTGTAAAACAGCAACCCGAACACGCCTGTAACTACCAATATTGTATCACAGAAACAGAAAAAAGACAACCCGTTATTTTTATTTCTCCTGTAATTTTATAAAAAATATCGGACAGGAAACGACTTATATCCCGAATATAGCTTTGCTGCGTTTAAGTATGCCGTTGAGATATGCGAGAGCTATGCCGTAGTTCGTGATAGGAACGCTTTTTTCACGGCATACCGCTATCCTGTTCATAATAGCTCGCGAATTGATCATGCAGCCGCCGCAGTGGATAACGAGATCGTAATCGGAAATATTATCAGGAAAGTCATAGCCGACACAGTGATCAAACCGCGGCTGTGCTCCTGTGCGGGCTTTTATGAGCTTCGGTATCTTGATGCGGCCTATGTCCTCATGTGAAACGTTGTGAGTGCATGCCTCTGCCATAAGTATCCTGCTGTCATTTTTTATGGAGCCTATAGCCTCCGCTCCCTTTATGAATTCCGTAAGATCGCCTTTCATGCCCGCCATCATGATCGAAAATGAGGTGAGCTTTATATCCTCCGGAACGATCTCCGACACAAATTTGAATGCTTGTGAATCTGTGACCACAAGATCGATACACGGCAGTTCATTTAAGGTATCAGCCAGCTCTGTGTCGCATACACATACCGTTTTTATTCCGTGGTCAAGGCAGTCGCGGATGAACTGGACCTGTGGCAGTATCAGTCTGCCCTTGGGAGCCTCGGAATCTATCGGGATAACGAGAACGACTGTGGAGCCGTAAGGCAGGAGATCGCCGATCATTGATTCTCGTTCGGAGGTGTATTTGATGAGTCTATCATTCAGCTCGCTGCGCAGCCGTTCGATCGAGCTTTCGTCATAGATCGATACGAGCATTGCATCAGGGTATTTTCTGAGTAAATTGTCAGCGCAGAGATCTGACTTTGTGAAAACGAGCATATGTCCTATCCTGCGCTGTTCAAACTGTTTTTTTATAGACTCATATGCAGACTCGTCAAAGTCTGAGCAATCTGCGGCATATATTGCAAAATCAGTCCTGTTAAGTATTTTTTCGGTTTTTTTCATTCGTTCCCCGCCTATTTCAGTAGTATCTCCCAGTCCGGCAGTATCTGTGACTGCTATCGGACCATAGGGGATAAGCTCCATTGCTTTGGTGACAGGATCTGTCGTTGTTCCTCGAATATCGGACACAATGACCATATCCTGACCTATGAGCTTGTTGAACAAGGCCGATTTGCCGGCATTGACCGCTCCGAAGATCGATACGTGTGTTCTTGATGAAAGAGGTGTTTGTTCCATTTATGATCACTCCAATGAAAATAAAGTACATAAAAACGGAGCCGCCCCGCAGCTTTGGATAAATAACAGCTGCAGGACCGCGGCTCCGCTGCCGTGGTGTTTTATTGAATTATTCCGCCGCGTTTATAACGACAGGTGTTTTATCTACGATCAGATCTTTTCCTTCATATATAATATCATATTCAGAATCATTAAACATAAGATATGATTCAAAGCCTCTGAGGGTATCATAATTGTTTGTCAGGGCTATCTCTCCTGATTCGCCGGTAAGTGATCTGAAGGTCGCTTTCATAACGCGTCCGTCCGTTGTGCGCGCGGTTTCACCGTAGATCGTAACATAAAGAGCCTTTGCGCCTGTCGGATAGTCGGGGTTTTCTGCCATAACAGTGGACTCAAGAGGCTCGTCATCGTTGTTCAGAAGAGTTCCTGAAACGAATTCAAATTTCGATTTATCGTAGCCAAAGGAAGTTACTATACCGCTGAGGAAATTGTTTGTCGGTGAATTAGCAACGTTTACATAAACGTCAAACTCCTCTCCGGCACTGACTGTTTCTGCGTCTGTAGAAAGAGACATTTTTAGCATCTCACTTTCGGCTGGTTCCGGTGCAGGCTGTGCGCCCTCAAGCAATATTGGTTCACCGGCTGTTATATCTACACGGTAATTTTCCTCATCCCATTCAACAGTACAGTCAAAAGATTCTGAGATCGCTCTCAGCGGGATCATTGTTCTGTCATTGATTATCTGCGCCGGGACCTCAAGTGTATATTGAGTATGGTCGACCTGCATTATGGTTTTAAATGTATATATTTCCATAATATCGCTGTCTATGGTAAGAACGATCGAACGAACTCCTGTATCGGAGGTCACGGTGACTGTGCGGTCATCGTTGTCCCACTCGACATCATAGCCTAGACATTCAAAAACGCCTCTTGCCGGAACTAGGGTAACATCGTCTATTATCTTTGCGTTTTGATCCTCAAACATTATAAGGCTTTCGTTTACATATACATCCGGCTCGGCATTTGCTTTATCGGCGGCGAAGGCGCCGGTTGCCGGGGCTGCTGTCAGGGATACGGCTGTCAGTAAGCCGAGTATCTGTTTATTCATTATATTTATTCCTTTCAACTATGTATTTCAGTAAAACATGTGTCTGATATATTAAGTATACCATAAAATTTATATAATTACAAGATAAAATTTTTTTCCTTCTGCTGCATATATAAAAAAAGTGTAAAAGTTTTAGTTTGGATATGGAAATCGATGCGGAAATGTAGTATAATATTAATATGTAGAAAAACGGTCGTGATCAGGCTTAGGAGGTATTGGAATGGATATTTTTGAAGCGCTGAATTCATTTTTTGAATATGCGTTCAGATATATAAGGCTTTTGAGGATAAGTGATTTTATCGATATATTTATTGTGGCTGTCATCGTTTATTACATAATGATGAGCCTTCGCGGAACAAGAGCGGTGCATCTTTTGAAGGGTATATTTGTCGCGGTAATGATTTTTATGCTGAGCAGTATTTTTCATTTGAATTCATTGAATTATATTTTGGGTGCGGTGTTCCAGATCGCCATGTATGCGGTGGTGGTTATTTTTCAGCCGGAGCTGAGGAACCTGCTTGAAAAAATGGGCAGACTGCGTCTTGGGAGTTTTATGGGGCTGGCAGTCGGACTCAACTCCAATAAAGAAGACATGGAGACGGTGATATTGAATATTGCTGCCGCCGCGGCGGACATGTCTGAAACGAAGACCGGTGCCCTTATAGTGATCGAACGTGATACGAGACTGGGTGAATATATGAACAGCGGAACAGTTCTCGATGCGGATGTGACATGTGAGCTTCTGGAGAATATTTTCGTGCCGAATACGCCTCTGCATGACGGAGCGGTGATAATAAGGGGCAATAAAATAATAACTGCCGGCTGCGTGCTGCCGCTCACGGCCAATCCGAATTTGTCAAGCGAGCTGGGAACGAGGCACCGCGCGGCGCTGGGGCTCAGCGAAACATCAGATGCGATCGTTGTGGTGGTGAGCGAGGAAACAGGGAAAATATCTATAGCGCTCAATGGCTCGCTTACAAGAAATCTCAATGAGACATCCTTAAGAAAAGCGTTAACGAAGCTTTTGAGCGCAGATCCGGAGAAATCAAGCGATACGCTCAAGAAAATCAAATTCTGGAAGTCTAAATAATGGAGGCAGTATAATGGCAGTAACGGATAAAGAAAGAGAGCAGGAAAGAGAAAAAGACAGGGAGCGCAGAAAAAAGAACAAGATAGGATATATGATAATATCAGTTATCATATCAGTTATAATTTGGGGGATGGTCGCCTATACGACGGATCCTGATGTGAGCAAAACTATACATGATGTAAAGATACGGCTGGTCGGTGAAGAGGCGCTCAAGGAAAAGGGGCTTATCGTTACAGGGACTGACGATATGCCCGATCTGGCCGTAAAGATAAGCGGGAAGCGCAGCGATATGGCGTATGCTATCGATAATGTAGTGGTTGAGCTTGACGTTTCAGAGCTGGACGGGACAGGCGAATACGAGCTTGAGGGTTCGGTCATCCTGCCGAATTCAAGAATAAATCTGGAAAGGATAAAGTTTGACACTGTTCCTGTAACGGTGGACGAATATAAGGAAAAGGATATAGATATTGAAATACGGCAGACTGGAGTGCTTAGGAATAAGCTTGTGAGATCAGAATCGGAAACAAAGACAGTAACGATATCCGGCTCCAAAACTGAGATAGATAATGTAGCTTATGGCTACGCGACTGTGGATATATCAAAACTGAGCACAGACGGAGAGATAAGAACTAATTTCGTTATGGCGGATGATAACGGCAATCTTATAACTAAAAATGAAACCATAGGGACCGAAACTCCTGATATAGTAATAAAAAATACTATATATGACGCTGTGGAGCTGCCGGTCGAACCGGAGCTGGCGGGAAACGCGGCATCGGAGTATATATTAAATAAGGAAGAAACATCTGTAGATCCATCAAGGGTGACCATAGGCGTTAAGCCCGGAAGCTCGTTTGGATCTGTCAAGGCGGAGATCACAGGAGCGCAGAGCGGTGAATATCAGCTGAAAGAGGAGGACGGCATGTATATCCCTGATAACGTGAAAACAGTAAACGCAGAGCCATCGGTATACAGCAGCACAGGCTTCAGCACGGAGATCGGCGTAGAGGTGAGGAATTTAGCCGAAGGACTGCACGCCGAAGGCGCGCCGGCTGTAACCGCATACTTTTATGGGAGCGAAGCAGAGGCGGGAAATATACGCGCGTATGTCGATGCGTCCGGGCTTAGCGAGGGTACTTATAATCT
>CAJFVT010000057.1 GCA_904420525.1 uncultured Clostridia bacterium | reverse complement strand
GAGTCGAGACAAAACTTTCGGGGACGGATGTAGGACTTGCAGGACCTATATATTGTTACGATTCGGGAAAGGGTGGCGCATTGGGGGCTGTAGTTTCAAATACACAGAACTCCACAGATTATAATACGCCTGTAATAATCGACAATGTGCTTGAGGCTGTAAATGAAGACGGAGATCCCGGAATAATGCTTCAATTTGCCGGCGGTCAGAGTGCGTTTGTTTCTGAGGATGTTATATATTCTCAGCCATCCGGAAACTGGACCAGTTTTGCTGATTATACGAATACAACAATAAACGATCTTAAACGAGGAGATGTTGTACAATATATCGAAGCAAATGGTGAAATAACACAGCTTAGAGTGCTTGTAAGAGTAGATGATATAGGTGAGATTAGGTGTGATGACGTCAGCAGTATAGCCGAAAACGGCAATATGGTTGCGGATGTTGTTTCGGTATCAGAGAACGGCAGAACGGCGGTAGTGAGGTATATGACAAATAAGCAGAATCCGAATAATCCGGATAGTGTAGTCGAGCAGTCAATGCTCGTTAACGGTACGACATATCGTTACGACAGCGAGAAAGAAGAGGTATACAGCTCTTCATCCTCGGATCTCCAGCCGGGCGACAGGATACTTATAAATTCGTTCTGGTGGTCACCAAAGCTGGTAGTTATATTCAGATGATGTAAATAATAAATGGGCTGCCCGTTCGATGCTTGCGGGCGGTCCGAAAATATCAAAGAAAAGGAGAATGATGATATGAAAAAATGGAAGCATTTAAGCAAAAAAATAGCTACGCTGGTTTCAGCATCAGCACTGCTTTTGGCAGCGGCGGGCTGCGGCGGAACAACGGCTAACCAGGATACTACAGATGATCCTAACGAGCAGGTAACACTGAAATGGATATTCGTAGGTCCCGGAGAGCAGAAAGATTCGCAGAAGGTATGGGATAAGTTCAATGAAGAGCTTGCAAATTATCTTCCGAATACTACTGTAGAATTCCAGTGTATCTCATCTGCGGACTATGCTGAAAAATGGAAACTTGCGAGCGCATCGCAGGAGAATTTGGATATCGTATGGCACGGCTGGATGATACCGTATGTAAGCGAGGTAAAGAAGGGCTCGTATATGGAGCTTGACGATCTTATCGAAAAGGTAGCTCCTGAGCTGAAGGACGCAGTGCCGGATAAGTATCTGGATAAATCGCGCGTGGACGGTAAGCTCTACAGCATACCGTGTATGCAGGAGATGGTATCGTATGTATCATCGCTTGATATCCCGATAGATCTTTATGAAAAGTATAAGGACAGGATCAATGTCGAAGAGCTTGCAAACTTCTTCTCGTCAAAAGAGACGATGGATCAGGAGTGCTGGGATAAGATCGAAAAGATCATCAAGATGTTCAAGGACGGCGGTGATCTCACAAGAGGTATATGGGGATTTGAAAATCACGTTGAAAAGGGCTACGAGTGGGTAACCAACCCGTATAAGATAAAGGCCGCGGGCGATGATTACACAGTAACAAATCTCTACAGAACACCTGAATATGAGACATTTGTTAACGTATATTCAGACTGGTTCAAGAAGGGCTATATAAGACAGGATGCTCTCACAGCAGAGAATGTCGGAACTGAGGATTACGATCTCAAGGGTGCTGGAAGCTATCTTGTAGGACAAGGATATATGCCTACACAGTCGGAGATAGACAGCAAGGCCGCGGCAGGCTCGACAGCGTATGTGAAGATACCGTTCGATAACTGGCATTACATACCGTATGCGGCAGCAGCGTCAAATACTGCTATATCGATCAATTCCGAGCATCCTGAAAGAGCAATGAAGCTCATAGCGCTCATGAATACTGAAAAGGGCAAGGATCTTTATAACCTTTTGGTATACGGTATAGAGGGCGAGCACTATACAAAGATAAATGATAATGAGATACAGCCTATAGGCTATACGTCACAGCCGACTTCCGACAGTCCGTATGGTCAGTATGACTGGGCGATCGGAAATACCTTTAACGGGTATGAGATATATCAGGAGGACAAAGCCCTGACGCTTCAGAATTCATTTATACAGAGCGTAAATGAAAGCGCTGTAGATTCAAAGCTTCGCGGATTTACGCTTGATACAGATCCTATAAAGATGGAGCTTACTCAGGTCCAGGCTGTAATGGGCGAGTATACAAAGTCGCTCAATTCCGGAGCGGCGTCGGATCCGCAGGGATTATACAATGAGTTTGTTGAAAAGCTCAAGGCTGCCGGTGATGACAAGATCGTTGAAGAGATCCAGCGTCAGATAGATGAATGGCGCGCGGGCAGCGGACAGTAACAGAAAAATGTGTACCGGGGCTGTTCAAATGCAGCAGCCCCGGCACCGGATCGCATCTAGAAGAAGGAGGGGAAAAATGTCGCAGAGATTTATTAAGACGGCGTCCGCGGTGATCGCGGCTGCGATGGCTTTGCAGACTACAAGCTTTGCCGCTTTGCAGAGAGAGCCGGAGTTTTCGGATCTTTCAGATCATTGGTCGAAATCTATAATCATGCGCCTGAATGGCTATGGTATCATGAACGGCTATGATGACGGGACGATACGTCCTGATTCTTATGTAAGCGTGGCGGAATTTCTTACCATTATAGTAAAATCGCTCGGCTATACGGCGGAGGAAGGCACATCAGGAGGCGGAGCGTGGTATTCGCCGTATGTACAGGAGGCTGTTGAACGCGGACTTATAGAGCCGGATGAATATACAGACTATGAAGCGCCGATAACAAGAAGCCAGGCAGCGAAAATAGTAGCAAACTCGCTTTCCGATACGACTGTTGCAGATGAGAATGCTGTAAAGGCAAAAATATCCGATTATGCGCTTATAGACGATGAATATAAGGATTATGTTATCGTAGCATATGATAAAAAGATCATAAACGGGGATCATGAGAATAATTTTGATCCCGACCGTGATATAACAAGAGCTGAGGCGGGCGTTATGGCCGTAAGACTCATAGATAATAACGGCGGTATCATAACATCAGGAGACGGCACAAATGTCGGCCCGAATACGGGAACAGACGGCACGGTGGTAGCCTCGGCGGCACTGTATGTAGCAACGAACGGAAGCGACAGCAATGACGGCAGCGAGGGCTCGCCGTTCGCTACAGTCGCAAAGGCTAAGGACACCATACGCGCAATGAACGCTTCGAATTCATTGCCTGAGGGCGGAGTTACGGTTTATTTAAGAGAAGGTACATACTACATGGATGAGGGACTCACCTTCACTGAGGAGGATTCAGGAAAAGAGGGCAGTGTTATCACATACACGGCATATCCCGGTGAGGATGTAACGATATCCGGTCAGATACCTATAGAAAAGAGCTGGTTCGAGCCTGCGGACGAAGAGGGAAAGAGCGTTATGATAGACAAGGACGCCGCGGAAAAGGTCCTTATGGTAGATCTTAAGGCGCATGATATAACCGACTACGGCGAGCTGAGCACAAGAGGCTATCATTACTTTAACAAAGGACGCTATGCGCAGGCGGAGCTTATCGTGAACGATGAAAATCAGACTCTTGCCCGTTATCCGAACAGCGGTTCTATCTCTGTGCCGACGGATAATGTCGATGCTGATAATTTCGGATTTGTTTATACAGATGACAGAGTTTCACAGTGGAAGGATGCAAAGGACGGCTATATCACCGGTACTATATCCATCAACTATGAGAACAACACGTATCCGATAGAAAAAATCGATACTTCAAAGAAGCTGGTGACGATAAAAGAGGGACGTATAAACACCTACTATACGAACGGCTGGTTCTTCGGACAAAACCTGCTTGAGGAGCTTGACACGGAGGGCGAGTATTATATAGACCGTGAAACGGGCAAACTGTATTATTACGCGCCGGATGATTTTCAGAGCGGAGATTATGAGGTAGGGCTGTCTGCTCTCAAGACGCCGGTATTCAACTTCAACGGGGCTTCTTATGTAACAGTAAGCAATATAACAATGAAGGGCGGACGCGGCTATGCGGTTCTTGGAACGAGTGCCGGATACAGCATACCAAGCTTCTATGACTGGATGGTAAATGACCGAGGAGTATCTCTTGATAATGAAATGTTTGATAAGAGCTCTGATAATTCAGTATACATTGCTGATATTGAGAATTACAAGGATGCTCAGGTATTCCCAGGACATGTATGGGACGGCTTCTTAGATGAGGGCGACGGAGTTAATCATATAGAAGTAAAGAATTGTAATATATTCAACTTCGGTTCCGGAGGCATAATAATAAACGGAACGAGCGTTCATCTTGAAAGCAACCATATAAAGAATATAGGCGGTACGGGTCTGTATCTGCGCGGCGGAGATCTTGAAACATTAACACCGAGTGATAACACGATCATGAACAATAACATTCACAGGGTAGGTTACCTGCAGAAGGCTTATGTTCCGGCTATAGCGATGCACGGAGTAGGAATTCATGTAGCCTATAATGATCTGTATGACGCGCCGCATTGTATATTCAATTACCACGGCAATGATCATATTATTGAATATAATAAGATCCATGACGCGGTAAAGGAATGTCTCGACATGGATGCTATCTATACGAGAAATGAATATATGCCGCAGTGGCGCGGAACTGTTATCAAAAACAACTATATCTATAATATCGGTATATTCCCTGTAGGAGAGTATACGAAGCAGCTCAATGTCTGCGGTATAAGAACTGATAACTATGGTCATGCTTTGCAGATATATAATAATGTATTTGCCAACATAGGAACAGATGGGGCAAATAATGTTATAGGTATCACAGCTCAGGGTAACGAAAATAAGATAACCGGAAACATATTTGTTGACTGCTCTGCTACATTCCGCGGATGGGATACGTATACTCCGGGAGCTACATGGGATATGACGAATACGGAGGAAAAGGAAAGAGTAGAGCTGGCCGAGAAATACGCGGCAAATCCTGTATTCGGAGATAAATATCCGGAGCTTGCGAATTTCAGGAATGAGTATTACAAGTCAGTAGCTACAAACGTGTTCGACAAGAATCTTATAGTAAATATCAAGTTTGGACTTTCAAAGACCAATGGAACG
>CAJFVT010000056.1 GCA_904420525.1 uncultured Clostridia bacterium | reverse complement strand
TTTTGTCAATAATTCCATGGCATAAAAACGGATTATTTGCTGTTTTTGACTGATTTTTGATATATTTATCATTACAGTCAAAATTTACGCAACAAAAAAAGGCATTCAAAGCCACAAATTGGATCCGAATGCCTTTTTTTATCAATCTCTCGGCGATTCAAGCACACCTGCCGCCGGTTCCATGCTGTCCGGCGTCTCGCTCTGCTGAGGCGCGTACGGCGTCGGCGCAACTGTTGGCATTGACGCGATAAAATCATCACGCTCTGCAAGCTGCGACTGAAGCTCTCCGACCTGCTCTTCAAGCTCAGCGATCCTCGCTTTCAGCTCGTGATTTTCCTTTATTGACGCAACGCTCTCTCTGTAGCCCTCAGTATCACCTGCAAGGATCCCGATAACTCCCGCAAATACTATCACCGCAATAACGGCTATTATAACCGCTGTGATCCTGCGCCTGAGCTTTTTATGCCGCCCCTGTTCGATCTTTCCGTAATTCTCTATTCCCATAAGTCTCCTCTATCCTTCATTCATCGACAAACAGTCAAAATATATCGCTGTGGCTCCCGGTCCTCTCCAATGTCAGGATCAATAATGAGCTTGTTATCTTATAGACCAAAAGCCAATCCGGCCGAATATGACACTCTCTGTAACCGGAATATTTCCCGCTCAGAGAATGATCTTTATATTTTTCTGACAATGCAATCCCGTTTGCCAGCATTGTAATTACCGCTTTAAGTTCCTCCATGTTACAGCCGCGGCTTTTTGCCAGCTTGTAGTCACGTTTAAACTGATTTGTTCTTTGTATCTCGTATTTCATCAGCTGTCCAGCTCCGCAAAAAGCTCGTCAACGCTTGAAAATCTCGGAGCTTCAGGATCGTGCAGCATTTTTTCGCCTTCCTCAAATGCCGCTATGGTCTCGCGATTAGGAGTGTCAAGTGTGACCGCAAACGGCATTCCGTTTAACCTTATGGTCTGTCTCAAAAAAATATTTACAGCCGTACTCATATCCATTCCAAGCTCTGAAAAGATCTGCTGCGCCTTATGCTTTATTTCTTTGTCTGTTCTTATAGTCATACTCGTATTATTCATAACAGTTCGCTCCCTTCTGTTATATTATATAATATTATACGTCTATTGTCAATACATTGTCATGATTTTATTATGCTTTTCTGGTGATCACACCGTTTCTCCGCTGTCGAAAAGATACAGCAGCTTTTCCTTTACTTTTTTTCCGGTGAGGCTTTCTATCGCCCTTTCATACAGCTCCAGCTGCTTTTCATAACGGCGGCGGATCTGCTCCGCTCCGCCCTTGCCTATCTTATCCGTTTTATAATCGACAAGCACATATCCGCCGTTCTCCATAAAGAAGCAGTCGATTATACCCTGAAGGATAACGGTGTCGCCGCTGCTGTCTGTTATGGACGGGTCATATTCCGATACAGGTATGTTTATTTGGAACGGAGCTTCACGTCTCAGCTCATCTGATGCCAGCATACGCCTGCACAATCCGCTTTCAATGAACCGCTTTATTTTTTCCGTCTCTATATACCTCAGATCCTCACTGCTTATCCTGCCGCTTTCCGTCAGCCGTTCAAGCTCAGCTTCCACACAGTCCGCGCCCTCTCTGCGCACAAGCTCCATATCCAGCTCTGACATGATAAGATGATACAGCGTTCCTATCTCATTCGCAGGCTTGTCGCCCTTTTCCCTCATGAACGCAGGCTTGGCATGGAGCGGCGAAAACATAAGCTCCGCGATATCGCCGCTTCCGGACTCCCTGCGGCTGTTTGGCTCATATATATCGCCGCGCTCTATCTCCATTTCCTTCAGCTGCGTTACGGAAGTCCGAGAGGGAACACCGCTGCTTTCCGGATATGGATACGAATAATCGAGTATTTCATATACGGCCCTTTTAAGCTCCCCGCTTTCCTCATACGTTTCTTCCTCCTGTTCCGGAGCCTCCTCCCGCACAGAATGCGGAGTATGGAATTCCACGCGCCACGTTCTTTTGCTGATGTACGCCGCCGGGCAGATCCAGCTGAAAAAGCCCTTTGCCGAGAGCGCCTCCGAGGGAAGCATTTTGCCTCCGAACAGCTGACCTTCCCATAACGCCTTTTTCTCCTGCTCCGTTACACCGTCTTTTACATTCTCACTTACTATCACAAACAAGCGCTCCCTTGCACGCGTCAGCGCTACATACAAGAGCCGCATACGCTCCGACGCCAGCTCCCGCTTGTTTACTTCCTTTATGAGATCTTTTATTATATTGCTTTTCATATAATGAGCATCATAATATATATAAGGCAGACCAAGCATGAGATCCTTATGCATAGCTATAACGCCGGAATCCCGTCTCGCAGGGAACTGCTTGCCCGCGCCTATCAGGAAAACGACCGGGAATTCCAGACCCTTGCTCTTATGGATCGTCATAACTCGCACAACATCATGATTTTCACCTACCGGCGCAGCGCCGGCTATATCCTTATCCCGGTCTTCAAGGCTGCCTATATACTTTATAAAGTTGAACAGTCCCTTGAATCCGGCGCTTTCATACTGCTTTGCACGCTCATACAGCAGCCTTAAATTCAGCTGCGCTTCCTCGCCCTGCTCTATCGCGCCCATCATATCATAAAAATACGTTTCCTCATACACCGCCCAGATCAGCGACGCCACCGACTTACTGCGTACATATGAGCGCCATCTGCGTATATCGGCACAGAACGCGCGGCATTTTCCGCGCAGCCTCCTGCTCCGGCCCGTCCTGACGGAAACGAGCGCTCCTGAGCGGTACGAATACCTTCCCCGTATAAGATACGCTCCTCCGCGCGCCGCATACGACTCCAGCGCGTCCGAGAACGCGCCGCTGCGGTACGCCAGCCTTATCCTTGCAAGCTCGTCATCCGTGAACCCGCCGATAGGAGAGCGCATCACGCTTATAAGCGGGATATCCTGTTTAAAATTATTTATCACCGACAGGAGCGCAAGCATTATCTTTATTTCGCGCCTGTCAAAAAACATCTCATTTTCAACATACGCGTCTATCCCGTATTCACCGAGCTTTTTGACTATAGTCTCGCCATTTTTCTTCACCGAATTTTCCAGTATGACTATATCCTTTTTCCGTATCGGACGGCATTCGCCGGTGTCCTTATCATACACGAACATTCCGGACTTTAACAGGCCGCTTATTTTTTCAGCGGTAAGCCTGATCTCCTCCTCGCCCTTGTCCGCGCCCGATGACGGCTCGACCAATATGCAATGCAGCTCTGAGACCGCACCTGAGCCTTCCTCCGGATAATAATCGCGCTCTTTTTCGCGGACTATCCTCTCGCTGCCTCTGTAATCAACATCACCTGCCTTATCAGACATGATACAGCCGAATATATCATTCACACTGTCCAGTATCTCCATACGGCTCCGGAAATTCTGAGAAAGCGTTATTTTTATATCCTCCGTAATGCTGTCCTCATACTGCTCGCTTTTGCTCTTGAAAATATACGGATCTCCGCCCCTGAACCTGTATATGCTCTGCTTCAGATCCCCGACCATAAATATATTATTCTTCGAGATCAGCCGGAAGATCGAATCCTGCAGCCCATTCGTATCCTGATACTCATCTATCAGTATCTCGTCATATTTATCCATGTACTGAGCTCGTATATCCTCATGGCAGCTGAACAGCTCGTATGCAAGATGCTCTATATCGCTGAACTCGCAAAGTGAACGCGAGTCCTTTATGCGCCGGAACTCCTTCATGAACTCCTTCACTATCCATACTATGTCCTCCGCCTCTGCGGCGAGTCTTTCACAGTCGCACTGCTCCTCTATCTTTGCAAACGGAACAGTCACTCCCTGCATGATACCCGCCTTGAACGTGTCACGGATATATATTAGCCTTTCCCGTTCCGGTAAGGGTATGCTCTCATCCGGTTCCGTTTCAGTGACCGGAACAGGCGCGTTCTTTTTCCGGCTCTTTTTGATCCTTTCAATATATGTTTCATATATCTCATCCCATGTACCGGCGTCCAGAAATGCCGCTGCCGCCTCCGCTAAAGCTTCGGCAAACTCCGCCGCCGTCTCTGACGGGGCTTCGTCCGTAAATTCCCGCACCGCCGCAGCACAGCTCTCCGCAGCGCGCAGCGAAACATCCATCATATACCGCACATACGGAAGCTCCTTTACCGGACGCCGGTAAACCTCCGCCGCCTCCTCCAGCCAAGCCTCCGGCTCGGCAAACGAGGATATGAAATTATACACCGCATATATGAGCTCGATAAGCCCATCGTCATTCCTGTCGGACGCATATGCCTCGATCAGCCGTGAAAACCGTGATCTCTCATCCGTGTCCTCAGTGCGGTAAAGTCTTGAAAACACGTTGTTCACCGCCTCGGCACGCAGCATATCCGCCATTGCCTGATCAGCTATGGACGCGTTCGGATCCGTTCCGAGCACGTGGAAATTGTTCCGCACCACCCTGCTGCAGAACGCGTCTATCGTCATTATATCTGCCGATTCCGCAAGGTGTACCTGATCCCTGAGCATACGCAGCTCCGCAGCGCTCCGCTCCGTATTGTTCAGCTCCTTTATGAGCCGCTTTATTATCTTCTCGCGCATCTCGGCCGCCGCCGCCTCCGTAAAGGTGACAACAAGGAGCCTGTCCACCGAGGCCGCGCCTGTGAGTATCTTCCTCAGAACACGCTCTACCAGCACCGCCGTCTTTCCGGATCCCGCCGCCGCGGAAACGAGTATATTCCCGCTGCCTGTATCATCATTTATCGCCTTAAGCTGCTCGCCGGTCCAGCCCATCACTCATCCTCCTCAAGAATTTTCCATATGTCATCGTCATTCCCTGTCACATCACGGCCGCATTTCAGCGGATCGTCAAACCTGCATGCCGCCGCATACTCGCAGTAGCCGCATGCGGTGCTGTTATAACCGGTCACTGCCGGAGATATCGCTATATCACCGCCGCGTATACGTCTATCGGTCTCTATTATTTTTTCCTTTGTGATATCCATCAGCCTGCGTCCCGCCGCCATGCTTCTCAGATTGCCGCCTATCGACACAGCTCCGCCCTTGCCGGGCTTGAAGAATATCCCTTCCCTATTCTCCGCCGCTTCGATCCTTTCGAGCGATGCCTCGTCTATATTTCCGTCCTTGTCCACATCTACGAAGGTAGCGCCGCTTATCCGCGTGTTCTCCTTCAGCTTCTTTTCTATCTGTGCAGCTCCGTTGCTCGTAGTCAAAACGGCAAAATCGTTGCGGACGATACTGTAATAAGTACCGGAGATCTCCGCGCCCTCATTCAGCATACATACCGCTACCGCATATATCACAGGCTGCATGGAAAGCCCGTTGTATATCTCAGTAAGCTTGAAATCCTTTTTCCCCGTTTTATAGTCGATTATCCTATATTCGGTGCGTCCGTCATGACGGCAAACGTCAAGCCTGTCTATAGTGCCCTTTATCCCGGCCGTTTCTGAAAGCGCCGTTTCAAAGCTCATTTCATATGACTCCGTTTTGAATGAGCCCGCGGCGATGCTTCTGCGCACAGCCTTCGCCGCCTCCTTAGCCGCCGCGCCGGTGCGCCGCAGCACACTTGCGGTCTGTTCGCGGTCGGTCATGCCGGAACCGAGTATCCTCTCATTGCTCTCCGCTACCGCCAGATCTATTATAGCCGCGCACTGTTCATCGGTCACGCTGTCCCAGTCAAGCTGCGGATCGGACTCCACCTGCTCGAACAGCCTGCGTATCAGCTCATGCGCGTACGTTCCGGTGTCCGCCGCGCTCAGCTCCCATTCCTCGCGCGGCTTTGCCCTCAGCCCGTATTCCATGAAATATTTGAACGGACACTGCGCATATGAATTCAGACGTGTCGGGCTGTACATTATCTGTCCCTTATACATCTGCCCGGCCAGCTTCGGAGACAGGCTTATCTCTCTGTTTGCAAAGCTCTTTTTTGTACGGCTCACCGCGAACATCCTCCCGCGCCACTCGCCATGCTCATAAAACCAGTCGCTTACGTGCTTCCACAGAGGATGCGCCTTTGAATGGATCAGCAGCTTATGAAGCGTGGCCTTAGGCGTTGAGATATACAGCCTGTGATCCTCCTCCGCTTTAAGCTCCGAATCCGTATAACGCTTTATCTCTTTCAGCTTCGCGCATATGTCAAGCACTGTCTGCGACGCCCTGCATGATCTCCCCTCCGGTGTCTGCACGGTATAGCTTACGCACAGCCTGTCCGTTACGGCGCTCAGCGCCTTATATACCTGATGATACTGCTTCTCCGCCTTTTTCACAGTCGTAGGAGCAAGCTTTATATTTACGCTGTCAAGATACTCCCTGTCCGAATTCGACAGGAACCCCTCTATCCCGCTCTCCGACGGGAACGTGCCTGTAACAGCACCGGCCATAAACAGCACCTTTACATTCGAGGACTGGTTCTTTTCCACTGAGCCTATGAACACCCTGTCCACGCCGGATGGTATGGTGCGTATCTCGCACTTTGTCATAGCCGCGCGCATATATCCGAAAAATCCGCTCCGGTCCGTTTCTGTTTCTCCCAGAGCCGTGTTGAGCTGATCCAGCACGTCAAGAACAAGATTCCATATCTGTCCGAACCGCTGCGCGTCAGCCGTAGCCATATTTACCGCCATGCCCAAAAGCTCCGCCTTCAGTCCGCCGTACAGGTCTATGCTTTCTATAAAGCTGTAAAGCGCGCGGCAGTGATCGCTTACAGTCTTCGACTCCTTGACCGCCTCGCAGTAGCCGAGTATAGGCTCGGCCACCAGCTTTCTCAGCTTCTCGGCCTGCTCGTCCGCGCTCTGCACCTCATCAGTACCCTGACCGAACGCTTCTTCTATTACATTCCTATGCCCTTTATTCCACGGTCTGCTCCATCTGTTCCTGCCTCTGATGCCATATTTCAGAACATAATTTTCAAGCGCGTCTATATCGCTGTCCGGTATACGCCTGTATCGCAGCCGTCCTCCGATATTTTCCCCCGTGTATACGAAGCCAGCGCGCAGGTATTCAAACATGGACGCATAGTCCCAGTCATGCTCTATTATATCGAACAGCGACAGTATCTGCATCGCTATAGGATGATCCGCGATAGATACCGTTTCATCCGAATAGTATGGTATGCCGTATTCATCAAATACCGCCTTTATTATATGTGCGCAGCCGTCACGGTCGCCGCATATGACCGCCATATCCCGAAACCTGTATTTGTCCTCGCGCGCAAGATCGAGTATCCGGCAGGCTATATGCTCTATCTCCGAGTACGTATCCCTTGCCTCAAACACCTCGGCATTTTCTACCCTGCCCGTGTACACATCACGGTCAAACCATGTTGTGAACAAAAACCGCAGATCGGGGCGCGCTGAAAGATGCCGCATGCCGCCTTCAAGATGTGTCAGCCGAGTTTCCGGCGCATACTCCCTCAGCTTTTCTATCGCAGATACCGTCCCGTAATACGTATCCTCATAATTGGGACAGACATTAAAGGTGATCCTTATATCAAGTCCAAGATCTATGAGCGAGCGCACTACCTCCGCCTGCTGCGGCAAAAATTCATCAAATTTATCTATCCATATATGCGTGTTCCGGTCATAAAGCTCTCCCACAGAGTCCGCGACACGCAGCAGATCCTCATCGCTGTCAGCATAATCCGTGCCGCTCATAAGCTTATCATAGCTTTCAGCTATAAGCACCGTTATCTCCAGCTTCTGCCTGAGGATGCCGTTCTCGATATTCTCAGCATTAGCCCTTAGCTCCTCTGCCGGGATCATATACCGCCTTAGCTCGCTTACCAGCGATGACGCGATATCCAAAAATCCAGGCTTCCTGACAGCTGCTATAAGTCTGCTGTCAAATTCTCCGTGGCGTTTTTCAAGCTCGTCAAGACACATATCCACAGCGCGGCAGATGAGCGCCTGCTTGCCCGGCGCTGCCAAATACCGCTCGGTACCGCTCATAAGTGTACGAGCCAGCTTTTCGAAGGATGTTACCTCAATATTATTCAGCCCTGTTCCTCCGAACTCGTCTATCAGCAGCTTTTCGGTTTCATGGGAATAGTGTGACGGAACCAGCATCACACACCGCGCCTGCGGCTCCGCCTTATGCAGCTCCCTTATCCCGTTTATGCAATACTCCGTTTTTCCCGATCCTATCTGACCGGTTATTATCTCTACCGGCATATCATACCTCCGTGACCTCCGGGCATACGCCCTCCGCTATAGTTCCTCTCTGCTTATCTCCTCGGCGCGTCCTTCGACAAAGTCAAAGTACGCCTCGTTTATCCTGTCTATCGTATACGTGCTTTTTGTCGTTTCCGAATTTTTATCCGACAGCTTCTTATGTGTTATGACCACGGCATAGTCGTTATGCTTAGGACAATAGCCGTCGGCGATCACCTTTTCACCGCTGACACGGTACCAGATCACATCCTCTATCTCCGTCCCGCACTCCGGACAGACCGGCGCGGCAAAGCCGCTTTCTACCGCATCACGCATAGATCTGAAGCCGAAGCTTATCTCACGGCGCATATTCATCGGCACATCTATCCTCCCGAATTCTGTGCCGCTGTATTCATCGCACCTTACTATCCCGTCCTCTATATCAAATTTAGCGCACACCTTGGCGGTGCAGACCGCGTCATTCAGAGCGTCATGCATTTTGCAGTCCTCGTTGATGCCGCAGAATTCCATAGCATATTCAAGACTGTACGCACGCCCCTTATTTTCTGTCTGCATATTGAACAGTGCCTGCGCGTTAAAGTAAAACGCCAGCCAGCTGCTGTCTATGCCGAAATAATCAAGATTGTTCCTGAGCACAGGGATATCCTCAGAGCCCCATGTCAGAAATATGTAATCATCCCCGCACCATTCCCTGAATTCCTCCATTACCTCATGCACTCTGCGTCCTTCACTGAGCATTTCCGTAGTTATCCCGGTAAGCTCCGTAACGTCATCTCTTATTTTTTCATATATCCTCGGCTTTATGTTTGCTTTGAATGTGTCGATTATCTCAAGCCTTGAATCCATCTTGGCCGCTCCCATCTGTATTATCTCGTGGTTCAATATAAGGCCCCTGTCGTTTTTTGACTTCGGCAGTGTATCGTTCCACTCCATATCAAGCACAACATAGTTCATACGCGGTCACACCCTTCCCTGTCAATAACGAGGCTGTCTGCTCTAAATACGAACGCCCTCTACTTAATAATTATATCAAATTCCGCTATTTATGTCAATCAAACATTTATTCTTTGAATTTTTATGACCTATCTTTCGGACAGATCATTGATTTCCAGTAAACAAAAAAGAAAGCCGGTCAAACAAATACCCGTTTGTACTGACTTTCTTCATATTAAATGTATCACTTATCCTATCTCTATATCGCCGCGTCCCGTTCTTTCCAGATATGACTCCGCATACTGACGCTCCATAAGCACAAGAGCTTCATAAAAATCCGCGCCCAGAGCTGTATCCCAATATTCCTGCGGCAGCAGCTCCATTACCGCGCTGCTGTAGACCTCCCCATTCTCCGGGAACCTTACATGATCGACATCAAAACGGTTTTCCTCCGCCGGCTTCAAGGCAATGACTGCCGGAACACACCCGCTTCCGGATACTCTCACAAATTTATCGCCCTCAAAGCCGTATGAGCCGTATGAGGTGAGAGCATACACAATAAATCCGTCCTTCGTGTCCTCCGTTCCCAATATTATATGTCCTTCCGCTCCACACTCTCCTCCGGTGTACAGGTCACGGTTATATCCCATCACGGCGTCGGCGACCGCAATGTATATCCTGGCGTCGGAAACGTCCGCCTCTGTTGAGACCCTTATGTCCGAAGGGCCGTCAGCTCCGCCTATAACCGCTTCATTCGTTGATATTCTCTCTCCTGTAAATGCAAAAGTGAAGCTTACCGCGAACGCCAGCAGTATGGTTATGATCCATCCTGCACCGACCGCTTCCGCGCTCTTTTTTCTGTCGATAAGCTTTATGTTCCTGAACCGCCTTTTCTGCGCCCTTCCCGCGGACGAAAGTCCCGTTATGAGCATTCCCGGACGTTTTCCGCGCATAGCATTAAGAAGCATGAGCGAATACCTTGTCCTATAGTCCTCTCCGCGGTCAACACATATGTTTTCATCGCACACATATTCTATATTATCGTTCGCGTCACGCACCATCAGATATACGAGAGGATCAAAAAAGTACATCGCATTAACAGCCGCCAGTATAAATTTATACAATATATCCCTTCGCCTGAAATGCTCCGCCTCATGCTCTATCACCATTTTCAGCTCATCCTCACTGTAATCAATATCAGGTATCAGTACCGTAGGCTTTATAAGACCCATGAGCATAGGCGTTGACACCTTTTCACAGCGGTACAGCCTGAGCCGCCTGAACCGCTTGCTGTTGTCGATCACACCGAGCTCCTTTTCAACCGGTATCATATACGGCTTCAAGCCGCGCCTGAACATAAGATACCGCAGCAGATTTACAGTAAAAAACGATACCGCTCCGATCATCCAAACCGCAAGAACTATATCGGAAACGCCCGCGGATATCCCCTCAGCCGCAGCGCTTTCCTCCGCGGTGCCAAGGCTTATCCCGCCGCTGTCCGCTATAACGTACATCTCCTCCGGCAGCGGTATATTGACCTGTGCCGCAGACTCTGCGGGGATATACGGAAAAAGCATCCTTACCGCTATCACCAGCCAGATCGCATATTTTACACGGCTGCTCAGAAATCTGTCGATCAGCGGCGAAAGCGCAAGTATCAAAAGTATCAGCGCCGAAGATGCAAGCGTTGTTATCACCAATCCGTTAAGCATCCTTATCCATCCCCTCTCTTTTTTCCCTTATATATTCCTCAAGCTCTGCCAGGTCACTGTCGGAAAGCGCGCTTCCGTTATAAAGAGCAGCCACCAGATTTTTTACCGAGCCGAAATGCATCCTGCTAAGGAAGGATCTGCTTTCAGCCTCAAGATATTCCTCCCTTTCCACTGACGGCGTGTACATCTTGAATTTCCCATCCCTGTAATACGAAACAAAACCTCTCTCCTCCAGTCTTGACAGAAGCTTCAGGACCGTCTGCCGCGTCCAGCTTCGTTTGAGCCTTGGTAATATATAGTCGGTATTCACTGCTTTTCCCGCCTCCCATATTACCTGCATGACCTCAAGCTCGCTTTCCGGAAGTCTGTTTTTCATGATACTCTTCACCTCTCTTCATTCTACATTTGTCTTATATATTTATTATACTCGACAATTGTCTTCTTGTCAAGAGGTATTAAAAAAAATCCTGCATAACACAGCGTATACCGCCGCATTGCGCAGGATCGAAATACTTTATTATTTCATTTTCATCATTTCACCGGCATATCGAAGCTCGTTCTTACCATATCGACATCATTAGCGTCCATATGTGTGAGCATGTCTGTTATGGAATCTTCATCCTTGCCCTTTATCTTCTTCAGGCGTGCCGCCTTGAGCTGCGGCAGTGCGCTGATAGAGCCGGGACCTGCGATACAGCCGCCATCGCATGCCATTCCCTCGATTATATCCTCAGTCAGCTTGCCGACCTTGAGCATAGCGAGAGCGACCTTACATTCCTTGACACCGGAGCACGGCTTTGCCGTTACATCCATACAGCCGTTCTCCTTTGCCGCCTTTATGACCGACTGAGCAACTCCGCCCGAAGCCGAGAAACGGCGTCCATATGAGGTTGCATCCGGAACTATGTC
This sequence comes from uncultured Clostridia bacterium, assembly GCA_904420525.1. Classification (GTDB taxonomy): domain Bacteria; phylum Bacillota; class Clostridia; order UBA1381; family UBA1381; genus Ornithomonoglobus. The sequence goes on along the minus strand of CAJFVT010000056.1, from coordinate 31,402 downwards.
CTCCTCACACTCCGAAGGATCTATGCGTCTTGCGTCAAACACTGCGTTAAGCTCCTCAAAGGTCATTACAGCGTCTGGCGCCTCCATCATCTCAGCCTCAAATTTTTTCGCGATACATGGTCCTATAAACACTATATATGCGCCCGGATGCTTCTCCTGGATATATCTCACATTAGCCTGCATCGGCGATACTGTCGTGGAAACATACTCCATAAGCTCCGGATAATGCTTTCTTATCAGATTTACAAACGCAGGACAGCAGGAGGTAGTCATCTTTTTGCCCTCGCTCTTCCTTTCTATAAGCTCCTTTGCCTCGTTCATCGAAACAAGATCACCGCCGAGAGCGACCTCGTAAACATAGTCAAAGCCCAGCTTCTTAAGCGCAGTCTTTAATCTTCCTATCGTTGCGTTAGGGCCGAACTGCCCTTCCGCTGCCGGAGCCGGGATAGCGACCGTTACACGGTTGGGATCCTTTATCTCCTTTATAACATGAGTTATGTATGAAATATCAGATATAGCTCCGAAAGGACACGCCACAGCGCAGTGTCCGCAGGCAATGCACTTCTTATTGTCGATCGAGGCAAGTCTGTCTCCGCCGATCGATATGGCGTTTACCTCACAGCTCCTCTTGCACGGACGCATGAGATCCGCAATAGCATGATACGGACAAGCCTCCGCACACCTTCCGCACTCACGGCACTTGGACTGATCGATATACGCGCCCTTCGGCGTTATGCTTATAGCTCCAAAGGCGCAGGCCTTCTGACAAGCCTTCTGCATACAGTTCTGGCAATTCTCAGTTACCTGGAAGCGATTGATCGGACATCCCTCGCAGGCAGCCGGTATGATCTGAACAACATGCTTATTTACAGCAAGATTTTCAACATTATGCTCCGGTATCGGAGGCTCTCCCATAGCGAGCCTTACACGCTGACGGATTATTTCGCGCTCCTTATACACACAGCAGCGGAAACGCGGAGTTATTCCCGGAATGATATTGAACGGGATCCTGTCAATCGTTTCACGGTTCAGTGTTCCGTTGAATTCATTTTCTGCTACTTCCTTAAGCACCTCATGCTTAAGCTCAAATCTGATATCATCTCGTTTCATTATTCAATTCCCCTTATAGTTGTTTTCGGAAACACGGACCCTTATAGAACACGTTAAGATCAACGTGCCGACTGCTCTGTGTTTCCTGCATATTTCCCTATAAATATAATACAACAAAACGCTTCAAATGTCAATATTGAGAAATAAAAAGCGCCATTATAATCTCCGACATTTATATTGACCTAAGCTCTGTTTTGTGATAAAATGACTTATATACAAAAGCTTAATGAAAGGCGGTGGGAAGCATGCAGTTTAAAGCTGACAGAGGCGCTTTATCTGTCATAGAAAAAATAAACAACGCTGGATATGAAGCATATATAGCAGGCGGCGCTGTACGCGATATTATCATGGGCAAAACGCCGCACGATTACGACATAGCTTCAAGCGCGCCGCCTGACGAGATCAAGCGCATATTCAGCCGTACTATCGACACCGGAATAAAGCACGGCACCGTTACAGTCGTATATAACAAGACCGGCTATGAAGTGACCTCTTTCCGCCGCGAAGGCGAATACTGCGACGGACGTCACCCCGAAAAGGTCGAATTCGTTACGGATGTGCGTGAGGACTGCATGCGCCGCGATTTCACCATCAATGCAATGATGTACAGTCCGGAAACCGGTGTTCTGGATCTTTTCGGCGGCATGGATGATATAAGGAACCGTGTTATAAAATGTGTGGGCGATCCGGAGAAAAGGTTTACAGAGGACGCGCTCAGGATGCTGCGTGCCGTACGGTTCCATTCAACGCTCGATTTCGATATGTCGCCAGATACCGAGCGCGCGATACGGAAATATGCAGTTCTGATAAAAAAGGTCAGCCGTGAACGTATCCTCGAAGAGCTTAACAAGATCCTGCTCTCGGAGCATCCGGACTACATACGCGACCTGCACAGGCTTGGACTGCTCAAATTTATCATCCCGCAGCTCGACAGATGCTTCGGCGAACCGCAGCGCAATAAATATCATATATACGATGTAGGCGAGCACATCATGCAGACTGTGAAAAACACACCGCCCGATCTGGTGCTGCGGTGGGCCGCACTGCTGCACGATACCGGAAAACCCTGCTGTCCGTCTACGGACGCTAACGGCATAATCCACTTTTACGGACACCACCGCGAAAGCCGCAGGATAGCAATGGACGTTCTGTACAAGCTCCATATGGATTCCGCTTCGATCCGCGATATTACGCTTCTTGTTGAAAACCATGATTACAGAGTAGAGCCTACATTTACAGCTGTAAAAAGAATGATGTCAAAAACAGGAGATGAGCTGTTCAAAAAACTGATGCTGCTCCAGAAAGCGGATAATCTGGCGAAAAGCCCGAAGCACTATCCTGAAAAGCTCAGGCGTATAGACAGTGCGCTTGCCATATACAGACAGGTAATAGCGTCAAATCAGCCCTATAGGATCTCGGATCTCGTTGTTAACGGATCAGATCTCATGAAAGTCGGCTACAGACAGGGCCGTGAGATAGGCGACACGCTCAGAGCGCTGCTTGATGAGGTGATAATAAATCCTGAGCTGAACACGCGCAGCCGCCTGATCCGCAGGGCTGCCGAAATGAAAAGGAAAAAATTCAAATGAGCAAATATATAGATCTTACAAAAATACTGACCAAGCTGCCCGATTTCGTGTTTGACTATATAGAGATCGCATATGACGGAGAGAGCGTAAATACGCAGATCGGATACAGCCTTGACATAAAGACATTTCTTGAATATCTGCGCCGGTTTAAGTTCCGCAGCGTTGAAGCAATAGAGGATTTCACTCCGGAGCAGCTGGGAGAGGTCACTCTGCGTGATCTCAATGGCTTTAAAGCATATCTTCGCGAATATGAGAGCGAATATATAACCGCATCCGGGAAGAAAATAAAAAGGATACGACGCAACGGCGAGTTCGGTATCAACCGAAAGCTTTCCGGTATACGCGGACTATATATGTATCTCTATAAAAATGACTATATCGACCACAACATAACCGATAAGCTCGACTTCAAGAAGCTTCATCAGAAAATGAAGCGTCCTCTTACCACGCAGGACACTGTCAATCTGATAGACGTTCTGTACGAGGGCGAAAATTATTTTACCGGCCGCAGCCGCGCCTCATACCTGAACAGGAAGCAGCGCGATATCGCGCTGTTTACCGCATATCTCGGAACAGGCTGCCGTGTAAGCGAGATAGTAAATCTGGATATAAACGATGTGGATTTTGAATCCTCCTCCTTTATAGTCACACGCAAGGGAGGAAGCCAGCAGGAAATATTCATGCCGCTGCAGGTTGAAAATGAAATGCTCAAATATATGGAGGAGCGGCTCAAAATGGAGAACGTCAAGGACAAGGACGCGCTTTTTATAAGCCGGAACGGAAAACGGCTCAGCCCGCAGTCGGTAGAAAAAAATCTTAAGACATACTGTATAGCTGCCGGAATAACCGATCCAGACAAGATGCATCCGCACGCGTTAAGGCGAACCTTCGCCTGCAACATGATAGCGGACGGAGTGGATATAAAAATGGTAGCAGAGCTTATGGGACACAGGAACATTGAAGTAACGCACCGGTACTATACACAGTACGCAATAGAAAAACGTAAGGAAGTTATGCGGAATTTCGATATAATGGGCAGCGAGAACAGCTGACCGTTATACCTCCATATCCGTATACGGAAAGGAGAACGCCATGAAGCACGAAAAGGATCTCGGCACAGTTACCGTTTCACAAAAGGCGGCTATGCAGACAGTAGAATATATAACAAAAAACACCGACGGAATTGTAAGGATGGCGGAGAAAAGCAGACGCGGAGATATCACCCGCATCTTTTTAGGCTCCGGCGGTACAAAGGGAGTATATTTCAATAAGACCGAGGACGGGTTTATGATCGAGATATATGTTATATGCCGCTACGGGATAAACGCGGGCGAGGTATGCAAAAAGATCTCCTCGGAGGTTCGCAGCGAGCTTCAGGAGAATATGGGGATACCGGTCAGCCGCGTCATCGTCCGCGTCGAGGGCGTTGACGTTCCGGGAAGGCGCTGAAATGGGACTCTATTCTCCTATCAGATATCTAAAGGGCGTCGGCGAAAAACGAGCCGCCGAATTCGCCGCAAAGGGCATTGGCACGGTCCGTGATCTGCTGTATTTTTTTCCGCGCTCTTATGAGGACCGTTCTAAGATAAAACAGATCTCCGAATGTATCGAGGGCGAAACGGTATGCATATGCGCGGCGGTCTATAATTTACCGACAGACCGGTATGTGCGGCGGAATATGCTCATTTCATCCATGCAGGTCTTTGACGAGTCAGGGATGATAAGCCTTATATGGTACAACAACAAATATGTAAAAAATAATTTCCGCGAGGGAGAGAAATACATTTTTTTCGGAAAAATATCACGTTCCAAGCAGGGACGGCTCCAGATCGTTGCACCCGTATACGAAAAAGCCGGAAGCGAAAGATTTATGGGCAAGATCATCCCTATATACCCGCTGTCAAAGGGACTTTCGCAGAAAATAGTGCAATCGGCTATGGAGCTTGCGCTCAAGGAGGCCGGCAGACTTGAGGAATATATCCCTGATGAGATAAGAAACCGGTACAAAATAGCCGAGATAAATTTTGCAATGCAGAATATACATTTTCCGTCCGATTTTGAGAGCTATAATATAGCACGCGAGCGATTTGTTTTTGAAGAGCTGCTTATACTTCAGCTTGCTCTGAATGAACGAAAGGACAAGAGCCGATCCAATACCGGCATTGTTTTTGATGATGTGAAATGTATACGCAGCTTTACCGATACGCTGACGTTCGAGCTTACAGGCGCGCAGAAGCGCACGATAAATGAGATATGCCGTGACTGCAGATCCGGCAGACAAATGAACAGACTGGTTCAGGGTGACGTCGGCTCCGGAAAAACGGCCGTTGCCGCCGCTGCTATTTATATGGCAGTAAAAAACGGGTATCAGACCGCAATGATGGCGCCCACAGAGATACTCGCACGCCAGCATTACGAATCGCTTTCAAAAATGTTTGAAAAAAGCGAAATAAGCGTTGTTCTGCTCATAGGCAGCATGAGCGCGAAGGAAAAACGCGCTGTGCTCGGATCCATATCCTCCGGGACTGCGGATGTGGTTATAGGAACACATGCTCTTATCCAGGACAGCGTTGAATTTGACCGGCTCGGATTTGTTGTTGCGGACGAGCAGCACCGTTTCGGCGTTGAGCAGCGCGCCAAGCTGCTTGCAAAGGGCTCAGATCCGCATATGCTGATAATGTCAGCTACTCCTATACCGCGTACGCTTGCTCTTATACTTTACGGCGATCTCGATATATCCGTGATCGATGAGCTTCCGCCAGGCAGAAAGCCGGTTAAAACCTATTCTGTAGGCGGCAGTATGCGAAAAAGAGTATATAATTTTGTCGCTGACAATATCCGCGGCGGTATGCAGGCATACGTTGTATGCCCTCTCGTAGCCGAAACGGAAAACAGCGATCTGAAAAATGCCGAGGAGCTTGCCGTCAAGCTTTCAGAGGCTTATCCTGATATAAGGACAGGTCTCATGCACGGCAAAATGAAAGCCAAGGACAAGGACGAGGTAATGGAGAGCTTTGTTTCCGGCAGCATCCAGCTGCTTGTCGCGACCACCGTTATCGAGGTCGGAGTCAATGTGCCTAATTCAAATATAATGGTGATAGAAAATGCGGAACGCTTCGGGCTGTCACAGCTTCATCAGCTGCGCGGCAGGGTAGGCAGGGGCGGAGATCAGGCGCACTGCATACTCATAACCGACAGCGACAACGAGATCACAAAAAAGCGTATGGATACCATGTGTATTTCAAACGATGGATTTTATATAAGCGAACAGGATCTCAAGCTGCGCGGTCCAGGTGATTTTTTCGGCACGCGTCAGCACGGGCTGCCGGAAATGAAGATCGCAAACCTGTTTGAGGACCGGAATATACTGCGTCTTTCTCAGGAGGCTGCAAAGCTTATCATAAGCAACGGACTAGGCAGATATCCTCAGCTCAGGCAAAGATGCAGTGAGCTGCTTTCAAATGAGATCATTATGAACTGACAGTTTCCGAAATATACCTGTTATATATTCTCCTTAATTGTAAAAGCTATAGTTGGGAAAACAGTCCCACGAAAAATAAGGAGGAGAAATATCATGGCTAAGAAATCTTCAAAGGCTGCTCTTGAGCAGTTCAAGATGGAAGCTGCGCGCGAAATGGGCGTAGATCTCAATCAGAATTACAATGGTGACCTTACCTCAAAGCAGGCTGGCTCTGTAGGCGGTCACATGGTCAAAAAGATGGTTGAAGAGTACGAAAAGAAAATGAAGTAAATCTTACATTTTTCTTTTCGGAAAAGCTGCGGCATGGATCTTTATTCCGTGTACCGCAGCTTTTTTTATTTTTAGTATTGTTTATTGATGAAAAATGGTGTATAATAATATCTGTATACAGATTTCTTTGACGGGAGACTTATTGATGAGGTGTTTTCTACCATATATTATTTCCGCGGCAATATGCTTCGGAAGCACTGCTGCGGCAGCCGCGGACGATCGTATCATCCTGAACGGCACTCCGGTAAATTGCATAGTTTCCGGCAGCAATATCGGCAATATACAGATATCAGCACGCACTCTTTTTGAAGCCGCCGGATTTACAGTACAATGGTTTCCGGATGAATGCCGCGTTACAGCATTCAGTTCTGACCTTAAAATAACTATGTTTGCGGACAACAGACGCATATACATTAATAATATCGGATATATAACAGACGGAGACATATCCATTTCTGACGGCATTTTTACTATACCGCTTTCCGCTGCCGCTTCGGCTCTTGACGCCGAGGTAAGCGTTTCCGGCAACACAGTATACCTGACAAGCGATATCGCTGTCGATTGCTCAGGCTGGCAATATGCTGTTCTGGAGCTTATAAATGAACAGCGAAGCCTTTACGGTCTGCGGCCGTTTGTATGGAACAGCGATCTGGCCGCCGCGGCATATGAACACTGTGCCGATATGGCTGAGCGTGACTATTTTTCACATGATACACCAGAAGGACTCACACCGTTTGAACGCATGAGGAACATGGGCATACGCTATGCCGCAGCCGCCGAGAATATAGCAGCAGGGCAGCCCGACCCGCAAAGCGTTGTGGAGGCATGGCTGAACAGCCCATCGCACCGGGAGAATATCCTTGATCCAAAGCTTAACGAGACAGGGATATCCTTTGTCCGCGGCGGGACCTACGGCATATACTGGGTCCAGGAATTTGCCTCAACAAAATAAACGCAAAAACTAAAAAAAGGGTATCGGTCAATGTACTGAGTACATTGGCCGTACCCTTTTTTCATTACGCAGAAACCGCCGTAAACCGGCGGTTTCGCAATTAATATGAATACTTATAGCTGAACGATAAGTCTTGCAACCATAGCACACGCTTCTGCACGTGTAGCTGTTCCCTGCGGCTTAAATGACTGATCGTCATAACCGTCTATTATACCGAGATTTGCAGCACCGTAAACATAGTCTACTGCCCAATCCGATATCGTATCCGCGTCTGTGAAGGATACCGCTGTCGAATCGATCGTCTTGCCATTCGCTTCTGCAGCCTTGCATACAAGCGCCGCCATCTCCTCACGGGTTATCACCTGATCAAGCTCTGTCGCTTTAAGATCCATTCCCGACGGGATCATGCCGGCCTTAACTGCTGCCGCATAATACGGAGCTGCCCAGTTAGCGCCGTCCGGAACCGAACCTACCTCAAGACCTGCCGCCAGAACGATCATCTTTATGAATTCGCCCTTTGTTATAGTTCCCTCAGGATTAAACATGTTCTCAGATACACCTTCAACTACACCTCTTGAATAGAGTGTATCGATGTTCGGTCTTGACCAGTGATTTACACAGTCATAGAAATAACCGAGGCCTGCTGCCTGCGTGATACCGCCTACAGCATCCGGAGCGTTGATGTCTCCGCCCTGTGTATCAGGATCTGTCGGAGTCTCGCCGGAACCGCCTGTCGGATCCCATACTCTGCCAGAGCCCTGATCCGGAAGAGCCGCTGCATCAAATGCCGTTGCCTTATAATTGTTTGAAACAAGCTTTATATTAGCGTCCGGCTGAGTTGTGTACTCCGAATTTTCTATCGCATCGTTCATGTACCAGCTTATATGCGGCGGCTGGTTATAACAGTTGTTATAAGCGCCTGATGAATTTCTGTATACATCATCGTGTGAAAGCGTATAGAAGTTATACTCTGTCGGGATAGTTGTCGTATATATCCTAAGCGAATAGCTGTACTTTGTTCTTACTATATCAACAGGGATATCCTTATTGAAGGAACCCTTAACAGTGGTATGCTCTGTTTCGCTTTCCTCACCGGTAGTAACATAGGTAACAAATTCCTCACGCCAGTCGCCTATAAGATCGGCCTGACCATTCGTGTTACCCTTAGTCGAGTTGATCGAGTGCGTACCCTCCGGAACAAACAGATCCTCTACCTGCTTAGCGGAATCATTCCATTTTGATATAACGATATCCTGACCTGCGCCTCTGTGATCCTGAAGCTCATCCTGAAGGTCGCCGTCCCAATAGATACGTCCGTTCATTGCCATTCCAAGATCTCCGAGGTCATTGCCCTCATTATCATGATAGCCCGTGCTCGCGGCACCCCACATTACATAGTAGGAATCACCGTAGCCGATGTTTGCTATGATACCGCGGCCTGTATCCTTGGCTCCCTGATAAGCCTGTATGAACTTACCTGTTGACGCGCTCTGGAGCGTAAGTCCCCAGTTCATCTCTGTTGCCGACGGATCCATTCCTATAGCGTTATTGAGCTCAAGCGGCGTTATCAGCGGATCAGAAAGTGAATTTCCCGCTTCCTCATGTGCTGTAAGGACCTCAAGCCCCTCATGCTCAGGCGTGAAATCGCCTATATGCATAGCATCGCCATGACCAAGACCTGTGCACCACAATACGCTTCCGTCATCATCCCATGCGGTAGCGCCTATACATACCTCGTCCTTACCGTCGCCGTCAAGGTCCGCAGCCTCAATATTATGGTTACCGTTTCCGACATACTGCGCGTTTGCGGAGTCGTTCGTATCGAAGCTCCATCTCATAGTGAGCTCGCCGTTTCTGTAATCATAGGCCGCAGCCGCCATTCTCTGCTGCCCGTTCTTGCCCATATAGTAGCCGCGGCCGAACACTGCCGAAGGATACTGTCCGTCAAGATATGCGATCGTTGCATTGTAACGCTCCGAACGATTTCCGAAATCATCACCGAACGAGAGCGATACTGAGTTTGAACCCGTCACATTGTTCGGAAAATAATCTGTTGTATCGAGAGCTACACCTGTTTCGCCGTCAAATACCGTCACGTAAAGCGGACCCTGCAGGTTTTTACCTCCGTTTAAAGCCGCCCACGAGTTCTCGTAATCACCTCCGCGGCTCGCATCTCCGATAACATTCCCCGCAGCGTCGGTCGTACCGTCAGCTGTTCTTACCATGACCTCTGATGCGCCGTCGCCGTCAAAATCGGCAATACAAAGCTGCGTATCATGCGCGCCTGCGCGTATGTTCCAGCCCATATCGATACGCCACATAAACGTTCCGTCAAGCTTGTATGCATCCATATAGACCTTACCGGTCTGACCGCCCGCATTCGCGTCCTTCGCGTCTGACGGATTCCAGAGGAATACTATCTCGTATTCGCCGTCACCGTCAAGATCGCCGTATGAACCGTCTCCCGGAGCATAATAGCCGTATGTAATACCGTCACGGCTCGTAACTGCGCTTCCCTCATAATCTGGAGTGTTCTGCAGCGGGATCTCTATATAGTTGCTGTCGAGAACCGGCACCGGCTCAGACATCGTTCCATTGCATACGATCGTATAATAATCGTTTATGGTACCATTTGCATCGGTATAGTTTGTTATTGCACCCTCTGTTATCTTTTCCTTGTTGCGGTATACTTCAAAGTTCGTATCCGCGCTTTCAGTACCGAGTCTCCTCCACGAAAGATACACCCCGTTCTCCGTCATTATCGCAACGACTCCGCGGTCAAGATTTTCCATGTTCCTTGTGATCGCGGAAGCGGCAAACGCTCCTGCCGTTGTCGGCAGCACAACTCCAGCTGTTGCTACCTGTGCGAGAACCAGCGAGATTACCCCTAACCTCTTAAGGTTTCTCTTAGTATTTTTCATATTTTAGTGCTCCTTTCTACTCCCTAAAAACATTCAGTAAACACTATCAGCCTCTGCATTCATATATAACTATTATAACATACATCAGCCATTTTTTAAAGTATTTTTAGATGTTTTTTTGTGCAAATATCCGTTATTTTTGTACAAATAAGGGACTGCCTGATCCAAACGTCAGCATATGCCGGTGTTTTTCTGACTCAGTCCCTTTTATATCCTGCTGTTAATATACCTCTACCCGCGCGCGCGGCTTATTGTGGTATGTGACGCTGAGAACCAGTCCTATAGCGGCCATATTAGTGACCAGCGAGGTTCCTCCGTAGCTTATAAACGGCAGAGGTATGCCTGTTACCGGCATTATCCCTATACACATGCCCACATTTTCAAATACATGAAACAGGAACATTGCGCCTACGCCCACGCATATATATCTTCCGAACGTGTTATCAGCCCGCTTAGCGGCCTTAAAGCACCTATATATCAGCACAAACAGCAGTATGACAACTATTACTGCCCCTATAAAGCCGAATTCCTCCGATAAAACGCTGAATATAAAGTCTGTCGTCTTCGATGGTATAAGTCCCATCTGATTCTGCGTTCCCTCAAGGTAGCCTCTTCCCCAAAGCTGACCTGAGCCTATCGCTATTTTTGACTGGATAACATTATATCCCTCCGCATCGGGCGCAATTGTCGGATCAAAGAACACATCTATCCTCTTTCTCTGGTAATCCTCCAGAACGAAATTATAGATTATCGGAAGCGACACGATACCGCACGCCAGCACAGGGATTATATATTTATATGAAAGCTTCGCAACAAACAGCATGCAGGCAAACATAAATATAAATACCATCGCGCTTCCCATATCCGGCTCAAGCAGTATTAGCGCCAGCAGTACGGCAAAATGCACGGTAAGCCCAAGGAGGACCTTTATGTTGTTTACCTTGTCCTCGACCTTTGACAAATGATATGCAAAGGTCAGCACAAAGCACAGCTTTGCAAATTCCGCCGGCTGAAAGCCTATAGAGCCTATGCGTATCCAGCTCCTCGCTCCCCAGCTTTCCTCTCCTTCACCGAAAATGAGCACTATGACCAGTATAAACAAAGCAAATACATATATATATTTTACCATGTTCGAGAACTGCTCATAATCAAAGAATGTTATGCCGAGCATAAGCCCGATGCCCAGACAGTACGCTCCGGACTGAACGATTATATTTGAATTTGATCCTGTAGTGCGCGTAGCCGAATATACCACAACGAGTCCGAATGCCGCTATTATCACAGTTAGCAGAAACAGAAACCAATCGAACTCCTTTGCTATAACAGGCTGCAGTCCAAATCCTGTTAATTTATGCTTTTTCAATTATATCAACACCTCTGAAACACTATTCATTATTTTTGACCACAGTAACAGTATACCACAAGCCGGGCAAAAAGACAACCCGAAGCCCCGGATCCGTCATTCTTTAACAAACTCCCGCGATTATAAGTATAGTGCCTGTATCCTGCTCCCATATAACTGCCGCGCCGAACGCCTCAACAACAGCTCTTAGCGGCAGACACATCCTGCCGTTAAGGATCACAGGAGCCGCGTCAAGCTCTATATCCTCAGTCCTGACACTGCCGTCAAGCGGATTTTGGGTTTCTTTCACCATTGTGCTGTTTCCGGCGCTCAGTTTTACTGTTATCGTACCATCGCTTATTATTGTCTGCTGCTCTTCCTCATCCCATTCAACTGTTTTTTCAAGAGTTTCCATGATAGCTCTTACTGGTACCATTGCTCTGTTCTCAACTATCACAGGCTGCTGGTCAGGGAATGTCATTTCATAATTTCCGTCTATATTGATCCTGATCTGATCCGCATCGGTAAATACAGGCTCATTCGGCTCTGCGGCAGCCTCAGGAGTCGATACCCCGAGCTTTTCAAAGCCGTAATTGAACATTTTTATCGTATCTGTGAATCTTGCCTCATTCGACTCTGACGGCAGCGTTACCGTTATGACGCGCTTTCCCTCACGCTCTGCGGTGCCGCACATACAGTAACCCGAAGCCTCCGTCATACCGTTTTTGAAGCCGTCCGCGCCCTCGTAATAATGATCGGTGAACAGCTTGTTCAGATTATAGTATGTACTGCCGTGAAACTCGACCGAGGCCCGCTTCGTCCGCTCAAGTATCTCAGGATAATCCTGTATCATGCGGCGTGTCATGACCGCAACCTCTTTCGCAGACATAAGATTTTCCTTATCAGTCTCCGGATCAAGACAAACTCCGGTACCGTTATAGAACACAGAGCCGATACCTATCTCCCTCGCCTTATCGTTCATCCGCTGCGCGAACGCCTCCTCGCTCCCGCATATCAGCTCCGCCGCTGCCGTGACACAGGCCGCCGCAGAATCTATAACTATCATATCTATCATTTCATCAAGAGTATACTGCTCGTCATACTCAAGATTGACCATCATCTTATAATCCTCCAAGCGCGAAAGCTGATACACGTTTTCGCTTATGGGAACTACAGTATCAAGACTGACCTCTCCGTTCCTTACCGCGTCAAGGATCACATATACAGACATCATCTTAGCGATCGACGCCACCGGTCTCTGTGTGTCGCCGTCATAGCTGTACAGCTCAGCGCCTGTATCGTAGTCCATTATATAAGCGCTCTTTGAGGTGAGCAGCTCACCGTTGAGCACCGGTCCCTCCGGCTGCTTTACTGAGGCTTGGATATACGCCGCCTTGTCCGCCTCACTCCACAAAAAATCGTATATCCCGCTGAACTCGTCCACCGACACGCACATATAGCCGCCTATATTGTACACATCAGTCAGTCTGTGTTCCGTAAGCCCGTCATCAAGAACGACTGTTACGCCGCTGTTCATCACAGTAAATGCCTTGATGCCGCTCAGTCCCTTATAGCTTTCAAGCGGTATTGGAGTTACCGGATTGTCCGAATCATATTCTATATTCAGCGTGGCCGTTCCTTCATCGTATGATACATTAAATCCGTAATCCTTCAGATCCTCCGCAATGATCACTGTATGCGGCGTGCTGCCGTTGTACATAAATGTCGGCATTTCAGCTCCGTTTACAAAGGTGCGCAGCTCCGTATAATAAATACTGTCATATTTATCGGCGGCCGCGGCAAATCCGTAGTCCAGAAGCCGTGCAGTGTCAATAAACCTCTGCCCGGTCGATGATGAGTTCATCGTTACCGCGATCATCCTCCTGCCGTTCCTTACAGCTGTACCGCAGAAGCAGTAGCCGGCCGCCGGCGTCGTCCCTGTTTTCAGTCCGTCCGCTCCGGAATAATAATACGTGTCCAAAAGGTGATTTGTAGTCCTGTAAGTATTGCCGTGAAAATATACCGATGCCTTAGCGCTCCTGACGAGAATATCCGGATAATCCCTTATTATATTTCTTGCAAGAGTTGCCATAGCGATAGGCGATACCTCGTTGTCGGCTATACCGCAGCTGTCATAATAATAAGCGTCTATGCCCATCTCGGCGACCTTTGCGTTCATCCTGTCCACAAACGCCGCCTCGCTCCCGCCTCCTACAAGCTCGGCCAGCGCCACCGCGGCGCCGCTGGCCGAATAAGCGACAACAACATCTATCATTTCATCCACAGTATACGTTGTACCGTAATAAAGCGGCAGCACGCTCTGATATACCGGGTCGCGCGACTTATCATACACATTTTCACTTATCGGCACTACCGTATCAAGTGAGATCTCCCCGTTTTCAATAGCCTCGTATACACAGTACATATTCATTATCTTTGTCATGCTGGCAGGCACACGCGGAACATTCCCGTTATATTCATACAGCACCTCGCCTGTGTCGTAGTCCATAACACACGCACCTGACGATGATATATAGCTTCCTCCGACACTCGCCGCTCCCGCCGGGATCACAAAAAACAGCTGCATAAATATCGCGATCGCCGCAAATGCCGATATTGTCCTTTTCATAAGCCGTTCCCCTCTCACATCTTATCATACAAACAAACCAGTCTTTTCTCCATGGTCTCCCATGAATAGCTGCTTTCATACAGTCTCTTCATCCGCTCTGATATCCCGGTCCATTCGTTTCTTCTTCCGATCAGCTCGTCCAAAGCGCCGCTGAATCCCTCTTTGGTATATTCCATGCATACCCCTATATCATATTTTTCAACTATATCTGACATCCCCGTATTTTTTGCCATGATTATCGGCTTTCCCAGCATCAACGCCTCATAGAATTTATTCGACGCGGCATAATAATGATTGCGTATACGTGGGTCATAGACAGCAGTCATGATATCACATTCCGCCTCCAGCTTCAATGTGTCTGAATATTTTAATCTGCCGTAATAGATTATATTTTCATAATGCTCCGACATCTCCTTGAAGTATTCGTCAAGCATACCAAATCCGCCGATATGCAGTTCACAGTCTGACCTTTGTGAAACAGTTTCCGCGATCTCCTTAAGAAATCTTGTTTCCTGCAAAATACCCACATATGCTATTTTTACGGAGCTGTCCGGCACGGAGACTCTGTGCAGATCTGTTTTTGCGGGAGAATTATGGATCACTGTCAGCTCATGTGGAGCTGTCCCCCTGATCTGCTCCCTGCGCTGCTCATTGCATATTATAACGGCGTCCGCGCTGTTTATGATCTTATGATCCATGCCCTCGATGACTCCCCTAAATATGCCCGGGACATTAAATGAATCAACATAGTAATCAAAAATATCATAGACCAGCTTTTTTTTACATCGTTTTGCCGCCCTGCTGCCTGCAAAGGCAGTATCAAAATCACATGCGTGTATAACATCATATTCACTGCTGTTGTTTACCAGCCACTTATATAAAAAGCACTGAAACCTAAGCAGCGGCACAGCGTTTTTCTTTATACCGCCTCCGAACTCCGCGGCTATCCCTATCCTTACTATATCAGCGCTGCCGTTCTCTAGCTTGATCCTGTTCGCCGCCGGAGAATACGTCTTTTCTCTGTCCCACGCCAGTATAGTTATCCTGTGTCCGGCCTTCAATAATGAATTCACTTCTTTTTCTACGCGTGAATCGGGATCTACAGGATTACTTCTTAAAAAAACAATACTCTTTTTACACATATGAGTTCTCCATGATATGTATAGTCCGGCGCTGTCATACGGTATTTGCGCCTTTATTGATATTTTACAGCAAAAAAGGTGTTTTGTAAAGAGTTTTTTGAGATCTTGCCGCATTTTTACGCAAACAAAAAACAGGCGGCGGGCTGTCTGCATCTTGGCATCCATCCGCGTTCACCTGTCTCACACTATGTATCAAGCCTCTCCGCTGTCCATCTCTGAACGAAGTTCTTCGAGCTGCTCTTTTTTCTTTTCTATATCAGAACCAAACTGATCACAAAGCTTCCTTACCGTACCGCAAAGCTCGTCCAAGGAGCTTATATATCCGGAGATCCTGTTTGCCTCCGCTGTCAGCTTTGCTGTGTTCTGAGCTGTTTTCTGCTCATACTCCTGCTCAGCCTTCCTCTTAAGACTGTTTGCAAACTGCTTTGCATCAATGATAACATCCGCGATATCATTCTGCGCACTCACATATGTGCTGTTTATGCTGCGCAGCTCCGAAAGCTCCGTATCCCTTTGACCTAACGCTGCTTTTATACGGTCAGCCTCTTTTTCACTGCTACTGAGCCTTTCTCTGAGCTCTTCGTTGACCCGCTTCTGTTCCTCCAGCTCCGCCCTTAGTTGATCCTGCTCCCTTATATATTTCGATATCTCATCGAGCAGCTCCGTCTCTTTGCTGCCGGTCTGCTCAGCCTCGCTCTCAAGCTCGCTGCATCTTTGTGTCAATTCATGATTAGCTGCGCTCACTTCTTCCATTTTACGGCTGAACTCACGGTTCAGTTCCGTTATATAGTTATACACACTGCTTTTAGTATAGCCAAACAGACTTCTTTTAAAATTGATCTCAGTCATGGCTGCTCCTCCTTGCTTTTAACCGTTTTAACAATAAAATATATACTTTGTTATTTACCACAAAACTCAATACCGCAAGCACCGCAAACACAGCAACGCTTACCCCAACGGCATCTATACCCCAATTTATAAAGCTGTCAGAAGCCACCTCCGTACATCGGCTTATTACGAAAACAGTAATGACCGAGACAGCAAAATTCAAGCCCGTGCTTTTTATAAACTTGTAAAGGCTCCGCTTTAATATATTTCTTGACAGGTACCATGCTGTGTATACCGTCCTAGCCATCATGGCCGTCATAGTTCCCGCGGCAACGCCGCAGATCCCATATTTATGCACAGACGCGACGGATATCAATAGGTTCAGCCCCGCTTCCAGATACGCTCCCGGTTTTGTCTGACCATAATGTCCTGCGGAATTTATCACATTTTCATACGGTATCCTAACACAGTAAAACCACTGCGAGGCAAGCATGAGATAGGCAAAGACAGGTCTTATATAATCGGCATCCGTTACACCCTGCGTGTATATCCTGACGAACGGCACTATGAGTATCGCCGCCGCTGTGCAGAAAAATGACGTTATCAGCGTGTTTACCGGCTCATAAATATCAAACACATTTTCCAGCGTGCTTTTTTCCTTTTTCGCGATCATGTTTCCCACCGCTCCGGCTATACCGCTGGAAATAGCGTTAAGACAGTTCTCGACGCCTATAGTTATGGAATAATATACCGAGTATACCGATACCTCTCTGACTCCGCGGAAGATCGATAATATGACCACGTCCGTATTACGGTGCACAAAATAAGCTATATGATGGATTATACCATCGCGCTTTTTCGGCAGTGTCCTCTTGCTGTCAAATACCGTTTTGCTTATATCGTAATTCCTTTTGACATAGATCCTGTACAATAACGGATTTAAAAGAAAAACAAATGCACTTATCAGCTTTACGGAATGTATCCCCGCTCCCGCCTTTATGCATAAGATACAAACGACCATATTCAATATAAGCGTTATTATCTGAATAGACTGGACTATATATATTTTCTGGTCAGCCTTTATAAGTATCTGGTGTGTAATGCCGAAGTAGTAATTAAAATAATAATTTATACCTAGTATAATTACCAGAGTTCCTACATAGACCGCGTCATAATCTGTATTTATTATAAGCTTCGCAGATACTGCCAGCAGTACTACCAGCCCGGCAAACGCTATTGATACCCTGTTAAAAAAACTTTTTGTATTATTGAATATATCAGAAACAGCCTTTTTATCGTTTGACGCCAAAGGCAGATAAAACGATGCCATGACCATCCCTACTATACCGCACTCAAGCAGCATTGTGTAGCTCATCAGCTGATTTGCCGACTGCATTATACCGTTCACGTCAGAACCAAATGTCTGCAGTATGTATCTTGGCAATATAAGACTTATCGCCGCCGAAACGATCTGAAACAAAACAGCTATAAATATATTCTTTTTTACTCTTTGTGCTCTCGAAGCCGGTTTAGACTGCATATCGATCCGCCTGCCCAAAAATTTTATCCGAACGCCCTGTTCTGCAGCCTTAGGATGAACTCTTTTCCGGAAAATAAAAGATACAGCAAAAAAAGCCTTTTCTGCCCTATCAGTTTCATCTTTATGTTATTTGCGCCTCCAAATGCGTCATAGGACACAGCTTGAAACGCTTCCGCCACCCTCGGCTGTTCCAAATACCGCTCGGTCTCTGTTATTCTTTTCTTTAACGGCAGCTCTCTGTTGAACAGAAGCTCTTTTCTTATACACTCCAATGAAAATCTTGCCGTATAATGAGCCAGCTGCCATTTTCCGTCAAAGTCTCTTTTTTTAAATTCCCTGTCCAGCAGCTCTATCAGCAATATGAATTTACACATGAGTTCTTTATCATACGAATGTGTAGAAGAGGAATTTACCATCCTATAATGATAAAAAGCCTTATTCAGCACATATACTTTTTCAGCGTCCAAAAGGCACGGGAATGAACATAATGCGTCCTCTCCAAAGCTTATGCTTTCCTCTGTGTTCATGATGATATCTTTAAGCAGACTGCGCCTGAATATCTTATTGCAAAGACTCGGCGATATCCCGAACGTCCTCTCTTCGCCGCTGAACAGCATCCTCGGATAAAACTCGCTCTGAAGCCTTTTCTTATCATAATACCCGGACTCTACAGCATTTTTCTGAAGCACACTGTACTTTCCGGTTTCCGATGTCATCTCGCATATAATGACATCAGCGTCATACTGATCCGCCTTATCCATCATATTTTCATACATATCCGGATCTATGCTGTCGTCACTGTCTATATACGATATGTATTTTCCGGCAGCTTTTTCAATGCCCGCTTTTCTCGCGCTGGCTATACCTCCGTTTTCTTTATGTATAACAGAAATAAAGCTATATCTTGAGGAATATTCATCGCATATGCTTCCGCTGCTGTCCGTTGAACCATCGTCAACCAGTATTATTTCATATTCCCTGAAGGTCTGGTCAATGATACTTTCCAGACATGCTCTCAGATATTTCTCCGTATTATATACCGGCACTATGACACTGATGACCGGCCTCATTTCATCACATCCTCATATACAAAATTCAAAACGGGTAACAGTAACAATTTTTTGATCAAACTGAACTGTTACCCGTTTCTTCATTTAACTACAAATACCCCCTGCCAATGCATTTCAAGGCTTATTCATAATCGTCAAGGTTATTTCTCACAGCGCGCAGGGCAATGTCAACATAACCATCATCGTCATATGCGCTTGTAGCCCTCAGCATAGTTTCATAATACCACTGACCATCGTTGAGGTCTGTGAAATTATAGGTCGCAGCTGTTACCGCTGTACCGTCGGCTGTCTCAAGAAGCGCACCGTCTCTTCCGATTATCCTGTTATAGATGGCGCAGAATTCAGCTCGAGTAATAAGATCTTCTATATTAAGATCTCCATTCTCGTCACCCTCTACATATCCGGCTTCTTTGAGAGCTAACGCATATTCCTCATAAGAAAGATCTGAGTTATCTGTAAATCCAAGTCCAACACAGATAAGCTTGAACGCCTCTCCTCTTGTTACCTCGGCATACGGATATACATAATCGTTTTCTCCCGCATCAAAAGCTCCTCTGTAGGTCATAAACTCAACGCCGCTTCTGAACCACTCTCCCGCAATATCCGCAAATACGGGCTCAGCTGATGCATCATATACAAAACCGCCGAGCTTATCGTTCTGCTTTACAAGACGGTGTATCATTGCTGATATCTCGCTTCTCAGCAGATGACCCTCAGCGCCCATGGTCGTGTCATCATAGCCGAATATATAAGCGTAATTGCTGTGATAGCCTTCAACGTCTATAGGCGCGTCAGTCGGCACAGGCTCCGCTGTAGGTACCGGCTCTTCTGTCGGCACAGGCGGCTCTGTTGGCGCTTCAGTAGTCTCCGGCTCATCTGTCGGCTTCGGTGTTACATCTTCCGGCGGAACATACTCAGGATCATCCTCGGATGGGATCTCTATAGGCTCGTTCGTTTCTTTTTCTATTATTACTCCATCCACATGCCATGTGCCGCCCATCCAATCGTCTTCCAGCTTTAATACATACCAGCGTACTTCATAGCTGTCGGTATCAAACTCATCCCAATCAACGACATTGCCGCTGCTCGTTAGTATATAACCTTTATTCTCATATTCATTCTTTATTTCCTCGAATACAAGCTCATCAGTCGGAGGTTTCCTTACCTCAGCTATAACGTCTTTTGAGGACACCTTGCCTTCCTCATACACGATCGAATAATCTACAGGTCTTTTGCCATTTTCAAGCGCTGACTCATATAACTTAGGTGTAAAATACACCGTATCCTGGGCTGATATATTACCGTCAGTATCCATCTGAATTCCAAATCTCTGAACGTAAAACTCCACTTCAGTATTTGTGGTGTACTCTTTAGTATCTGTATCATCCCACGGCCACCAAGCTGCCGAAGCCATCGCTGTACTGGTCAGCATAATCGCAGCGCAGACTATGGCTGATAAAAATTTTTTCATGCTTAACATCTCCTTTTCTTATTTTCTTTAAGTTTTATATAAACTCCGTTTCCGAAGATCATATACATGTTTTTTTTGAGCTTATAAGCTCTTTAAGCTTTATATAAAAATCATCGTCATCCTCAGCGATCTGTCCTTTTGTCTCAGGTATCTGCTCATGAGCCGCAGCGTATCCGGATGTGAGTATCGGAACACCTATTATCATAGCCTCTCCGACTACCATCGGATATCCTTCGTATGCCGAATACAGCGCAAACAGATCCGACGATCTGATATAAGGATATGGATTTGACTTTTCGCCTTCAAATATCACCAGATCTCCAACGCCGTCCATGGCTGCATGTTTTTTATCTCTGTCAATATCCGGTCCGCCTCCAATGATCCTCCAGCAGAAATTTGTTATGCCCTCGCTTTTAAGCCTTACGCAAACATCTATTATCTTGTCTGTTCGCTTTTGGATATTATCCACTCTGCATACGGTCACGATATTATATAAATTTTTGTTTACCCCAGGGTCATACAGCTTAGCCTTTTCAATTATTTCCTCAGGCACGAAAGTATTATATACGACCTCTGTTTTATCCGCATACTCAGGCAACAGCTGATCAAACTTCTTTTTTACCGCCTTGGATACGCATACTATCCTGTCAAAAGAACGGTACGTCTCTATGCATTCGTCCCTGTCAAAGCCCATTTTTATCGGATCGTTATGTATCCAGGCTGTCTTTTCTTTTGCATCCGCAAATTCTGATACAAACAGATTTGTACCGCGGTTAAAGTAATTATTCGGCACATCATTAAAATATGATACAGCCGCGTCATATGTTTTTTTTATTCTTTGTTTCTTAAAAAACCATCTGTACAGCCTATCTGATCCAGCCAGCCTTACCAGGATCATCAAAAACATCCTGAGCGCCAAATCGATATTTCCGCCTCGTTCCACCACCTCCTTAAACGGTGTAGCGGCAAGTGACAAAAGCCTATTACCATATATCACTTTGACCATTTCAGGTACCTCGGTCAAAAACTCTCCTCTGCCGAATACAAACAGATCTATATCATATTCATCTGTTTTCGCCATATTTTTCAGCAAGTTGACAAGTGACGTCTGCACGCCGCCCACACAAAGATTTTGAGCGGCGATCAGAACGGATCGTTTTTTCATATCCACCCTCCGCCTCAGCTATTTCCTCTCCGCTTTTATGTATTCTCCTTTTAAAATTACCGAATATTGCATCGATGAATCCAGCATATCTCTGTCGGGTCTTATATTTACCGAAGGACTGTCCAGGAATCTTTTTATCTCTCCAATATCGATATTATCGATATCACAGCCCTTGACAGGGTAACAGCTTTCATTTATGAGCCTGCGCATTTTTTCTCTGAAAATCACCGGATAGAAAGCTTTACCCATCCTCATTGCAAGAACGCCTGAGTGAAACCTTGCTCCTATTATTTTCTCACATTCGGCATAAGCATTCAATATCTCCTCATTATTGTCATGATAGATAATATCAGCCATGTCTCTGCGCTTCATCATTCGTTTTACATTATCACATGCCCAGACATCGTTTTCATTTCCGGTATCAAACGCCATCAGAAACACTCTTTTGCCTGTGCTCTCCGCCCAGTGATCAGCTGCGTCAGCCATTGCGCGGTAATAAGCACAATCCTCATTATCCCCGGCACGGTGCATGACAGATATACCGAGCCTATCAGAGATCTTTCCTTTCGGGAGCCACTCATCCGGGATCGAGAACAGGATATCCGGAAGACGGTACACCGCCGGTCCCTTTATTTTTTTGAGCCAATTATAGCTGTAAGCATCTCTGCATATCACTAATTTGAATTTTTGAAGCTTCTTCTTTATCAAAAACTCCTTCAGCCTGCTGTGAAGCGGCTCGATATTGCAGCCCACGCAATAATCACCCATACGTTTTCTTCTGATAAACCACACCAATTCACATTTTAAGGCTTCAGGCGAATTTATCATAAATCCGCTGCCTGTTATAACGATCCTTGGCAGCTGCTCTTTAGCATCAGCGCCAAATGTTACGTTCTGTTCCTTTTCAAGAAACGAATTGAATTCATTTTTTTCACGTATTATAAATTCTGCTTCAGGCAAATAATGGAGCATTATTCTGACCATATAGTCATCTCCAAAATTCCTGTCAAAATACGCATCTAATACCAGCTTCATTCGTTATCAGTCTTGTTCTTCTGCTTTTCAGTTTTTCTCCTGTAGATAAGCTCATACATCGTGGTAAACACAACGCCTATACCCAATGAAACTATAATACTTATACCATAGATAAATGCACTGTTCCTGTTATTGCTGACGGTAACATCAGACTCAGTTTCTATGCTCCTTGATGATTTAAAAGAATTATAATCATCTATAACGATCTCTGTCAGACTGTACAGCTCATTATAATCTTCACATATTTCATTTAACAGCACCTCCACTGTACTCATAGTCCCGCTGTCAGCATTGCTGACGCTGAAGCTGCTTATAGCATTTTCATACATGCTCTTATCTATCAGGCTGTTCTCGCTGTCAGTTCTGTATCCGACATAATCAAGCATAAGCTGATCGTACGTGGATTTGTTTCTCATATAGATCTCATCGCGCTCTATATCAGCATCGACCTGACCTTCTTCTGTGCTGCCTTGGTCAGGATCATTATCATCCTCCCAAAGATACTGTTTATTCTTTTCAGAATAAATACTCATAAGCTCCTTATTGCTTGATGCCTTTTCCTCATTCAAGCCGCTTGACGCCTCCGCGTCAATTATCTTACTCTGCAAAGAGTTTATCAAGACTCCTGTATCCCTGGATACTCCTTTTTCCAGGACCATGCGCTCCGCTACAGCCAGATCTTGATTTAGCAGATTATTATATTCCTGAATAAGATCATCAATAGAATACCCTGTTTTTATCGACCGGTAATTCAGATCGTTCTCTGAGATATTGCCGAGGTATTCCATGTTATTTCTTATTTTATTATCCAGCATATCAACTGTTTCATAATAATCATACTGCTGTACTATCTCCCCGCCAAGATCGGTTATATCCGAGCTGTACGTATAATTTTTCGCATAAAATATACGATATTGCTTTATTATAGAATTAAGCGCGTTCTTTGCAAAGTCCCTGCCCATTGCCGAGGTGTAGGAGACCTCATAATATACCGGAAATTCCTTCTCTTCCTCCGTATTGCTGTAATCGGCAAAGTTCTCTATCCATGAAGCATATTTTTCTTCCTCTGCAGTCGGCACTATAGGCGTGACCGTAACATTTCTGCGCAGCCGCTCGGTATCCACATCCTCGTAACCAAGCTGCTCTACAGCCTTGCGTATAACTGTCGAGCTGTTTATCTCATATGGTCTTATGTTATCACCGTTTTCCGTAAGTCCATATACGGCGTCCTTATTTATATACTTTATAATTACGCTTGCCGTACTGCTTTGAGTGAAATTCAAAAACACGGCGCATACAACTATTGATACTGACGTCAGAAAAGCTATAAGGCGGCTGTGCTTTATAAGGCTGTCAAAAAAATCACGAACGGTCATACTGCCCTTCCCCCTCCTCATCAGCATTGCCGCGCTTTTTCTGCACGAATTTCTTTATTTCTGTATACAAAAAGTTCAGTGAATACAGAAACGCGCTTGCGATAACCGCGGTTTTTACAGCCGTAACAGCCGAGGACATCAGCCCTGCTCCATTGCTGACAGCCTGTATATTGACTCCCTCGTACACTTCGCTGTTTATGTAATCATTATTCAGCGCCGCGGCGCGTTTTGAAAAATCATTCAGCTTTGAAACTATATTTTTATACATCTCTTCAGCCTGGGCCTTAAGCTGATCGCTGGGCCACGGAGCCGCTGTAAACTGTGCTATAAGACTGTCATATTGATCAACTGTATTTTTAGCCTCGTCAGCGCTGAGCTTCGCTTTCTCGGCACTGTTCGTCAAATAATCTATACCTATCTGAGTCCTGTTCATATAGAACTCGTTCTCCTCATCGAGCGCCGGCACAAAAACCACCTTGGTTATATTGGGGTCATATAATTCTATACCCTCTAGCATAACGTTATATTCCGCAATGCTTCTGCTGTACTGCTCGCTGTTTCTGAATGAGACATTTCTCAGCTGCAGCAAAAGTCTGTCCTTATCGCTCGTTATACCGTTCTGAACGACAAAAGCCTGATAATTATTTACATCAACGCTTACTATCCTGCTCAGCTCTGCCGCAAGATCACCGAAGCTTATGCCGTCCGACGAAACAAAGGTCACGGCTTCGTTGTATCTTTCATTCAAATATCTGCTCATCTTGTTTATAATTGTATTTATCTCATAAATACGGTTATAATAGTCCAGCTCCCCGGTGTTTCCCCAGTCGATCTCCAAAACATCTCCGGTATTCACATATGCATCGTTATAATGCTCTGAATATGCCTCTCCGAAAGCCGTCAGTATCTCGCTTTTAGACGGAAGACTTAATTGCTTGAAAACAGAGCTTATAACTGATGCAGGACCGTAATCCCTTACGTTGTCAGATATCACCGAATATGTAACATTATATGAGCTTGGGAAGTACGAGGACGTCTCAGCACCGTCAAGTATATTCTGATACACAGAATTAAAGCTCTGCTGAGATGTTTTTCCATCTATCCACAAATGATCCCACAGCGTATCGACATCTATCCTGTTATCAAGCTTTTCACATGTAAGCTCAAGCACCTCGTTGCTGACAAAGTCATATATGTCAAAAGGCGAACCGTCCGGATTATTGCCGTTTGCTATCTCAGGGAAGTTCATTGTTACGATTATACTCGATCTGTTGAGATTTACCGCAGCAATGCTTGCCGCAGTCAATGCCAGCACTATAAAAAAACATATAAGCGAATAAGATAAGGAGACCTTGGGTTTCTTAAGATCTATATCAAAATATCCTTCGCCTGAATTTTCATCCCAAAAATATCCATCCTTTTTATCGCCGCTGTCTTCATACTGCTCCAGATCCTCCCCCTCTGCTTCATTCTCGGTCAAAAGCTCATTGTTATCAGACTCAGCTTTCATTTCGTCATAACGACCGAACTTCTGCAGTTTCATTTTTCACATCATCTCCTTTACTTGGATTTGAATTTTCAGTAAAAGCCAATCCCGCATACATTATCAAATTCCAGAATGATTTCATACTTGGGTTCAGTGTCAAACCAAGTGTAAGTGTCAATATCCCTATCATTCCCACCGCTATGTATGTTCTCTTTTTTATGTTCCTAAATATGGCACTGAACGACAGACCCGAAAACAGCAGTAGCCCTATTACCCCCTGATCATACAGAGTCTGTATAAATCCATTATGGGCAACTACAGTCTCAAGCCTTCCTCCCATCATCAACACATGCTCCGAGTTAATACCGCGGCCTGTTAGCCATTGCCATGACGAGTTTTTTATCTCGTTGAGCATTGACATCCAAATATCTCCGCGATACGTTCCGCGGCTCTCAATGACCGACTCGATAGACATTCTTTCGGCTATATTTTCCGGGAGTATAGGCACCACGATAGTCCAAAACAACACCGCGGACGCCGCTAATATCAGCAGCGCTATGATCATTCGCCATATATTTTTTGAATATAATACCACAAATGCGACCAACGTAACGCCTACTGCAAGCAGTCCGCCCCTGGAGCCGGAGAGTATGACTACATATATCCCCAATATTATAAGGGGCAGGCACAATCCGATATACTTTTTGTTCTCTGCCGCTTTTTTCAGGGAAACCGCTATAGGGAATATAAAAAACCCACAAAAATAGTTCGGATCGCTCACGCCGCCGAACAGCGACATGGTCGTTCTTTCGGTATCGGTAAATGTAGTATCTCCGAACAAGCCTATACAGACAAGTATCCCCAGCAAAGCTATTTGTACATTTTCCAACCACTCTATTTCTCTGCTGTTATACCTTCTGAGTGTTATGCAAAACATGAGTCCCGCATTTTGTATATGTCCTATGACGAACGATACCGCAACGTCTCTGTCGTTTACGAATAATGACGCCACAGTATTTATCAGGTACAAGGCAAAGCAGGCGTGGACCACGTTTAATTCAAGCTTATCTTCATAAAAGAACAGCGTTGCAAAAAAAAACAGTCCTATAGGCAGAGTTATTATCTTCAAAAAGGAATCTCCTGCGCTGTTTACTGTTATTGTAAGCGGGATCGCAATAAAATATATCATTGCCAATATACAGTGTATGCCTATCGGCTCTCTATCTTTCACTGTCTGCATTTCCAACTCCCCTTGAAGCAGCAGTCCTGCCGTCTCAGCCCGGCAGACCCTGCACAGCGCCATCCTCTATCTGATCTTTCACTGCGTTTGCCTTATTACCATGATCGATTTATACCAGTATATATATGTATATTTATTATATCATCCGCAATATTAATTGTCAATACACTAAAAATTTTTTTCTAATGCCTCTGCGCTATTTGAGGTTATTTTATAACCGTTATTACTTTATCTCCATTATTAAGCATGGAAAATACCGCTGTAAACGAAGACTTGCAAATATTGTGTCCAATAAATATTCTTAATACCGAATGATATTTACTCAGATGCAAAATATATATTTGACAATTTCTCTTTTATCATTTTTATGTCATAAGCTTTTATTGATTCTTTGTTGTATTCTCCCATACTTCCGCGCAGCTCCTGATCCTGCGCAAGCCTTCGTATCCCTTCCGCGAAACCTTCTGCATCATCAGGGGAATAAAGAAATCCGCCCTTACCGGGAACTATCAGATCCGTATTTCCGCGCACATCCGAGGCTACAGCCGGAAGTCCCGCCGCCATTGCCTCCATAAGCGCCACAGGGAGTCCTTCTCTGTGTGACGGGAAACAAAAAATGTCGCTTGCCTTTAATATCTCTTGTACATTGTCACAAAAGCCCAGCAGATGCACATTGCTCTCAAGTCCGAGCTGCATTGCCAGGTTTTCCAATTCATCTCTGGTCTGCCCGGAGCCAGCGATCGCATAATGAATAGATGCATCTCCAAGCTTTGACATAGCGCGTATTATAAGCTCATGATTCTTAAGCTTTCTCAATTCTCCTACGGATATCAAAAGTATATCACTGTCTTTTATACCAAGCTTGTGACGAAGCCCGTATCTGTCTGCCGAGCAGCCGGCTATTTTGTCTATGTCAATTCCTATACCATTTATCCATACTGTCTTTTTTGCTTTAAAATGCCTCAAAGCCCGGTTATAGTCCTCTTTATTTATCGTTATAAGAACATCTGTCATATATGACAAAAGCTTTTCGACCGGATAAAACACCAGCCATGAAAGCGCCGGACTGCCTTTGAAAAAGTGGAAGCCATGTGCAATATAGATCACTCTTGTCCCATTTTTTCTGGCCTTTCGGGCTGCAAGCCTGCCCAGCACTCCGCCGACAGGCGTATTGCACTGAACTATATCAAAAGCTTCGCTCTCTATCATCTTTTTAAGCATCTTATAAGCTTTCATATTACGCGGGCTGAACGGATTTCGTTCGAATGGGACGTCAACATATTTATCACAATTCGGAATGCGTGGAAGTCCTTCCCTCTCTTGATAATCGTTCTTCGCTGCTACGACAGTTACATAACCATTATCCTTGAACATTTTTATATAGGGCAAATGAAATACGTTTATATGTGTTTTTACAACTGTAGCGATAAAAAGAACCTTCTTCATAATTATTTCCCGCCCGATCCTTACTTTGAACCATCACCGCGTATTACTACCGCAGCTGTTTTCAGTAATATTTTAATATCTGTCCACAAGGATCTGGTTTTTATGTATTCAATATCAAAAACTATCTTTTCTTCCGGTCTTAAGAAATATCCGCCGTTTATCTGCGCAAGTCCGGTTATCCCCGGCTTTACAAGAAGTCTTTGTGAAAAGCCATGTATATAGGTCTCAAAGCACTCATAAAATACGGCTCTTTCCGGACGAGGTCCAACTATAGACAGATCTCCCGCAAGACAGTTGAAAAGCTGAGGTACCTCGTCAAATTTGGTCCTGCGAAGGATCTTTCCAACAGGCGTTATTCGCTCGTCATATTCACCTCTGGACCACTGTGCGCCCTCGCTTTCCGCGTCCTCATACATAGTCCTGAACTTATATATCTGAAACTTCTTGCCGTTAAGTCCCAAGCGTTCCTGTCTGTATATAGGGCTGCCTTTAGAGGTCGCCGCTACCGCAACATACGCGGCAGCCATGGGTATTATACATACTATTATACCCGCAACGGAGACAATGATATCAAATGCGCGCTTAAAAAACTTATACACCGGTTTCAAAGGAATACCGATTATATGCTCTGTTTCTATCGCCTTATCGGGCAGCTCATACGGCATTATGACTTTATCTATATGTTTTTTTTCGTCTATGATCTCCATAATAACATCTTTTTTCCATGCTTAAAATTATTTCAAAACCAATTATCAATTTTATAATCAATCCTAGTTTATCACAAAACTATGCTTATGTCAATAAAATTTACAGATGTATTTTTACAAATAAATGTTTTTTTTGACAGTATAAATAATACTATGTTTCTCTGCATATATTTGTTTAAATTAGATGATTTGATTTCATTCAAACTCCTTTTTCACATCCAATGACTTTATGGCTATTATATAAAAAAAACTGTCTTTCGGCTGTTTTGCTCGTAATTGGTCGTTTTTTTTACGTAATTGGTCATCACATTCAATTTAAGGCTTCAGTATGACGCAAGCGGTCAGCGTCCCATCTTCCAGACTATAGCGTATATCACCGTTATATTTCCTGATTGTCAGAACGATACTGTCTATGCCGATACCCCTGTTCCTTAGCATATGATCCTCTATAGTAAGATCCGCTGCGCAGGAATTGCTGCATACGATAACAGTTTTATCCGCTACAGTGCGGATATGAACCTTTATCTCGCCGCCGGAATTACACTTTTTGCAGCCGTTTACAGCATTCTCCAAAAGATTGGACAGCATAGCAACAAAATCCAGATCGGATATCGGCGTCTCCTGTTGGACGTCCGCCTCAACAGAAACCGAAATTCCCTCATTATGCGCCTTTCTGTAAAAGCCGCTCAAAATAGCATTTACCGTAATATTCGGGCAAAATTCTTTTGGATCAACCTCTTTCAGACTTTCGTTATACTGCTCCAAATACCGAATGGCTTCCTTGATTTTTCCTTCCTTCAGCATAGTCTCAATATTCCGATTATGATGCCTGAAATCATGACGGGTCGTTTTTGCAATCCGTTCGTTCTCTTTTGCGTTTTCAAGCTGTTGGCTCAGATACTTTGTGCTTTGAACGATCAGTTCCGCTTTATTTTTCTGGAGCATAAACTGAAGCGTTCCGAAAACAATCCACAGCACGGAACAATAGAGCAGAAATGCTATAGCAAAAAACAATGTATATTCTCCTATGTGCGAAAAGTCTGTCAGAAACAAAACGAAAACAATCAGAAATAAAAAAGATACCAGCGACAAAGAGTACCACGTTTTTTTCTGACTGCCCTGCATTTCCCTTACATACGGGCGCAGAAAACGCAGATAAATCCATAACGCCGGAATATAAAGGATAGTTCTTATAATATTTCTTGCATAAACCGCAGCGCTTTCAGAAAAATTCGAAAAAAAGGCATTGTGTAATATGGAAGAAATGTACAATAAGACAGTAAATATATTGGAATAACTGACAAACAGGAATATTTTTTTGCAGACAGGGTCTGCCGAAGCATACATAAATGTGCAAAAGCTGATCACAATTGTGACTAAATAATATAAAATGATTATCCTGTCAAAATCGATCCGCGTCCCCAACAAGGAGTAGATAACAATTGCCACTCCCACAAATACAACGCAAAACAGAGAATAAATGAGCGCTGTTTTCCCGGCGGAATATTTTCTTTCGGTCATGGCGGCAAAACAAACTGTGTGTGTTAATACGATAGCGATAGCTGCGATGATATAAATCATTTTCCTGTCGCCTCCTCTATATAAAACTCAAAAAACTGCTTCTTTATTTCACTTCTGAGCCGTCTGGGCACGGGTATGCTTTTCCCGTTTTCCATAAGAAGCGTCGTTTGCCGGACGCTTTGGACACAGCGCAAATTGATGATATAAGAAGCTCCTACCATTATGAAGCCGCTGACGTCTGAAAATAGATCTTTCAGTTTTGTAAGCGTTGTGTTTGTTTTGATTTCCTTTCCCGATTTTAAATAAATGTACGTATCGTGATTTCTTGATTCTATGTACATAACCTGATACAGATCAACGAGATGGATCTCTTTGCCGCTGGCAATGGGAACACATAACCGTCTGCGCCTATTCTCAACGACTCTGTCAAGAGCTTCCGTCATCCGCTCCTTGGTGTACGGCTTTGTCAAATAGTCGTCAACATGCAGGGCAAAGGCTTCTACCGCAAAATCCGGACTTGACGTCAAAAAGATAAAATCCGTGCTATCCCCATTTTTATTCCGTATTTCCCGAACGATCTCCGTACCTAGAACTCCGGGCATACAAATATCCAAAAGGGCAATATCCGGCGCACCGGTTACATCGATGTCGTCAAGCAGATCAAAGGGGTTAAAAAAACATTTGATTTTTATAAAAAGTTCGGGATGCACATCAGCATATTCCGACACGATTTGTTTTATATATTCAAGCTCATATTTTTCATCATCACATATGATAACATTCATCCTTTACACCCTTTCAAACCAGTCGGATACAACTTTCCTCAGCTTCTCGAACTCAATTCGAGGGAATGACCTCTACAGCCGCTAGGCTGTTAGTTTACAGCTGTAAGCATGTCTCCCAATAAGCAAAAAGGCGCTCATTTGAGCACCTTTTCAGTTGGCTCCTCGAGTCCGGCTCGAACGGACGACCCTGCGGTTAACAGCCGCATGCTCTGCCAACTGAGCTATCGAGGAATATTTAATCCGGCAGCGTTCTACTCTCCCGGGAGGTCGCCCTCCAAGTACCATCAACGCTATTG
>CAJFVT010000055.1 GCA_904420525.1 uncultured Clostridia bacterium | reverse complement strand
TATTATGTGTCTGTCCGGTTTTCGGCATAAGCGTATATAGGTTTGTATACAACAGAGCTGGATGGGAGATCTATTCAGCTCTATTTGAGTTTGCGTAGGTATTTTTATTACAGGAGGAATGGTATAATGCTGTCTGATATTGAAATAGCACAGAGAGCTGAAATGCTCCATATCAGAGAAATAGCCCGAAAGGCGGGGATAGGGGAGGACGAGCTTGAGTTTTATGGTAAGTACAAGGCTAAGATATCGGCCGAAGCGATAAAAGAGGCCGAGAAAAATAGCGACGGAAAGCTCATATTAGTGACAGCTATAAATCCTACTCCGGCGGGAGAGGGAAAAACAACGGTCACAATAGGTCTTGGTGATGCTCTGTCGCAGCTTGATAAAAATGTTATGATTGCTCTTCGCGAGCCGTCGCTTGGTCCGGTGATGGGGATAAAGGGAGGAGCTGCCGGCGGCGGATACAGCCAGATAGTGCCCATGGAGGATATAAATCTTCATTTCACGGGAGATATGCATGCTATAACCGCTGCGAACAATCTCCTTGCCGCCATGATAGACAATCATATACAAAAGGGCAATAAGCTGGATATCGATGTAACGAATATAGTATGGAAGCGCTGCCTCGACATGAATGACCGCGCGCTTAGGAATATAGTTATAGGTCTGGGCGGGAAGATAAACGGTATACCGCGTCAGGATTCCTTTATGATAACTGTCGCGTCCGAGGTGATGGCGATACTTTGTCTTGCAAACGACATAGCAGATCTTA
Organism: uncultured Clostridia bacterium; assembly: GCA_904420525.1. GTDB lineage: Bacteria > Bacillota > Clostridia > UBA1381 > UBA1381 > Ornithomonoglobus. Next base: position 7,166 of record CAJFVT010000055.1, on the reverse strand, counting down.
AGAAAAGGCTCGGAGATATAATCGTAGCTTATACGTATGACGGAGAGCCTGTAACGGCAAAGCAGCTCAATGCGCATGGGGCTATGGCGGCTCTATTAAAGGATGCGATAAAGCCTAATTTGGTACAGACGCTGGAACACACTCCTTGCTTTGTCCACGGCGGACCGTTCGCGAACATCGCGCATGGCTGCAACAGTGTGCAGGCGACGAAGCTGGCGGTAAAGCTTGCTGATTATGCGGTGACAGAGGCAGGCTTCGGAGCTGATCTCGGCGCGGAAAAATTCATGGATATAAAATGCCGTATGTCAGGTCTGCGTCCTGACGCCGTTGTGATAGTCGCTACTGTAAAGGCGCTGAAATATAACGGCGGTGTCGCAAAGACGGAGCTTAAGCAGGAGAATGTGGAGGCTCTGAGAGCCGGTTTCGGAAATCTGGCAAAGCATATAGAGAACATGCGCGGCTTTGGTATGCCTGTAGTCGTAGCGATCAACCGGTTTGATACGGACACGGATGCCGAGCTGGAGACGGTCAGAGAGCTGTGCGGCAAATACGGTGTGAAGTGCTCGCTCTGCGAGGTCTTTGCAAAGGGCGGAGAAGGCGGCATAGAGCTTGCGAAGAATGTGCTTGAGGCGCTTGAAAACGAAAAGGCTGAATACACTCCTGCATATGATACCGAGGATACGATAGAGAATAAAATAAATGCTGTCGTTACTAAAATATACGGAGGCAGCGGCGCTGTATATTCTAAAAAGGCGCTTAAAGCGATAAGGCGGCTCGAGGAGCTTGGACTTGACAAGAAGCCGGTATGTATCGCAAAAACACAGTATTCACTCTCGGACAATGCATCGCTTTTGGGGCGTCCTGAGGGCTTCACGGTGGAAATAAAGACTGTAAGGATCTCGAACGGTGCGGGCTTTATAGTCGCCGAGGCAGGAGAGATCATGACGATGCCGGGACTGCCGAAGGAACCGGCGGCCGAGAAGATAGACGTTGACGAACATGGAGTAATATCGGGGCTGTTTTGATGAAATATATAACAAACTCATATGAAGAAACCGAAAGGGCGGCGGCTGACTTTGCCGGCACGCTCAAGGGCGGAGAGGTCATAGCGATGTACGGCGGTCTTGGCGCTGGAAAGACTGCCTTTGTAAGGGGTATGGCCCGTGCGATCGGCATAAGCTCGCATATAACAAGCCCAACCTTTACCATTGTCAATGAATATGAGGGACGTCTGCCGCTGTACCATTTTGACGTTTACCGGATATCTGATCCGGAGGAGCTTTATGAGATAGGCTACGACGAGTATATCGGGTCAGACGGTATATGTGTTATAGAATGGGCCGAGCTTATAGAGGATATCCTCCCGGAGCGGTATATACGTATAGATATAAGGAAAAACAGCGCAATGGGCGATGATTACCGCGAAATAACGGTAAAGTATATTGGCTGATAATAATCAGTGCGGAAGGAGGCAAAATGAAAGTTTTAGCGATAGACACCTCATCATTTCCGGCATCCGTTGCCGTTGCTGAGGATAATGTTATCCTGGGCGAGGCTGTGATCAGAAATAAAAGAAAGCATTCACAGAATATAATGGTGATGACGGAGAGGCTGTTTGCGGATCTGGGACTAGATATATCCGGTATAGACGTTTTCGCGGTAACGATAGGCCCCGGTTCGTTTACGGGACTTAGGATAGGAATAGCCACCGTAAGGGCTTTTGCACAGGTGAACGGAAAGAAATGTGTGGGCATAAATACTCTTGAAGGACTAGCCTATAACCTTGCCGGAAGCGGAGCGGTCGTAGTGCCTATGCTTGACGCACGCAGTGATGAGGTATTTGCTGCCGCATATACGTTTATGGGTACAGAGATGATAGAGATACAGCCGCCGCAGGTGATGCGTATTTCTGAATGCATAGAGGAATTCGGCACGGAGGGCGTTATATATACAGGAGACGGTGCGCTTAAAAATGCTGAGACAATAAAAGAATGCGGCGGAACGATAGCTCCGTGCTCTCATTCTGAGGTGAGAGCGTCAGCTGTCGCGGCGCTTGCGATGGAGAGAGCGGAAGCCGGAGAAGCGGTGGAATACGGAAGCATAAGACCGCTGTATCTGCGTAAATCTCAGGCAGAGAGAGAATACGAACGCAGGCAGAATATAAAGAACGGTTGATTTTAAGGAGGGGTATGGAATGATAGCCATAGGAAGTGATCACGGCGGATACGAGCTTAAAGAGCATGTTAAAAAGCATCTGTCGGATAAGGGTATCGAGGTAAAGGATTACGGAGTGTTCAGCGAGGAGAGCGTTGATTATCCGGATTGTGCGGCGCCGGTGTGCAGGGCTGTGCAGAGCGGAGAGGCGGAACGCGGCATACTGCTGTGCGGCACCGGGATAGGTATATCTATAGCCGCAAATAAATTCAGCGGCATACGCGCGGCGCTTTGCTCGGATGTTTACAGCGCATTGATGGCAAAGCAGCATAATAACGCTAATATCCTATGCCTTGGCGGACGTGTGACAGGCAGAGAGCTGGCATTCATGATAGCGGATACATGGCTCAACGCTGAGTTTGAGGGCGGCAGACATGCCGCAAGAGTTGAAAAGATACATAATATTGAAAAAGAACAATGATCAAAGCAGCGGCGCGGAGATGTTATTTCTTTCGCGCCGTTTTCTTTATCAATGTTACGGTATTTTTACAAACGTATTAAATCGGTATTAAATTTGTGATAATCTATTTATTTTATGAATATAATATGATATACTGAAAATATTCGCGGGAGTATACTGCCGGTACGGTGTATGTAACCAAAACGCGCATATCAGCATAATATAGCATTGATCTTATGAAACGCGCATGTGTTTCAAATAAAGGCTGCGGAGAAGATCAGGCTCCGCAAGGATGTGAGGTGCTGATATGAGTAAGCTTGTAATAGACGGCGGAAAGCCGTTATACGGAGAGCTGCGTGTGCAGGGAGCAAAAAACGCAGTGCTTCCGATACTCGCTGCCGCGGCAATGGCAGAAGGAGAGTGTGTTATACATAACTGTCCTGGACTGCGTGATGTTGAGAAAACAGTTATAATCCTTGAACGGCTGGGCTGCGGTGTGCAGCGTGAGGGAAACACGATAATAATCGATTCCTCTGTGCTCACGGGATGCAGGATAGACGAGGGGCTTATGAGGGAGATGCGGTCCTCGATCATATTTCTCGGTGCGATCCTGACCGCCTGCTCCAAGGCGGAGGTAGGAATGCCGGGAGGATGCCCTATCGGTCTTAGACCTATCGATCTGCATATAAAGTCGCTCAGGAGAATGGGAGTTTCCATAGCAGAGGAGCATGGGTATCTGCAGTGCCGGTGCGGAAGGCTCAGGGGCTGCGATATCCATTTGGATTTTCCGAGCGTGGGCGCTACTGAGAATATAATGCTTGCCGCGGTAAAGGCTGACGGAGTCACGACTATAACCAATGCGGCGAGAGAGCCTGAGATATATGATCTGGCATGCTTCCTGAACAAGATGGGAGCTCGGGTAAGGGGCGCAGGTTCGAGCGTGGTAGTGATAGAAGGCGTAGATGAGCTGCACGGCGCTGAATATACGATCATGCCCGACAGGATAGTTGCCCAGACATATCTGATCGCCGCGCTTATAACCGGCGGCAGGATACGTGTGAACGGAGCCAGACCGTCGCATATGCAGGCAGCGCTTTCGGCGTTGACAGAGATGGGCGCAAGGATAAGGGAGGACGAGGAAGGGGTTGAGCTTCAGAGCAGCGGAACACTGAGGAGCGTACATATCATAAGGACCATGCCGTATCCCGGATTTCCAACGGATATTCAGTCCCCGTTCATGGCGCTTGCTTCCGTGGCGGAAGGAACAAGCGTATTTGTTGAAAATATATTCGAAAACAGATTTAGACACGTAGATGAGCTCGTAAGGATGGGTGCTGATATAAAGGTAGAGGGCAGAAGCGCTGTGGTAAGAGGAGTAAAGCAGCTCTGCGGCGCGAATGTTGAGGCCTATGAGCTCAGGGGCGGAGCGGCGCTGGTCCTTGCTGCGCTTTCGGCCGAGGGCCGGTCTACTGTTTCCGGTATAGATTATATAGACAGGGGATATGAGGATATAGAAGGATGTCTGGCGCGCTGCGGCGCTGAAATACGCCGAGTATGCACCTGACAGATAAAAAGGTGAAGATGAATGAATAACAAGCGGAAAAACGGCTCAATGCAGCGTCGTGTTGAGCTTGTTAACAACAGTGACAATTCAAAACGTCAAAGCAATGCTTCACAAAGCGGTAACGGCTCGGATACGCGTCTGTATTCACAGCGCGGATCCTATGATTACAGCATAGGCGCGCGCAGGGTGAGCAATACTGCGCGCCGAAGCAGTGCGGATATCCGCGCGGAAAGGAGCAGCTCACGGAGCGGCAGTGCAGACGGCAGGACGCTCCAACGTAGCGGAGGAGCTTCGCGCAGCTATCCGGGCGGAGATATATACTTTGCCGCGGGCAGGAAAGCCTCAGAGCAGCGGAACAGATCCGCGGCAGCTGAGAGCGGCGCTGCGGAGCCGCGGCGCAGGCCTATGACCGAGGCGGATAGGCGGCGGCGCATGGAGGAGACACGCAAAAAATACAGGCGGCGTGTACAGAGGATGCGTGCTGCAGCTGTTCTCTTTATAACTGCTGCGGCTATGATAATACTTGTGTTCATGACACCTGTATTTAATATAGACAGGATAACGCTGTCGGGGAATAATATTGTCACAAAGGACATGATAGAGGAAAAGGTCGGCTATCTTATAGGCCGGAACCTCTTCAGCACAAGCTCCGGGCGAATAAGGGACATCATGCTGGAGATACCGCAGATAGATGACGTTAGGGTCTCAAAGAAGCTGTTCCCTCCGTCAATAGAGCTTTCAATAAGCGAGTGTACGCCGGCGGCATACATGCTTTCATCAAATAAGGTCGTAGTGATAGACTCCGATATGAAGGTGATAGATGACAGCGGTGCGTTCTCAACTGACACTATACCGAGCGTAAGCGGGATAAGCATCCCGTCATATGAGGTAAACAAGCAGGTTTCATCGGACTCCGCCGAGAAGGACGAGATATTAAAAACCATGCTGAGATCGTTTGAGGCTACCGGGCTGTTGGACAAGATAACTTATATAAGTCTTGACGATCTTACAGAGATAAAATTCAATTACGATAATCGTTTGGAGTGTACCTGCGGTTCACAGCTTGAGCTTGACCGCAAGATACGAATGTTTGCCGAAACGATCAATTCCTCATCCATTGAGGGGAACGTAACGGGAACGATGGATCTGGGAACTCCGGGACAGGCTGTGCTGCAGCCCTGATACGGCCGTGCTTGCGGAGGACATGGCAATGATCAGCCTGCGCTAGATTATTGTATAAAAGAATTTAAAAATTTTGTTTATTTTTACTATTGAATATATCAAAAAAACATAGTACAATAGTATTGTGTGTATAATTGGGACAGACGCATGAGTTTATGTATGACTGTATAATGTATATGTAAATTTATGTGTCTGCCCCGGTAATCGGTTTACAGCTTGAATCAAGTAAACTACGAAGGAGGATATGAATAATGAGTGCGATGCCTATTGATTTGGAAGATAACACTGTAATAGAAGGCGCGAAGATCAAGGTTATAGGTGTAGGCGGCGGCGGAAATAATGCCGTTGACAGAATGATAGAGGCTGGGGTCACAAAGGCGGAGTTCATTTGTGTGAACACTGATGCGCAGCAGCTTGCGCATGTTAAAGCCCCGACGGTCCTTCAGATAGGCGCTAAGCTTACGGGAGGACTTGGCGCCGGCGCAAAGCCGGAGATCGGACGCCAGGCTGCTGAGGAGACAAAGGATGAGATCAAAAATCTTGTAAAGGATGCCGATATGGTATTTGTGACCGCGGGTATGGGCGGCGGAACGGGGACAGGAGCTGCTCCGATCATTGCAGAAGCCGCAAAATCAAGCGGGATACTTACAGTGGCAGTAGTAACGAAGCCGTTCGCTTTTGAAGGTCCTCAGAGAATGAGAAATGCCGAAGAGGGAATAAAAAATCTTGCTGAGCGCGTTGACTCTATAGTTACTATACCGAATGATCTGCTTTTGAAGATAGCCGACAAGAAGGTGACGATCAATGACTCGTTCAAGCTCGCTGATGATATACTCCGTCAGGGCGTGCAGGGTATAATCGAGATAATCACTCAGGAGGGCATAGTAAACTGTGACTTTGCTGACGTGCGCACGATAATGAAGGACAGCGGTGTTGCTCATATGGGTATAGGAATCGGAAAGGGCGAGAATGCGGCTCAGGATGCTGTTCGCGCTGCGATCGAGTCCCCGCTGCTTGAGACAAGCATAGCCGGCGCGGAGAATGTGCTGCTCAATATCACAGGCGGAACTGAATTCTCGCTTGTAGATATGGGTGAGGTATCAACGATCATAAAGGATATGGTTTCTGATGAGGCCAACATAATAGTAGGCTCGGCTCTTGACGAGACTATGAAGGATGAGATAAAGGTAACGCTGATCGCAACAGGACTTGACGGTTCTATAAAAAGGAACTCTGATGCGGGCGTAAAGCCGAAGCAGCAGACCTCATCATACTCACAGTCAAGACCGGAAAGACAGCAGTCTAATTATTCATCCTCTGTTTCAGATTATGACGATGATTCAATATTTAAGAGACGTCTGAGACCGGGAATGAGCGACATAGATGTTCCAAGCTTTTTTAAGAGATAAATTGTACATTGCCCCGGAGCCGGTTCGGCTCCGGTGTTCTATGCACCTGTAGCTCAGCTGGATAGAGCACAAGATTCCGATTCTTGGTGCCGCAGGTTCGAATCCTGTCAGGTGTGCCAGGAAAAACGGTTTAACCAATACAGGTTAAGCCGTTTTTCTGTATTTCAGGGGTTTTAATATAAACAATGCGGGTATCGGAACAGCCTTTGATATCCGCAGATCAGGAAAAAAGGAGCTGATTTTTAGCAGTGAAGAAAAAACAGAATGATGGCAGCTGGAGCATAGTAATAAGACCGAAAACAGGCTGGTTCGATATAGATCTGAAGGAGATATGGCAGTATAAGGATCTTATATTTATGTTCCTTAAAAGGAATTTCAACAGCTCATATAAGCAGAC
>CAJFVT010000054.1 GCA_904420525.1 uncultured Clostridia bacterium | reverse complement strand
TTGTGTAAAACCATCAAATGATGATCCCTTAGGAACAATGTCTCTAAAAAGGGTATGATTCTTTTCGATATGAGGCTTCTCATATGATGAATTAGGATTACAGAAAAACATATGTGTTTCTAAATATCCATTTTCGTCATTTTCAAAAGCCGAAATATTGCTGAATTCTCCCACCGTTGTCGGTGAGGATCACAGGGATTATGTCTCCGAATGAAAATCCTGCGGCGGATAACTTGGTTTTCAAAGAGATTATCTTTGAAGCAGCTTCGGCAGATGTTTTGTTATCTAATAGAACACCTATCATGAAATCCCAGTTTGTAAAATGGATTGTCATAATAACTTTACCGCCTATGCTGCCAATGACCGTGTCAAACTGAACAACAGAGATATCGGGATTTTCGTCAACAAAAGCGAGATAATCTTCATATTGGCGATTTTTCTTTATAGCATAAGGGACATAATCAGTTTCTCGTTTATGACGTGGTTTAAATTTGACCATTCGTGGCAGATCTAACGGAGAAATTGAATAATACCCCTTTTTGATATGCCTGTATACAGTGCTGGCAGAAACGGGCAAATCGTTAGATTTTATTGCATGATAAATATGCTGACCGTTTCGAACAGAGTTTGAAATGATTTTTTCAGTGGCATAGAAGCAATCTTTGTTAAGAGGGATGCCTGTTCTGGCATCTGAAAGCAAATCTTCATAATCAGATTGAGCAGATTTAGCAATATACAATTGACGAGTATATTGACAGCTGCTGCGGTGTTTCTTTTCGCAGCCATTGCACACAAAAGGAGCTTTTAGCAAAAATGGACATACAGAGTCGGTTTTAGTAAAGCTATTTTTGTGAGGGCGTAGATGGGCCTTGACTTCTCTGGAAACAGTAGTGGGACTTTTCCCGATCCGTTTAGCAATGGCCTTAAAGGTCATACCTTTTGTAAGACATTCTTGAATCTCAATACGATCATTGAGGGTCATATGTTTGTTTTTTCGCTCATTAATCATTTTAGTCTGAGCCTCCTTTCTCAGACTAAATGCTATCACATTTTACTTCTCAAAGTAAATGCAATTTTTAAATTGCACTGTTGCATTTACTTTGCAAATTAACTAATAAAATAAAATCTCTGATCAAGAATAAAAACACTTGACTTTTTTGGGTTTTCACTATACAATATACAGTGAGGATATATAGTTAAATTTAAAGGGATAAGAAAGGGTAAAGCTATGGGAAGAGTAATGATCGCCGGAACGTCGGACGGCTGCGGAAAGACTGCCGTTGCCTGCGCCGTTATGCAGATCTTGAAGAATAAAGGAATAGAAGTTAATTCGTTCAAATGCGGACCGGATTGTCTCGACCCTGTATTTGATGAGAGCATAATCGGGATAAAGGCTTATAATATCGACTCGTATATGATGGACAAGAATACCATACGTTATCTTATCAATGAACATAAGGCAGAGATAACTGTTATTGATGGTATAAAAGGCTATTATGACGGAATAAATTTTACGGGAAAAGCAGGAACCCACGAAATATCTGTTTTTACGAAAACACCGACTATTCTTGTTATGGACTGCACCGGTATGACAACCTCTGCGGGTGCTGTTATAAAAGGTTTTACAAAATTCAGAAACAATATGATAAGGGGTGTGATATTCAACAGACTTGACCCAAAAACCTATCCGAAGCTACAGAAGCTTTGCGCGGCAATGAGGATAAGATGCTATGGCTATATACCGAAAATGAAATCGGTGGTTATGGAGAATAAGCATCTGTCCTTGATAACAGATTTAGAAATAGATAGTTTGAAAGAAAAAATGCAGAGCTTTGCGGAACAGGCTGAAAAAACTCTTGATATAGATGGGATAATAGAGCTGGCAAAGTCGGCGCGTGAACTGAAATACAGACCAATGAACATTCCTTATGTGGGAAAGGCGAGGATCGCGGTCTCATACGATAAGGCGTTTTGCTTATACTATAGGGATAACATAGATCTTTTAAAGAAAATGGGCGCTGAGGTCGTATTGTTTTCTCCGATGCAGGATGAAAAGCTTCCGGATGGTATAGACGGACTCATACTGTGCGGAGGGTATCCGGAGGTGTACGCGTCAGAGCTGTCAAAAAATGAGCCGATGCTCAGATCTATAAAGACTGCAGTCGATTCAGGACTGCCTACTATAGCGGAGTGCGCCGGATTTATGTATCTGCATGAGTCTATGTATGATATAACCGGTGTTCCTTATGATATGGCAGGCGTAATACAGGGAAGCTGCTATAATTCGGATGTGCCGGTAAAAAACGGGTATATTGAGCTGGTATCAAACACTGCCAATCTTCTGCTGAAGCGCGGAGGAAGGTTCAGGACTTATGAATATCACGTTTATGAAAGCACTAATCCGGGAAGCACATTTACGGTGAATAAGGGTGAGGACACCTGGAAAGCTATAAATTCATCACCCACGCTTTACGCGGGTTTCCCTCATCTGCATTTTTATACAAATCCGAAGATGGCAGAGCGTTTTATGCGGTGCTGTGTAAAATGAAAATTATCCTTATACGCCACGCGAAAACTGATGGGAATAAAAAGGGCCGGTATATAGGCGTAACGGATGAGCTATTAGCTCACGATACCAGGATAGAAAAAACGTATCCGAAGGCGGATGCTGTTGTTTCAAGTCCGCTCATGCGCTGTGTACAGACAGCGAAGCTGATATATCCGGATAAAAAGCCTGTTATATACAAGGATCTGTCAGAAATTGATTTCGGAAGATTTGAAAACCGGTCATATGAGGATTTGAAGAATGACCCTTATTATATAAAATGGCTTGAATCGAACGGAGAGCTTCCGTTCCCAGGCGGGGAATCAAAGGGAGACTTTGTAAAGCGCTGCATAGAGGCATATGAAAGGGCTGCGGCCGAGTTATCCGGACAAGATATAGCATTTGTCGTTCACGGCGGTACGATAATGGCGGTGATGAGTCATGTATTCGGCGGCGGCTTTTATGATTATCAGACAAAAAATCTTGGCGGATATGTATTTGACAAAAACAGTAATAGATATGAGTGTATATAACTGAAAGGAATAATATAATTATGAAGAAACTATGGGGAGGACGGTTCAGAAAGGCGACTGATAAAAAGGTCGATGACTTTAATTCGTCCATAAGATTTGATAAAAGAATGTACAAGCAGGATATAAAGGGATCTGTTGCCCATGCCAGTATGCTTGGAAAGCAGGGAATAATCCCTAAGGAGGATTCGGAGGCGATCGTTGCGGAGCTGAAAAATATCCTGAATGATATAGAGGACGGCAATATAGAGTTCTTGGTCGATGCCGAGGACATACATATGAATATTGAAAAGATCCTGACGGACCGTATAGGAGATGCAGGCAAACGTCTCCATACGGGCCGCAGCAGGAATGATCAGGTAGCGCTTGACATAAGGATGTATCTTATGGATGAGACTGCTGATATAGAAGAAATGCTTGTTGAAACGATGACCACTTTTGTGGAACTGGCAAAACAGCATATCGACACGATAATGCCAGGCTACACGCATTTGCAGAAGGCTCAGCCGGTGACATTCGCGCATCATTGTATGGCGTATTATGAGATGTTCAAGCGTGATTATTCAAGGCTGAAGGATTGCAGAAAAAGAACAAATGTTATGCCGCTCGGTTCAGGCGCGCTCGCGGGCACTACATATCCGCTCGACAGAGAATATGTCGCAGATATGCTGGGATTTGACAGCGTTACAATGAATTCCCTTGACGGAGTTTCAGACAGAGATTTCGTTATAGAGCTTGCCGGATGTCTTTCAATGGTGATGATGCATCTGAGCAGATTTTCAGAGGAGCTTATATTGTGGTCAAGCAATGAGTTTTCGTTTGTAGAGATGGACGATGCATATTCCACAGGCTCATCAATAATGCCGCAGAAGAAAAATCCGGATGTGGCCGAGCTTATACGCGGAAAGACGGGGCGGGTCTACGGCAATCTTATGAGTCTTCTTACTATGATGAAAGGAATACCGCTTGCATATAATAAGGATATGCAGGAGGATAAGGAGCCGATATTTGACAGTATAGATACGGTCAAGCTTTGTCTGCCGGTGTTCTGTGATATGATAAGAACTATGAAGGTCAATAAGAACAATATGTATGATGGCGCGAAGGGCGGCTTTACCAATGCTACTGACGCTGCTGATTATCTTGTTAAAAAGGGACTCCCGTTCAGGGATGCACATGCTGTTATCGGAAACATGGTGTTTTATTGCATCGAACACGGCAAGGCTATTCTTGATCTGACAATGGATGAGATGAGATCGTTCTCGGATATGATCGGGGAGGATATATATGACGCCGTATCACTGGAGACGTGTGTCAATGACAGAAAGGTCATCGGCGGTCCGGCAAAAAGGATGACGGAAAAAGCGATAAAAAAAGCGGAAAGGTTTATTGATTCTATTGAGACCGATGAAAATTGAATATCGGCAATAAAACGGGAATGAAAGGATGTTTTAAATCATGGGAAGAATGTTTGGTACCGACGGCATAAGAGGCATTGCAAATGTCGAGCTCACAGCTGAGCTTGCGTTCAAGGTCGGCAGGTGCGGCGCATATGTGCTTACGCAGAATATAGGACGCAGACCGAGGATACTTATCGGCAAGGACACCAGAAAATCCGGCGATATGCTTGAGGCAGCTCTGACTGCCGGGATGTGCAGCGTTGGAGTAAAGGTCATACCTCTTGGCGTTATCCCTACTCCTGCCGTAGCTTATCTTACAAGATTATATAAGGCGGATGCCGGAGTTGTAATATCTGCTTCGCATAATCCCTGCGAATACAACGGAATAAAATTCTTTAATTCTGAGGGATATAAGCTTTCGGATGCCGTGGAAGATGAAATAGAGGCATATATAAGAGAAGAAAAGAAAATGGGAGAGCTCCCGACGCACGGGAAGGTTGGATATGTGAGCGCAAATCATAATGCTGTAGAGGATTATGTGAATTTTGCATGCTCCACTATAGACTGTGACCTGAGAGGCATGAAGATCGCCATTGACTGCGCGAACGGAGCGAGCTACCAGACTGCATTCAAGGCGCTGAATAAGCTCGGTGCAAACGTTGAGGCAATACATAACACGCCCGACGGTGTAAATATAAACGCTATGTGCGGTTCAACTCATATGGAGAGCCTTCAGGCATATGTTACGTCTATAGGCGCTGATGTTGGACTTGCGTTTGACGGGGATGCCGACAGGATGCTGGCAGTTGATGAAAATGGGAAAATGATCGATGGTGATCAGATAATGGCGGTATGCGCAAAGTATATGCTTGACAATAACAGGCTCAAAAAAAATACGCTTGTTGCAACGGTCATGAGTAATTTGGGTCTGTTCATAGCCGGTGAAAAGCTTGGGATAAATATCCCGCGGACAAAGGTCGGTGACAGATATGTTCTGGAGGAGATGCTCGATAAGGATTACAGCATAGGAGGAGAGCAGTCGGGACATATCATATTTCTTGAGCATAATACAACAGGTGACGGGCTTGTAAGCGCGCTTCAGTTTTTGTCTGTTTTAAAGAAAACAGGACAGAAGGCATCTGAAGCAGCCGCTATAGTAGAGGTGCTTCCGCAGGTATTGGTCAACGCTGTGGTAAGGCCGGAGAATAAGGAGAAATATATGGAGGTAGATGAGATAGCCGAGGCCTGCCGTAGAGTTGAGGATATGTTTGCCGGCGAGGGCAGAGTGCTTATAAGACCTTCGGGGACAGAACCGCTTGTGAGAGTTATGATAGAGGGCAAGAACAAGGATGTTCTTCAGGCGGAGGCTGAAAAGCTAGCTTCGCTGATCGAAAGTATACTTGGCTGAGAACATATCTCCGACAATGTGTTGACATGAAAGGATAAGATCTGTGGAAAAGAAGAGAAACAGAAATGCACTGCGTTCTATCAATATGATAATGGAGGCATATGTGGAGCTGCTGAGCGAGAAGCCGGCGGAGAAAATAACGGTAACAGCTATAGTGAACAAGGCAGGGCTGAACAGGAGCACCTTCTATGCGCATTTCAGCTGCCCTAATGATGTAATGGATATGCTTGAGCAAAGGCTCGTTGAGGATCTGCTGAACAGCTTGAAGAAATTTGATCTGGACGGACTGATGAATGATCCGGGACCGCTGCTTGAGATCGTGTCGGCACGTATAGAAGCAAGGATGGATTACGTAAAGCTTATGTTCGAAAAGCATTCCGCGTCACAGTGGCTTGACAGTCTGCGGGAGGCTGTAATAGAAAAATTCATGTCGGATCCTCAGGCGGATCGTTACAGTGACAAAGATATGCTGCTGCTCAATGTAAGGTTTTTTGTGGGTGGATATATATCTTTGTGCAAGGACTGTATAACGAACAGGCTGAACATGCCGCTCAGCAGTCTTACAGATACTCTGTCGAAAACGATATCGGGCGGACTTAACGCTTCATGCGTACAGCAGTGATCCGAAATCCAGAGCAAATTCAGCCAAAAACAGTTAAAAAAGGAAATAAAACACAAAAGACTGCGCAAGCAGTCTTTTGTTTATGTGAAAAAACAGATTTTTATATATAAAATCTATGCAAAATCATCAAAAAAGTATTGAAATTAAGCGGAATATATGATAAAATGATTACATCTAAGAGTATACATACATTTTATGGGCGGATGGCTTCTTAAGTATTATTTTTTTAGTAAAAAAGCCTTTACAAAACAAGTATAATGTTGTATAATAAAAGAAAACAAAAATAAAACCAAACAAAACAAAATAATAACGGAAGAGGGTAAAAATCATGTACAAGTCTGATTATGAAATCAAAAAAGAAATGTGCGAGATCGGCAGACGTATCTACAATGATGGTTTCGTTGCCGCAAATGACGGTAATTTTTCTGTCAAGATCGATGATGATACGTTCTACGTAACGCCCACGGGTGTTTCAAAGGGATTCATGACACCTGAAATGATCTGTAAGGTCGATGGAAAGGGAAATCTTAAGGAATCGAACGGTCAGTGG
>CAJFVT010000053.1 GCA_904420525.1 uncultured Clostridia bacterium | reverse complement strand
TCTGGTTTGCTGCCATACTTTGATTCCCTCCTCATAATAAATAATTTGTTGCACTCTGCACGACAGCTCATACGGAAAATTGCACACTCTTCCGGGTGTTTCTGTCCACCCCTTTTAAAAACCCGACAGATCCTGCAGATCTTCGGGCATACAAGTCAATTTTCACCACTTACTTACTGCGAAACACGCCGCAGTTATCCCCATGCGCGCAAGACACATGTATAGCGCACACGGGACACAGACTTAGTGGCTTGACTGCCGCCCGGCTTCTCGAACCGGACATTCTCCGCAGAAATAACCGACGTTAACCTACGCCGCAACCTCCTGCATCATCGTTTGTCTAGTGTCACAACACTCTTATTTTACCATAGTTATGCCGAAAAGTCAACATTTTTGTAAAAATAATTTCATGAAATATTACACAAATTAGTTTTTCTTCTAAAGGTTTTTTTATGCATATTTTTGTTCTTTCTGATCACAATTTTAATCTTGAAATCGCAGGAAAAATGATGTATAATATTTTTAAGAGGACTTCAGTCAAATAAATGATCATATTTTGCCTCAGTCCTAATATTGTATATAAATTTAAGGAGGGACACCCCATGAACATTCTCGTGACCGGAGGTGCAGGCTATATAGGAAGCCACACCTGCGTTGAGCTTTTAAACGCCGGATATGATATCGTTGTCGTAGATAATCTCTATAACTCGAACATCAAGGCGGTCGAGGCTATAAAGAGACTTACAGGAAAGGATTTTAAATTCTATCAATACGATCTGCTTAACAGAGATGACATGGAAAAGGTTTTTGAAGAAAACAAGATTGACGCCGTTATCCATTTTGCAGGGCTTAAGGCTGTCGGCGAATCTACTCAGATACCGCTTACATATTACCATAACAACATCACAGGCACTCTCATACTTATGCAGCTCATGGAAAAATATGATGTGAACAACATAGTATTCTCTTCCTCAGCTACAGTTTACGGAATGCCGAAGACAGTTCCGATCACAGAAGATTTTCCGCTTTCAACGACAAATCCGTATGGATCGACGAAGCTTATGATAGAGCAGATAATGACGGATGCGCAAAAGGCTAATCCAAAGCTGTCGGTAACACTCCTCAGATACTTCAATCCGATCGGCGCTCATAAGAGCGGTGAGCTTGGTGAAGATCCGAAGGGGATCCCGAACAATCTTCTGCCATATGTTGCACAGGTCGCAGTCGGAAAGCTTGAAAAGATCCACGTATTCGGAAACGACTATCCGACCCCTGACGGTACTGGCGTAAGAGACTACATCCATGTGGTAGACCTCGCGCTAGGTCACCTGAAGGCGATCGAGCATTGCTCGGACAAATCAGGCGTACATATATACAACCTCGGCACAGGCAACGGCTACAGCGTGCTGCAGATAATAGCGGCATTCTCAAAGGCTTGTGGCAAGGAGCTGCCCTATCAGATCGATCCGCGCAGACCCGGAGACATCGCAGAGTGCTATGCGGATGCTACCAAGGCCAAGAATGAGCTTGGCTGGGCAGCCGAGCGCGGAATAGATGAAATGTGCGAGGACTCCTGGAGATGGCAATCGACTCATCCGAACGGCTTTGACGACTAATAACCAAAGACCGGCAGAACCAATACGGTTCTGACCGGTCTTCTTCTAACATTACCAGCTAATCAAGATTTAAACTACTTGAGCATTTTTTCATACTTACTATATTCATCTTCAGGTATCTTCAATGCGACCATAGCCTGACGCGCACTAAGCTTCATCGTCTCCATCAGACTTCGCACAGCTCCAAGCATCCCTTCTGCGCGTCCTTCTGCACGCCCTTCTGCACGCCCTTCTGCACGCCCTTCTGCCAGTCCCTGCACATGCCCAGCTTCTCGTCCTTTTTCGAAGCCCTCTTCAAGAATACCCATACTTATATTACACATATCGGACACCTCACTTTCCATTTTCTCAGTTAGAGCTATGTCATAGTCACTGTTAAGTATTTTCTTTTTTTCATCCGGCATGATCTTCGTAGAAAGCAAAACTTCAAGCAACCCTGTTATCTTACCTGAACTGCTTTCGCTCTTGCTTCCTAAATTTATAATTACAGCTGTCATCAAATCATAATTCTCTTTTATTTCAGATGATGCTCCAAGAATATGTTCTTCCTGTATCGAATAACGGGTAATAGTATTACTTCTTTCTTTCGGTGGATTGGTGCATATCCAAATAGAATATGCCTTCCTGATCTTATCATATCTTGAATGTTCAAATACGGTCCCGTACTGTGAAGAGATCATTCTGCTGCAATAATATATCATTCTTTTTATCAAAGGATATCCTGGATAAAAATCGCTCTGAGCTTCTATATTAATAATAAGATCTATCAATTCTCCTGACGCGGGCGCAATAGCATTAAAAAGAATGTCGTATGTGACAGTGCCTTCTGAGATACTATTATCCTCAGTATTCATACCAGCAATAACTGACGTCGATACTTCATCGCGATGAACTGCTTCTTCAGATATCAAAGGCGCGCCTTCAATATATTTTTCTGCTATTTCATCAATGGTACAATTATTGTATTCTGTCATACATTCTTTCATTATCCACGCTAGAATTATTTTATATGAAAGCAGTTTTTTACATATACTGTCATACCGTCTGCCTGCACTTCCCGCTGAGATGCTTCTCGAAAAATTATTCTCATTATCCATATCTGACCTCATTGCCTAGTTTTCTTATGTACATATATATTGTACCATAATATATATTAAAATGCAAGAAAATTATTATGGTCAACCTGATAAAAGGCAAGCAAAATCCCAAAAACCTTGCCCGCCTTTTTAATTACATATCAATAATCACTGTTCTTGTCTGTCCATCCCATTCAACTTCGCACCCCAGCGCCTCCGCCGCAAACCGCAGCGGAACCATAGTGCGTCCATTTTCTATATTAGCCGGTTCGCTAAGCTCATACTCCATATCATTAACATATGCATGCTCATCTCCTATGGTTATCTCGATCTCCGTTCCGTCTTTATCAATCGAAACAGTCCTGTCCGCCTCGTTCCATTCTACATCAGCTCCAAGGCCTTCGCTAAGCGCCCTTATAGGAATAAGCGTCGTACCATTTTCTATTACAGGGTACTGGTCATTGAATTTTACAAGAACATCATTTATACGCACCTGTGCGCTTACGTTGTCTATGGCGTCCGAATAATATGCCAGCACATGCTCCGCGTACTGGGCATCCCCATACTTGTTATACTTCCAGTTATCCGCATATTTTGCGGCATTTACCCGCTCAGACAGCCATTCATCTCCCACCGCATCTATTATCCTGTTTAAAACTACATCTCCGAAATTATACGCCTGTATCATCTTTATGTAGTCATCATCATATCGATACAATGACTCAGAAAGCAGATACGCCGCATAAGGCACTGCCTTTTCCGGATCCAGCCTGTCCTCCAGAGTCCATGCGATGCCTGTTCTTTTGCGCCCAAATTCCGCAAAAGATCTTTCATGGGTATATTCTATCTGCATTATTCCCCACGCAGGATACGCTGTTCCGTCATCACGATAGCTGTAGTTGACTCCGGCTGACTCCTGCATGCATATGGCTGCAAGCACATTCGGATCTATCCCATACTGCCTTCCGGCAGACTCAAATATGTCATAATACTTCTGCACTGCTTTTGACAGCTTCTTTGTTCCCAGATCAAAACCATCGAGTTCCGTTCCCCTATGTCCCGGTATTCCCGATGCGAGCGCAGCCACGCTCTGAATAACTGTAAATACCGCCGCCAGCGCGGCGATGCGAGTCGTTTTCATTTTTGGTTGTGCTCCTTTTACTAATATATTTACAAAGCTTCGATCCGCTCTGTATATATATTATACAACAGCTGTACGTATAAGTCAATGAGCAAATATTGTAACCACACAATATTTGAATGAAGTTAATTTGCAAAATAAATGCAACAGTGCAATTTACTTTGCAAATTAACTTCATTCAAAAATCGTTTCAACAGACAATTTTGCACTTGACGCATAAGTACCAAGATGGTATAATTAAGCTAAGAGGAGGCGATACGGTATGAGCAAAAACATAGTAAAGGCAAAGCTTGATATAATATTTAAAAAGCTGTTTGCAGACGCAAAAAATGAGGATATACTCCGCGCGTTCATTTCGGATATACTTGATATCCCATATGACAGCATAAACAGGATAGAGATAACAAATCCGGAGCTGGTTCCGGAGTCGATAGACGAAAAGTTCAGCAGGATGGATGTAAAGCTTACAGTCAATAATAAGCTTGTAAATATCGAGATACAGATAAACAACGAGGGCTTTTTTG
>CAJFVT010000052.1 GCA_904420525.1 uncultured Clostridia bacterium | reverse complement strand
TTCCCCAGTCGTTACCCGTTATAAGCCAAGGATCATCCGCGGCTACAGCCCCTTTTACACGGAAAAGCATCCTTCCGTTGCCAAGCGACGGCTTGATACCATAGCTCCCCGCCCAGGTACGCGCGTCCTGCCATCCGCCGCTGACTACAAAATCGGTATACGGCTCGGATGGTCCGAAGCTCACCATGGGCTGAACACTTGTATCCATGTCCCTGTTGAAGGTGACCTTTACCGTTATGTTCTCAAGTCCTGCCTTATCTGTTTTCTCTCCGTTTGAATTGAACACGGATATATCCGCTACACACGGATATGTTGATTCCGCAGGCTCCGTAAGATACGGCTCATAATACAATTTTCCGTATTCGAGATAATCCTCATGATCAACGATGATCTTGTCTATGACCTCCGCGGAATCCGTACCCCAGTAATTATAGGGGAAGTACAGCGAACGTTCCCGCGACCAGTCCACGATCACCCTGAGCCAGCTTTGCGGATCAGGCTCTATGTTTCTGCCGAGTATAGCATTGTTGACAGACGTATACTCAGTATCTTCCGCAGGCTCATCCAGAAAGTGACCAATATTATAAAGCTTCGGACCTATAAGGAACACAGAATTACTGAATCCGTCTTCACCCTGACCATTATAACCGCCGCCCGGCTCATTCCACTGCACACAGTCTGCTATTCCATGGCCTGACATAGATAGATCTAAATTTATACCTACATTTTCGACCCTGCTGTTTGTTATCCTGTCAGCTATTACCCTTGTAATGTTATCTTCGCTGTCATTTACCCATATCCTGTCATACGTCTTAACACCATAAATGTGATCGCATTCTCTGACTTTCAGCGCAGGGTTTTGAATATTTGCATATTTTATATATGCATTGCCTTTTATGAATACCGGATAATTAGCGTATGCCATGCCGGGGAACATTTCTACCGGCTCCTCCTCGGTCCCGTTGATATTGAGCGTGCCGTCAACGATGATGTAGACCTCTTTGAAATCGTCATATATCCCCTGCGGCTCCGTGCTCCAGAACTGCAGCTGTGTCCCGGGCTCCACATTTACCGTTACGCCCTCTTCTATCCGCATGGATCTGTTTATTATCCAGTAGGTATCCTTTGTGAGCGTCATATCCTCTCTGATTACTCCGCCCAGCTCGCGTCCGCTCTGAACGAGAAAGCTTATCTCGCCATTACTTATATATTCCCCGTTATCCGAAGGATCTGCCGCATTACGCGCAGTTATCGTAAGATTCAGCCTTATGACTGTATCATTCGGCGTTTCCCCGCTCACCCTTATCCGAAACGGCGATGACACGCCTGTGACATCTCCGTCGCTGCTGTAGATCAATCCGTTATCGTCCTCATTGAACGCGCCTATCCCGCCGTAATCGACCTCATCCTCAAGTATCTCAACATACGGGCTTTCCATGCCGTTTATAAGCGCGTCTATTTTGATATTGACGTCGGAGGCCGCGCCCCATTTGTTCTTTACAACAACTCCGAGATCGACCGTCTCACCGGCATCGACGATACCATCATTGTCATTTATCTCGCCCAGCTCATCTGTATCAAACACATAAAACCTGTTATATACAACGCCCGGCTGTGTAGTGTTCATGAGTGACTCATAAATATTAAGCCCATTTTCTGACGTGCCGTCTCCGGTACTAACCAGCTGACCCATGATAAACCGTGATGAATACAGCGTTTTGTCAGAATATTTCGACCGCAGCAGCGCCGCCGCCGCGGATACCATCGGAGCTGCCATTGACGTTCCGCTCCATACCGCATACCTGTCTCCCGGCAAAGTCGAATATATACCGCTGCCAGGAGCGGTCAGCTCATATTCCCCTCCGCTGTTTGCCTGGGGATCGTAATTTGAAAACGATGAGACGGATCCGTGCCTTTCACCTGACATTACGCCTATGACCCAATTGTACGCTGCCGGATACATATTTCTTCCGTTCTCTGCCGGTAATGCCGGAAGCCCGTCATTGCCCGCTGCCGCCACCAGCACGCACGAATTTGAAGCCCGCTCAAGAGCTGACCTCACCACTTCCGATTCCGCATAGGATCCGAATGACATATTTATCACATCCGCTCCCATACTGCTCGCGTAATCTATAGCCTCCGCTATATCTGCCGAAGAGAATGTGCCGCTTGCCTGACCGGCTTTTATCGCCATTATCCTGCAGCCGTATGCCAGTCCTGTTCCTCCGGTACCGTTATCCGGCTGCATCCCTATGACCCCCGCGGCATGTGTTCCATGTCCGTGATCGTCCATAGGATCGCCCGAATGAAAACGCTGGTCTGAAACAGTGGAGCAGCCGTGGATATCGTCAACATATCCATTTCCATCATCGTCTATCCCATTTCCCGGTATTTCACCTGTATTGATCCACATAGAATGTGCCAGATCCTTATGGTTATAATCAACACCGGTGTCTATGACCGCTATTACCGTATCAGATGAGCCTCCGTCCGCATAATAGCTTTCGTTCAGGTAGTCCCATGCTTTGCTTGCGTCAACATTGTCAAGATACCACTGCTGCGCTTCGCCGGCTTCCCCGGCATCCGCAGCTGCCGATTCAAACTCCTGCGTAAAATAGATATATTCCGGCTCAGCATAAAGTATATCATCGTATTGCTCAAGAGCCTCGACCGTCTCCTCAACTCCGCCTTTCGTGTGTGCTCTGTAAACCCTCGGCGACTCTGAAAAAAGCGTGATCTCACCTGATGCATCAAGCTCCAGCTCCTCGATATCGCTCAATCCGAGATCAGCAAATCTGCCGTCATCTTCACTGCCGAACAGCGATATACCGTCCTCCTGCGCAAAGATCACAGTATCAGGCATATGAGGCGCAGAATACTCCTCTGTTTCCGCAAACGGCTCATATGCGTGCATACCTGCGGAGTTGCCGCTCGTCTCTGCGGCAGATCCTGCCCCGGCACACAGCGTGCCGGGAAAGACTGACGCGAAGAGCGAAGCGGCAAGAGCCGCAGCTGTTATCCTTTTTCCCATATGCCTCACCTCCGAACAGACGAGCACGGCATATACGGCTCCAAATTACCGGTATTCCACAAAAACACCTTTACATTATCTGCATTCTCCCGCACTGTTACATTCAGCGAGAAACTTCCATCCGTATTATCATCCGCGAACAGATACAGAAGCCTTCCAGAAGCATCATAGCCCGCAGCGCACATTACGGCTGAGCTCATATCCTTATCATTCTCCAAAAGCGGCAGTGAAACTTCAAGGCTTTCACCCGCTTCCGGCACTCCCGATATATATGCCTCCGGCCCTGTTACATCAATACAAATATCCGACTGCTTTACAGCCTCATTCATCACAAGCTGTATGATGCCTATACGCGCTCCGTTTTCAAAGGAGCCGTTCAGCTCCGCGTCAAGCATGATCAGCGGCTCATTTTCCTGAAGCGCTATCGGCGATGAGCTCATTATACCGACTGTAAGGATACCGTCTTTCACATTCTGCTCTAAAGTACATGACTGCTGCAGAGCTCCGGCGAGCCTTGCCGTGACCGCGCCTATACTGCTGTCTGAAACATCTAGCCTTATGTCTATTCCTATTATACCTTCATTTTCTGTGATCTCCGGAGCTTCAATAGGGATATGCAGCCTGGTACAGCCGTACGGCGCGTGATACACGCGGTCCTCTGCGCTGCCTGAGGACTGTATATTCGTCCCGCCCCAGTTCCCTGAGACGTCGCCCAATTCTACAGCCGTAAAGCTCACTTCTTCATCTTTTTTAAGATCTATCTCCATACTGTCCGGCACAAAGCTCCAAACCGCGCCGCTGCCCGGAAAGGCTCCGCTTATCTTCCCCGCCGCCATCTTGAGAATGAGCGAGGCGTCCATGGCATTTACTGTGCCATCGTCATTTACATCCGCGGCTATAGTCTGATATTCATCAAGCTCCCGCTTTCCGACCGCCTTCTGCAGGGCGAGCGCCGCGTCATATGATGATATATCCGACTGACCTGCCGCCTTTGAGGGCGCAAGTGTATAGCTTCCGGGCAGAAGGTCCGAGCGCGTGAAAGCGCCGCTTTCGTCCGTCTGCACGCTCACACCGTCGTTAAAGCTTACATCAGCCCCGGACACAGCCGCATCATTTGAATAATACCCGACTCTGCCTGTTATATTGTACAGCTGCTGCTTCGTTATATATCCCGGAGATACCTCGCAGCCTATGCCGTTTATCAGCGCATTGTCAGCACTGATCTCCGTTTCTGTCAATTCCGCATCATCTCTGAGTCTGAAGTTTATATTGAATACGTTTACGTTCCCTGTTATTCCATCAGAAGAAGCCATGCTTACGCGTATCGCTCCGCCGCTGTCATAGCTGTCTGCGATAAAGCCTTCAGCCGCGTCCGTTCTTTCAATATTGATAAATTCGAGTATATCCGGATCGTAATATATCTGCATATCCAGCGCTGTCAGCTCATCTGCGTTATTTACCGATACCGGTATGACAACATACTGCTCAGTCAGGACCGAGGCTGAGCCTATTTGGATACCCGCATTTTCATTTATATATGTTACGGCCTTAGTAAGCACTCCGTATTCCCCCGTGGGATTTACCACTCTGACGTCATATGTCCCGGTAGCATTTTCAGGAAGTATTCCCTTTATCGTATTCACGTTCTCTACCGCCGCCCCTGCAGCCTCCTTTTCTCCTATATATACCTTGGCTCCTTCCTCGAAATTTTCACCTGTTACGATGAATTCCCCGCCGCCTCCGACCATGCTGGTCTCCGGAGTAAAGCCGCTTATCACAGGGCTGTGATCCACCTCTATGATGTGCGGAAATGTCGGCGCTCCCGAACGGACTGTATTCACCCCGTCTCCTGCCTCGATATAATATTCAACATTCCCTGTCATATATTCCGCAGGGATGACCCCGGTATACTGCAGCGCGCTGTCATAGGCCATTGCTGTGCTTTCCCATGTCTCAGAGCCTTCAGCCCTGTAATACAGCACTGCATATGTCACTCCTATATTGTCTGTGATCGTTGCGCTTACAGACTTCTCCTGTCCGTATACCGCAGAGGTGACCGGTGTATGCGAGATCACCGGCGCAGAATTATCCAACGCCGCCGCCGAGGCGATATTTGAACCGGCCGATTCCGTCAGATCTGTCTGCACAACGGTAAATTTATAATAATATGTAACACCCGGCTCCACATCCGTATCGGTGTATTCCTTTATATCCGGAGCTATGACAGAGGAATTCAG
>CAJFVT010000051.1 GCA_904420525.1 uncultured Clostridia bacterium | reverse complement strand
GTTATGGGCATAGGAGACCTCCGCCGTGAAGAAATAAAGATAGGCGTACAGCTCATGAGCAGAGGGATAAAAGGATCCCCGCGCTGACATAAATGGAGCTGCCGCGTTAAGAACCGCATAGGGCTGCTCGGTTTTAGCGATTTGCGCTAAGATCGGCAGCCCCATTTTTCTTATATATTTGATTTGATAAACGAAACAACTCTTCCGACTGCGTCATCGGCCGCCATTTCCTCGGCTTTTTCCATTGTCCGCTCCTTGTATTCAACGATACCATCGTCTATCTTCTTGCCTACAACTATCCTTACCGGTATGCCGATAAGATCAGCATCCTTGAACTTGACTCCGGCACGCTCGCTCCTGTCATCTATGAGCGTTTCTATACCTGCCTCGCAAAGCGCTCCGTAAATACGCTCCGCCTCAGCCATCTGCTCCTCGCTCTTATAATTTGCCGGAACCACTATAGCCTGATACGGAGCTATCGATACCGGCCATATTATGCCGTTATCATCATGTCCCTGCTCAACAGCCGCCGCAAGGCATCGCGTTACGCCTATCCCGTAGCAGCCCATTATTACCGTCTGCTGCTTTCCGGACTCGTCAAGATATCTAAGCCCCAGCGCATCGGAATACTTTGTTCCGAGCTTGAATATATGCCCTACTTCGATACCCTGCTCCGACTTGATGCTCCCGCCGCACTTCGGGCATTTATCGCCCGTTACCACAACGCGGATATCGGCGACTGTGTCCGGCTCAAAATCACGGCCGATATTCACGTTCTTATAGTGCATATCCGTTTCGTTCGCGCCCACGACAAAATTCTTCATAAGCGCTACTTCCTTATCCGCGTACACCGGTATGTCAAGCCCTATCGGACCCGCAAAGCCGACCTGCGCATTGGTTATCTCGCGCACGGCAGCAGGCTCGGCAAGCTCCGGATCATCTGTACAGCCCAAAAGATTTTTGAGCTTTACCTCATTGACATCCCTGTCACCGCGCACCATTACCGCCACATACTTATCGTCAGCTTTATATATTATCGTCTTGGCAAAATTATACGCCTCCATACCCAGCGACTCGACAAGCTCGTCTATCGTGTGCGCGTTCGGCGTTTCTATCTTCTCAAGCTCAAGCTCACCCTCCGGCTGCTCCTTCGGCTCCGGTATGCACTCGCACTTCTCATAATTCGCCGCGTATCCGCAGGCGTCGCAGTAAGCGATGCCGTCCTCGCCCACGGGCGATTTGACCATGAACTCCTGCGAGCCGCTGCCTCCCATAGCTCCGCTGTCAGCGTCAACTATCGTAAAGTCAAGCCCAAGGCGCGTGAATATACGGCAGTATGCGTCATACATCTTCTTATATGACTCGTCAAGTCCTTTTTCGTCCAGATCAAAGCTGTAGGCGTCCTTCATGATGAATTCTCTGCCGCGGATGAGACCGAAACGCGGTCTGCCCTCATCACGGTACTTTGTCTGTATCTGATAAAGAGTCATCGGATATTCCTTATATGACCTTACGTTGTCTATGACAGCCTGTGTGAAAAGCTCCTCATGCGTAGGTCCAAGACAGAAATCACGGTCGTTTCGGTCCTTGAGCTTGAACATGCTCGGTCCGAAGACCTCCCATCTCCCGGAAGCCTGATACGCCTCCGCCGGCAGCAGCGCCGACATGAGCAGCTCCTGCGCTCCCGCCCTGTCCATTTCCTCGCGTACTATCTGTTCTACTTTTTTGAGCGATCTCAGACCGAGCGGCAGATATGAATACACTCCGGCCGCGAGCTTTCTTATAAGTCCGGCGCGCAGCATGAGCTGATGACTTGAAATTTCCGCCTCCGCCGGCACCTCTCTCAAGGTGGGCATCAAAAGCTTTGACATTCTCATTTTTAGTTCATTCCTTTCCGTGCCGAACGCACATTAATATTTATCGCTCTTTATGAGCGTTCCGATACCTGTCTTTGTGAATATCTCAAGCAGCAGACAGTGCGGGATCCTTCCGTCTATGATATGAACGCCGGTAACACCGTTTTCAAGTGCGTTTAAGCATCCCTTTACTTTCGGGATCATTCCGCCGTTTATCGTTCCATCGGCGATCATAGCATCGATCTGCTCTCTTCCCGCCTCGTACACTATCTTTCCGTCCTTGTCCTTTATTCCTTCGACGTCTGTGAGCAGCATAAGCTTTTCCGCCTCTACCGCCGCGGCCACTGCGGACGCTACCGTATCGGCGTTTATGTTATAGCTGTTCCCCTCCTCATCAGTGCCTATAGGCGCGATCACCGGTATCCACTGATCGTTGCAGAGAAGATCAAGGATGCATCGTTTCACATGCTTGATCTTTCCGACATAGCCGAGATCGACCTCCTCGCCGTCAACTATCGTTTTCTGCTTTTCACATTCTATAAACGAGCCGTCAAGACCGCTTATCCCTATAGCCCTGCCGCCCTTGATGTTCAAAAGCTTTACTATCTCCTTATTCGTCTTTCCTATAAGCACCTGCTGCGCAACGCCTACGGTCTCCTCGTCCGTCACGCGCAGCCCGTTTATGAACCTGCTCCTTACGCCCCTGTCATTGAGCGCCTTTGAGATGTCAGGACCTCCGCCGTGTACCACTATAGGGTTCAGCCCTATGAATTTCAGCAGAGTTATATCCTCCATCACCCTGTTTTTCAGGTCCTCGTTTATCATGGCGTTTCCGCCGTACTTTATAACAACTGTCTTGCCCGCAAACTTCTGTATGTACGGCAGCGCCTCTATCAGTATCCCCGCTTTTTTTATTAGTTCCTGCAATTTTTATCCTTCCTTCCAAGGCTCCGATTGATCAAAGGTAAAAGCCCGCGTTCGCTATACCTGTCTTTTCGTCAAGCCCGAACATTATGTTCATGTTCTGCACGGCCTGTCCGGCAGCGCCCTTAAATATATTGTCGAGCGCGGACACTATCACCGCCCTGTTCAGGCGCTCGTCTACGACCACGCCTATATCAACGAAATTCGAGCCCGCCACATGCTTCGTCTCCGGCAGCTCGCCCGCGTTCTTGACGCGCACAAAGTATTCATCCTTATAGAATTCCTTATACACCTCAACAAGCTCTTCTGTGGTGCATTTCTTATTAAGATTTACATATATAGTCGAAAGTATCCCGCGCTTCTGCGGTATCAGATGCGGTGTGAACGAGATCATGACCTCTCTGCCCGCCGCCTTTGAGAGCTCCTGCTCTATCTCCGAGGTATGGCGGTGCGCTGCCACCTTATATGCCTTTGTATTCTCCGTACATTCGCAGAAATGGTACGCCAGCGCAAGTCCTCTGCCCGCGCCTGTCACGCCTGATTTCGCATCTACTATTATGTTCTCGCTGCTTCCGAGTCCGCTCTTGAGCACCGGGTACGCGCCCAGGATAGAGCAGGTGGTATAACAGCCCGGATTGCCTATGAGCCGCGCGTTCTTTATCCTATCCCGGTAAAGCTCCGGCAGTCCGTATACCGACTCCTTAAGCAGCTCCGGCGACGAATGCTTCTGGTTATACCACTTTTCATATACCTCTATATCGTCATACCTGAAATCGCCGCTAAGGTCTATGACCTTGAGCCCTCTCTCGATAAGCGACGGGATAACGTCCTTCGACGCTCCGTGCGGCAGCGCCGTGAATGCCACATCGCATTCAGACACCCTGTCAAGATCGAGCTTTTCGCAGTTCAGCTCAAGCACATGCGCAAAATTTTTATATACCTCCGATATAGGCTGCCCGTCAAAGCTCTGCGAGCCAAGTATCCTTATATCCGCCCCGCTGTGTCCCGAAAGTATGCGGACAAGCTCGATACCTGCATAGCCCGTAGCGCCCAATACCGCTGTTTTTATCATTTCAATGATCCTCCGTATGTAATTTTTCTTTAGGTAATTGCGAAACGCGGCAGCGTTTTGTAATTACTTCCCTATACTGGGGTGTTCGAGGGTATCACCCTCGAATTGGATCAATTTCTGACGACATGTGCGTCAGAAATTGGGGTTAAAAAAGTTTCAACGAACAGTTTTATTCTATCGGATGGAACTTTTTTAACCTACATATGCTTGACGGATTGCGAAACGAACGTTTCGCAATCACCTATGATAATAAAGCTATATGTCTGTT
>CAJFVT010000050.1 GCA_904420525.1 uncultured Clostridia bacterium | reverse complement strand
TGAAACAGCTTGTGTCGAGCCTGCATATCAATTCTTTTCGCCTGTTTCGCTATCTTGTTCCGGCGGCGGATCAAGCTTTCTGACATTGACACTTTCGATCCGATGATCGTGTATATCTGTTACCTGAAGTCTCAAGCCATGTGCCTCTACCAGCGGAGTTGTACCATCGGCAGGGAATTCATTGAGCTCGCTCAGGATAAGCCCTGCAAGGGTGTTGTACTCATCATCTTCAAGCTTTATATCCAATGCTTCCGATACCTCGTCAAGGGGAACGGAGCCGTCTATACGCCAGAGATTTTCACTGATCTTAATGATCTCCTCAGGTTCATCATCAAGCTGAAGACTTCCTACAATTTCTTCAAGAAGCGATGACATAGTAACTATACCGCTGAGACCGCCGTACTCGTCAAGAACAACAGCAAAATGCTTGCGCATCTTCTGCATCTTTCTGAAAAGCTCATCGGCGTTCATTGTTTCCGGAACAAAAAATGCCGGTTCCAGCTTTTTCTTTACGTTCTCGCCCTTGTAAAGAGCCTTGTAAAACTCGCGTATGTCAATGACACCGGTCACATTATCAACAGCCTCGGAGCATACGAGGTATTTCCTGTGAGGCTCGTCCTGGATCGTCTTTTCCCATTCCTCAACAGTGTCATCCATCCACAATATCTTTAAGTCACGGCGATGTGTCATAACATCCTCAAGCGGTGTATCATCAAGCTCAAATATGTTATGGATCATAGTTTTTTCTTCTGGGTCGATCGTACCCTTTTCACTGCCCACATCAAGCATCATTCTTATCTGCTCCTCTGTGACCTCTTCTTCTTCAACATTCGGGTTGATACCGCAAAGCTTCAGGACCGCGTTTGTTGATTTTGTCAAAAACCATACGACAGGGCGGCATACCTTTGCAACTCCGTAAAGAAGTCCTGAAAGAGCAAGTGAAAGTGATTCTGCTTTTTTCATAGCGACACGCTTTGGAACCAACTCACCAAAAATGAGAGTCAAAAGCGAGAGCAGTATAGTTATCAAAACTACCGCTATGGTGTTAAGTACAGATGCCGGAATGTTTATTCCTGTTTTTAATAGCAGGTCAACAATGAGATCCGAGAAATTGTCCGCGGCGAAAGCACTGCCTAAGAAACCGGCAAGAGTGATTCCGACCTGGATCGTGCCTAAAAAGTTAGTAGGCTCAGCTGTAAGCTTAGCAAGCTTTTTTGCCCGTTTGTCTCCATCTTCTGCGGCTTTCTGCAGCTTTATATCATTAAACGATATAACTGCTATCTCCGCAGATGCGAACACCGCATTTAATGCGATAAGTATAATCTGAAGTAAAATTTGTAGGGGCAAACTGTCCAAAAAAAGATCATCCTCTCTGTTAAAAAAAATATTGATTTTATAACTGAATACTGTCATCAGTTAATTACAGTAATTCTATCATAACAGAGTCATTCTGTCAAGTGGCTTTGATTTACTTTAAATAAATTTTACATAAACGAACAAAATTTGTGAATTTTACATAGAAACAGCAACAATATTTTGTGTATAAATACAATACAAATCTTAAGAGGGTACGGCTTATCCGTACCCTCGATAATATAAGCTCAGCGTCTTTTCAGATCCATAAACAGCTTAAGATATGATGCCATGTTGCGGCGCGGCGGCGCAGCAGAGGATCGCTTTGCGCCTGTCAGTCTGTAAGCGGCCTCACGTGCGGTACGGACAGCATATTCGCAGCTGCCAGATATACCGCATCCAAGCCGGGCAAATCTTCCGATAAAGGCAATATTGCCGTTCTTAAATGGTACTACGAGCGGTTTGTCGCCCTCATCGTGCGGCAGAGATGCTGCTGCAGCGAACGGCATAGAGCATGGGATAACATTGACTATAGTTTCGGTTATATCATCCCATTTACCCTCAATATGCAGGAGCTTGACCAGCTCGAACAGGATCTCTGCTCCGCTTGAATTTTTCATTGATTTATCAGTATATCGTCCGGGAGTTTGCGTATTTACTCCGTAGCCGCATATAACGCAGGTAGCCTCATCCTGTGATGAGAAATACGGCTGAGGCGGACACATAACAGTAAGTCCCCAAGGTGAGTCCGTAAAGGTTGTCAATGTACCGGGTGCAGATGAACCTGAAGCATACTGTTTTATATATTCAAGAAGCATCGGAGATCTTGCTGTGATGGTGAATGAGATTATCTCTGAGGCTTCTGAAGAGAAAAAGCTTTCCGGTTCTCCGAGACCGCTGTGCTTCTCAGCGATGTTTCTCCAAAGCGCCAGCGAAGCTGAGGCATCCTCGTGTTCGGGAGCAGGATAATTGAAATCGCCTATAGATGCGCATTCGCTTGCGGAACCGTTTGTAACAAAGCATAGATCATGCTTGTTAAGATAAAAAGTCTTTGCCGTTCCGTTGTCATTGAGATGTATAGCGCATACACGTCCGCTGTCCTCTTCAAGATCAAGATCAATAACGCGGCAGTGCGTTGAGAAATTGACATTATGCGATTCAAGATAACGCTCAAGCGCGTTTATTATTGTTTCCTGCATATTAAGCTGTGAGCGAGCTGCGTTTTCCATATTGAGAAGATCTTCGATATCATTTGAGCTGAGTATGTTTTTAAGCTCAGTAACGGCCGAAGTCGGTTTTATCATATATGTGGTCGAAATAACACCCCAAAGATTAGACATCAGAAAATCTTGTGAATTTTCAAAGAAATCCTGAACAGACAGTCCGAACAGATCCGTTTCCTTGGCTGAAAGCAGCGCTTTTATCTGCTTGAGCGATCCCTTTGAAAGAGCAATATCATCGGTTTCAAGACAGTTCTTGTCTACAAGCCTTGAAAAGCCGTTTAAAGGATTAGCATTTTGGAAATTTGTCATTTCATCGGCAACGCTCATATCAGGAAGCAGCCCCGAAGGAAGCTTGGAAAGCATATCAGCCATATTTGAGTTGCCAGTCAGCCTGAACGGAGCATTCACAGCGGTAATATATCCGTCTTCCGCATTTCCTCCTACGTTGAACGAACCTCCTAAAGTAGATGAGGCTTCAAAAATATATATGCTGTCACCGGGTACGCCGCAGTCGTGGATAAGATAAAATGCTCCGGAGAGCGCCGCTATACCGCCACCTGCAAAATACACATTTTTCTTGGGCAGAAGAGGCCTTTCAGAGCCGGCTCCAAGCATTTTTTTCTTCTTTTTTCTTACTATTATACCTGCTGCGGTCGCGGCACCCAGAATGGCGCCGAGAGCGGCAAGTCCGGCAATGGTTTTCTTTTTCATATTAGATCTACCTCCAGTAAAATGTCTATCATTTATATTTGATCCTTGCGCCATGATTTAACTTATGATATAGATTATAGCACATTTCTGATAAATTTACAATAGAGGCAGTGTAAAATTTAAAAATTATTTCGTCTTTGAAATGAATGATAAAAGTGATTGAATACGGTGTTGATATCGTATTCGAGCGCTTTTGCATTAAAATGTAAATATAAACATATGAGTCAGCTGTTGTACTTTTCCATTATTTTTTGACGGGGATATAGCTTGTGGATCACTCGCAGAATGCATTTGCGCAGGAAGAGGCTCATGCTCCACAGCTTGTAATATGCTATATATGCCTTGCTTTCGTTAGGTATATATTTTTCGTCACGATAAAAGCCCTTTGCCACGGCAATGATCTGGCTGTCCTGTATCCCATGCTCCAATACCCATTGGTTATCACCGCACATGATATAGCCGTTTTCGTCTTTGCCGAGACAGCGGTGCATGACCTGTGTCCCGTCTGTCCTTTTGTACACAGGCAGATCGTATTTTTTTAGTCCCTTGCCATCGTAGCGTATGAGATATACGCTGTCACGCCTGTTGCGCAGCATAGGATACATACTCGTGCCTACAGGTATAGCTATAAAATCTCCGTTTTCTTTTATATACTGTTCTATCAAAGTCTCGTCCATTTTATAAATACTCCCTCCGGGAATGAATTTATTTATATCATTATAACATAAGGGCAAAGTGTATAGCATTGCTGCACACCGTTACAATAAGCACATACGGAGCAAAGCCTATGAGAGGCTTTACTTCATTACTCATGTTTATTATAACATAAATAAAAAAAATTTACAATAGAAATGACAGAGCAAAATAAAAATAATTGCAGATAAAGCGCTAAACGGCTTGAAATTAAGATGAATATGTGGTAAAATACCGATATGACTATGGCGGAGCATTGGAGGAATATAGAGATATGGACGCTGAGCTGTTTGATAATTGCCCGGTACCCGAATTTGTAGGAGCTGAGGTTTGCGACACGATAGGACTTGTGATACCCAATATAGATCCGGGACTCAGAAAACTCATGGATATACCGGAACAGTTTGGAGCCGTTGGGCTTATAGGTTCAAGAACGGGAGCGGGAGCGCAGATACAGGCCTGTGACGAAGCGGTAAAGGGTTCGCCCGCGGAGATAGTGTCTATAGAGATACCGCGCGACACTAAGGGCTGGGGAGGACATGGAAACTTTATAATAATGGGCAGTGAGCGCGTTGAGGATGTACGGCGCGCGGTGGAAACTGCGCTTGAAAAGATACATGAATATGCCGGCGAAATATACATAAGCGAAGCGGGTCACATGGAGTTCCAGTTCTCAGCTCGAAGCGGCGCTGTATTGAATAAGGCATTCGGGGTGCCGGAAGGCCGTCCGTTCGGATTCATATGCGCCTCGCCTGCGCCTATAGGGCTTGCGGCTGCGGATACAGCTGTTAAGTCGGCAGGCGTTGAAATAGTGAAAATACTCAGGCCAAGCAGCGGAACGAGTCATTCAAACGAGGTCATAATGATAATAACAGGTGAAGCATCTGCTGTGAGAGCTGCTGTGATCTCTGCACGGGAAACCGGGATGAAGCTGCTGAGGGCCTTGGGCTCGGAGGCGCCGTCGGTGACGGAGCCGTATATAAGGGAACAGCAGTAAAACAGTTTTCTCTGTTTATATAAACAAAAGGAGCTTAGGATCAAAAAATGCAGGATAAAATACTTTTAATAAACGATTTGCCCGGATATGGAAAGGTAGCGCTTTCTGCGATGCTGCCGGTGCTTTCGCATATGGGATTTGACGCTTATAATCTGCCGACAGCTATCGTATCAAATACGCTGGATTATGGGCAGTTTGACATACTTGATACAACGGATCATATGGAAAGATCGATCAAGGTCTGGAATAAGCTGGGGTTTTCTTTTGATGCGATATGCACGGGATTTATACTTACTGCCGGACAGGTGAAGCTTATTCTGGATTACTGCAATGAGCAGATGAAATATGGAACTAAACTTTATGTTGATCCCATTATGGGAGATGAGGGACAGCTTTATCACGGTGTTTCGGAGGAGACCATATCGTATATGCGAAGCATGTGTTCTCATGCGGAAATAATAGTGCCAAATCTTACAGAGGCATCATTTCTTGCTGGTATGTATGAGGACAAATGTGACGTAACGCTGGATGAGGCTGAGGAGCTTGCGCTCAAACTGCATAGTGAGGGTGCGCGTTCTGTAGTCATAACAAGCGTGCTTAGCGGCGGGGATTATTACGTTACATGCTATGATGATGTACTGAAGGATATCTATCATATCCCGTTTGAGCATATAGACGTAAGATTTGTAGGCACAGGCGATATTTTTTCAGCGCTGTTGTTTGGAAGGATGATATGCGGAGCAGAGCTGCGTAAAACGGTTGAATATGCCGTCCGTGTTATGAGAAGGCTTATTGAGGAGAATGAGAGTGAGGCGGATAAATTCAAGGGTATACCGCTTGAAAAAAACCTTGATATAATAGACGAGGAATGGGTGAAAAGCTTTGACTGAGGAGGGGAAAGACCATTGAAAAGACCTAAAATAAGGATAACACTTATAGACCGTAAGGGGAGCACCTCGTGTCACAGGGGACATAAGGTGGGCGACAGCTTTGATTTCGACACACAGCGCGGCGAGCTGTGTCCTATGGCTATGCATGTTGCGTTTGTATATGCTGACATACTGCGTTACGGAGGAAGTATTCCGGGACAAAAGGAGGGCGAGGCAGTATTCTGCTGTCCGGACGCAGATACCATAAATGTTTTTAAGATAGAGAGAATAGACGGATAAAGGCGCGTGAGCGTCTTTTTTTATACTGGAAGAATCAACAAATATTTGCTGCTGTGAAACAATGATAACTATATGTATTAGCCAAAATTAAAATTTTTGAAGAGTTAGCATTGACAAACCTGCAAAAAGTATTATTATATTATTATTGAACAAAATAATAAATATACAGTTTATTTATACGGAAGGGAAATCAATGTGATGAGAAACAAATATGTGGCATTTATAGCGGATGGTATATTGTCAGGGGTCATGCTGTGTATAGGGTGCGCTGTCAATTTGTCAGTAGAATTAAGACCGCTTGGAGCGTTTTTGTTCAGCCTAGGGCTTTTTGCGATCATCAGGCTGAAATTTGGATTATATACAGGAAAAGCCGGATATATGGCAGTAAGACCGCTGAGGTATGTATGCGAGGTGATATTAACGCTTGCCGGGAATATAATCGGAGCGGCAGCTGGCGGAGCATTGCTTAATATTACGAGATTTTCTGAGATGTTTTCAAACGGAGCCGGCGATATATTGATCGACAAGCTTTCAGATTCATATTTAAGTGTGTTTGTGCTGGCATTTTTTTGCGGGATCCTTATGTTTGTTGCAGTAGAAGGAAATCGGCGTGCGCTGGCTTCTGGCGATAGCGTTGGAGGATTGTTTGCGGTAGTTATCCCTGTTATGGCATTTATATTGTGCGGATTTAATCACAGCATTGCTGATCTGAGTTATTTCTTTATAAATGGATGTGAAAATGCACAGAAGGCTGTTCCTTATTTTATGTTGGTTATAATCGGCAATGCCGCCGGGTGTATGCTCATACCGTGCCTGAAAAGGCTTGTGCATGGCGAGATGTTTTGAATAATTGAGGGAGCAGGCTTATCCTGATAATGTTCCCGGCAGTTGACACAGGGGTAATGTTATGGTATAATAAACACAATAGCAGAAACAAAGCCGCTTAAGCGGCTTTGTCAGTGATGTGTTTATTGTACCGGTGTGAAGCGGCGCATCCGAGCGCCGCACCTATGGTATAATAAACACAATAGCAGAAACATTATCAAAGAGGGGTGAGCGGCAGTGAAATGCAGCATTTGCGGAGCGGATGTGGATCCAGGGTATAATTCATGCCCATATTGCGGAAATAAAATAGAATGGCCTGAGCTTAAGCAAGAGCAGGCAGAGGAGCTTCGGAATGTTCCTTATAATGACGAATTCCGGTTTTGCATAAGATGCGGCAGACGTCTGGATCCGGAGACACATGTGTGTCCTTCGTGTGGGTATCGGTATGCTGCCGCGCAGGAGCAAAGCGCAGAAGATCCTGAAAATACAGAGTCAGCCGGAAGATATCCAAGTGATAGAGTTCCGGATGACGGCTATGAAGCTTACAGCCGCGGAGACAGCCCTGAGCGAACAGGCCCGAGAAGCGGAGCTGATCCCATTCGCGTGGTGGGAAAGGCGGCAGGCAAGGTCGTTCGAGGTGCGGCAGCGGCAATACCCTCAGGAGGCGGAGGAATGAGCGGTAAAAACAAGAAGAATAAGAGGAACAAGAAAAAGAACACAGGGAAAATAGTTGTATTGTCAGTGATCGGAATGATGGCGTTGTTCGCCGTAACGTTTGTGATATTTTTTTATTTGCTTGGCGGAAGCTTTTCAAGTGATGAGCCTACAGCTTCGCCGTCTGTATCGCCGAGCTCATCCCCTGCGGCAGCCGAATGGACACCCAGCATATCAACGAGGGCGCCTGCAACACAGAGGCCTCAGTCTGCGGGGACAACCAGAAGGACTCCTGAGCCTACACGCAGACCTGCGCCGACACCTGAGCCTGTGCCGACACAAGAGCCGGAAGAGGAGATACCGGAGCCTGAAAATGGTATGGGCAACAATGAGCAGGAGCAGCAGCCAGTTCAGGATGAACCGGCGTCAGGAAATGAAAACATACTTGATGTAGAATAAAATTTCGCATCGGCTGAGTGGCATTCGCTCAGCCTGTTTTTTTGCAGAAAAAACAGACCGCCTAATACGCGATCTAAGATCCGATTTAGGTTTAAAAATAGTGAAAGAATGGCTTAAAGAGTATATAAGAAGAAGCAAGAATCACCCAGGATGATCCTTGAACTTATATAGATCTGTTTGTATGCAAAACAATGATTTTGGTATATAAACACGGGATTTTATACAAATTTAGACTGTTTTATGGATTGAAAGTTGGATATATTTGTGATAAAATTATATTCGGAGAGAGGATATGTGCGGTGATCGGTAATTCGTTCCCGGAAGAGCCGGTGCGCATGAAGATTCAATATATAAGGAGGATGAATTCATGTTGCAGGGAAATGTAGTAGTCGGGCAGTCGGGAGGCCCAACGTCAGTAATAAATTCAAGTTTGGTGGGGGTATTTAAAACGGCCAAGGACTGCGGCGTCAGGAAGGTCTACGGTATGCGCCATGGAATAGAGGGACTTCTGAACGAGCAGTATGTTGATATGGATGATTATATAAAGTCTGATCTGGATATAGAGCTGCTCAAGAGAACGCCATCGTCATTTTTGGGCACCTGCCGTTATAAGCTGCCTGATTTTGAAGATAATGATGAGGTGTACTGGAGGCTTTTCAATATACTTCATAAGCTGGATGTAAAGTATTTCTTCTATATCGGCGGAAATGATTCCATGGAT
>CAJFVT010000049.1 GCA_904420525.1 uncultured Clostridia bacterium | reverse complement strand
TTCAGCAAATAATTATTTTTGAATTTATAGCCTATCTTCTTTTCTGCATCTTTCATTATAATTATTCCTTTCACCTGCAGAGATCTTATGGACATCGCCGCGCCGACTCAGCACGCACATATCCCATATCTGCACAAATAGGGGCTGCAGCAAAACATTAGTTTTCCTACACCCCCCTAAATATCTTCTCCGCAAAACAGGGCTGCTGAATCTCGCAGCCCTGACGGATATCAGTCTCTGTATTTTTTAAATACTATTGAAGCATTATGTCCGCCGAAGCCAAGTGAATTTGACATAGCATACTCAACCTCCTGATCCCTTCCTACATTCGGAACGATATCAAGGTCGCAGTCAGGATCCGGCGTTTCATAATTGATAGTCGC
Organism: uncultured Clostridia bacterium; assembly: GCA_904420525.1. Classification (GTDB taxonomy): domain Bacteria; phylum Bacillota; class Clostridia; order UBA1381; family UBA1381; genus Ornithomonoglobus. Next base: position 18,022 of record CAJFVT010000049.1, on the reverse strand, counting down.
AGGTATATAGCTGTCCTCTATAGCATACGCGCAGACGATAGCCTCAACCGCGCCTGCAGCTCCAAGCATATGCCCCGTCATTGATTTGGTCGAGCTTACAGCTACCTTGTATGCGGCATCGCCGAATACAGATTTTATAGCCTGAGTCTCAAACATATCATTGAGCTTAGTTGACGTGCCGTGAGCATTGATATATGTTATATCCTCAGGCGTTGCTCCCGAATCCTTTATAGCAAGCTCCATAGCCTTTGCTCCGCCTTCGCCGCCCGGCATAGGAGCCGTGATATGGTATGCGTCATCAGTTGCGCCATAGCCTGTCATCTCACAGATGATATGCGCGCCTCTTGCCTTTGCGTGCTCAAGCTCCTCAAGGATAAGGAAAGCCGCGCCCTCGCTCAGGACGAATCCGTCACGGTCAAGATCAAACGGTCTTGACGCATGCTTCGGATCATCATTTCTCGTGGACATAGCCTTCATATTGCAGAAGCCTGCAAATGCAGTCGGTGCGACAGTAGCTTCACATCCGCCTGCGATTATAACATCGTTATCACCATACTGGATATGGCGGAACGCTGTTCCGAGCGCGTTTGTGCTTGATGCGCAGGCCGTTACAACATTTTCATTGACGCCTCTTGCATTATATTTCATAGCAATCTGACATGGCGCCATATTTCCTATCATCATGGGGATAAAGAAAGGACTTACTCTGCCCGGACCTTTTTCAAGATAATTCTTGTGCTGCTCCTCGAATGTGAGTATACCGCCTATTCCTGAGCCTGTTATAACTCCTACTCTCCACGGATCCTCTTTCTCCATGTCCAGCCCTGAATTCTCAACAGCCTCTGTTGCAGCGATCAGTGCAAGCTGCGTAAATCTGTCCATTTTGCGTGCGTCTTTTTTATCTATATACTCTGTTATATCAAGATCCTTTATCTCTCCGGCGATCTTTGTTTTAAAGTCCGATGTATCGAACGAGGTTACAAGGTCAACACCATTGACGCCTGCCTTTATATTCTGCCAGAAAGTTTTAACATTGTTACCGATAGGAGTTACCGCGCCAACTCCGGTCACTACAACTCTCTTCATTATTATTCCTCCTGAAAAATGTAGCATAAACGCAATGCACTGCATTCACAATGCGGAGCATTGCTTCATATCAATTCAATATATCTATTTGATCCGCATATGCGGCTGTATCTTCAAATCATAAAATATTTGCCGCCGCGCGTTTGTTCACGCGCGGCGAACGATCCTTCAAATTCAAAGCCCGTAAGACTCTGTCCTTTTCTCAGATCACTGATTATCCTTAATATAATTAACCGCATCGCCTACTGTGCGGATCTTTTCTGCTTCCTCATCCGGAATTTCGATATCAAATTCTGTCTCCAGACCCATGATAAGTTCAACGATATCCAGTGAATCAGCGCCAAGATCATCAACAAATGAAGCATTAAGTGTTACAGCACTCTCATCTGCGCCAAGCTGGTCAACGATTACGCTTTTTACTCTCTCAAATTCATCCATCCCGAGCACCTCCTTTCAAGTGTTGTAAACAGATTCCGCTCTGCGGAAGCCGTAGGATTTATATATTACTTTCCTGCAGGAAAATCATATATCTAAACTGTTACATTACCAATCCGCCGTCAACGCAGATCACCTGTCCGGTTATGTATGATGACATATCCGATGCCAGGAACGCCACTGTATCGGCAATATTTTCTACTGTTCCGAATTTGCCCAGCGGTATCGCGTCAAAATACTGCTGCTTAACATCATCTGACAGCTTATCTGTCATAGCCGATGCTATAAAGCCGGGAGCTACCGCATTGCAGCGTATACCTCTTGATGAAAACTCCTTTGCAGTTGTCTTTGTAAGCCCGATAAGCCCGGCCTTTGAGGCGCTGTAGTTTGCCTGACCCGCATTTCCCATAACACCTACAACAGATGCTATGTTTATGATCGAACCGCTCTTTGCCTTCATCATCGGACGCGCAACTGTCTTTATACAATTGAACGCTCCCTTAAGGTTTATATCAAGAACAAGATCCCAGTCCTCCTCGCTCATTCTGAGCATGAGTCCGTCACGTGTAATGCCCGCATTGTTTACGAATATATCTATACCGCCGAACTCCTTTACAGCTCCGTCTACCAGCGCCTTCACATCATCGATATTTCTTACATCACCTTTGATACAGATCGAGCCAACGCCCAATGCCTTTATCTCCTCGCATGTCGCGTCCGCGTCAGCAGACTGCGGTATATCATTTATCACTATATTGGCTCCGAGCGATGCAAGCTTGAGCGCTATCGCCTTTCCTATGCCTCTGCCTGAGCCTGTTATAACTGCTGTTTTACCCTTTAGCATATCTGTTGCTTCCTTTCCGTTACATTCCGAGGCCCGCAAGTGTCTTTTCAAGCGACGCCATGTCCTCTACATTATATACGCTTACCGTTTTATCTATCTTCTTCATAAATCCGGAAAGAGCCTTTCCAGGTCCTACCTCTACAAAAGTATCCACGCCGTCTGCGATCATTCTTCTTATCGAATCCTCCCAGAGTACTGAATGTGATACCTGCTGCTTCAAAAGCTCCTTGATCTCGCTCTTGTCCTTTATATAATCTGCAGTTACATTGGTTATTACAGGTATATTCATATCATATACCTCAACATTCTCCATTTCCTTTGCAAGCTTTTCACCCGCGCCCGTAAGCAGTGAGCAATGGAACGGAGCCGACACATCAAGCATAAGCGCTCGCTTCGCTCCCATCTCCTTTGCGATCTCACAGCACTTCTGCACAGCCGCTACCTCGCCTGATACAACTATCTGTCCCGGACAGTTGAAGTTTGCCCCTGTGCACACTCCATATTCGGAAGCCTGCTTAGCAGCCTCGCGTACCTGATCTGCATTCAGCGCTATGATAGCCGCCATCGCGCCCTTACCGACCGGTACTTCCTCCTGCATATATTTTCCGCGCTTTCTTACGAGCTTTACCGCATCAGCAAACTTAAGGGAACCCGAGGCAACATGCGCCGTATACTCTCCGAGACTGAGTCCTGCTACAACGTCAGGCTTTACACCCTTTTCCTCAAGAACTCTCAGCGCGGCAACGCTCATGGTCACTATCGTAGGCTGAGTATTCTCTGTTATCATCAGAGTTTCCTTTGTACCGTTCCATATCATGTCCTTTATATCAAAGCCAAGAGCATCCGAGGCTTCATTGAACGCCGCATCGGCACAAGCAAAATTCTCTGCCAGTTCTCTTCCCATACCGGGAGCCTGCGCTCCCTGACCTGCAAAAATAAATGCTATCTTCCCCATACTGATTTCCTTTCAACACGTTTATCAAACGTCCATTTTGGTTTTTATTGTTTCCAGCATTTTGTCTATTTCCTTGAAATAGCTCCTGATTATATCGGCACATGGTTCGATCTTATGTACCATTGCAGCCGACTGCCCCGCCATGAGTGAGCCCATCTGGACATCGCCTTCCTCAAACGCGCGTCTTAAACCGCCTACACCCAGCTTTTCGATCTCCTCAAACGGCGCGTTCTCCTTCTCCAGTCTCTGATACTCCTTGGTGAGCTTATTCTTGAGCGCTCTTACCGGCGCGCCCGTAGAACGTCCGGTCACTACGGCATCTCTGTCCTTTGCCTTCAAAACGGCATTTTTATAATTTTCATGGGCTATACACTCATCTGAGCATATAAATCTCGTTCCGACCTGTATACCGTCTGCGCCGAGCGCAAAAGCTGCCACTGCGCCTCTTGCATCCGCAATACCGCCTGCCGCAACCACCGGAACGCTTACAGCATCAGCTATCTGCGGAATGAGACACATAGTTGTTATTTCTCCTATATGTCCGCCTGCCTCTGTACCCTCAGCGATTATAGCATCAGCTCCCATCTTTTCCATTCTCTGAGCCATCGCAACGCTCGCTATGACCGGCAGCACCTTGATCCCTGCAGCCTTTAGCTCTTCCATATATTTACCCGGATTGCCAGCGCCAGTTGCGACCACTGCCGGTTTTTCCTCAATAACGACCTTCATGACATCGTCCGCAAACGGTGACATCAGCATAACATTTACACCAAACGGCTTATCTGTAAGCTCTCTGCACTTTTTTATCTGTGATCTTACCACATCTGCCGGCGCGCCGCCTGCAGCGATAAGTCCCAGACCTCCTCCGTTTGAAACAGCCGCTGCCAGCTCTGCCGTTGCGACCCATGCCATTCCTCCCTGTATAACAGGGTACTCTATACCGAGCAATTCACATAATCTGTTATTCATTTTAAACCTCCTGACGCTTTTTTTATTTATTATTCTAACTATATACAGATCAAAATTCAAGCAAGGCCGCGCCCCATGTGAGCCCGCCGCCGAAGCCAACAAGAATTATCTTGTCGCCTCTTTCTATAAGCCCTTCTTCAACTGCCTCAGCCAGTGCGACAGGTATACACGAAGCAGAGGTGTTTCCGTACTTCTCAAGATGCATGAATACCTTGTCATGATTTATACCCATCCTCTTTACAGCGCTTTCTACGATCCTGTAGTTAGCCTGATGCGGTATAACAAGCTTTATGTCATCATACGTCATTCCGGCCTTTTCAAGCACTCGCGCCGATGAATCCGCCATGGCCTTTACGGCAAATTTCATTACAGCCTGACCCGCCATCCAAATAGTCTCCTTGCGCTTGCTTATACGCTTTTCGATCTCCTCCTCGTCATTCCTGAACGCAAGGCTCGTTATAGCCTTACAGCCTGTTCCGTCCGCGCCTATCTCTGCCGCAAGAACTCCGGGATGCGAATCGTCCGCCGTAAGCACTGCCGCGCCGGCTGCATCGCCGAACAGCACACAGGTGGCTCTGTCCTTGTAGTCAACAGCCTTTGTAAGCGCATCCGCGCATATGACAAGTATGTTTTTGTAAAAGCCTGTCTTTATGAACTGGTCCGCCATAACAACGCCTGTAACAAAGCTTGAGCAGGCGGTATTATAATCGAGCGCCGCCGCGTTCACCGCGCCTATATTGTTCTGAACTACGCAGGCGCATGATGGTGAAAAATAATCCGGAGTCACTGTCGCGAGTATTATAAGATCTATATCCTCAGCTGTCATACCTGCATTTTCTATCGCTCTTTTAGCCGCTATGGTCGCCATATCCGTAGTATACTCATCCTCGGCCGAAACATGGCGTTCCTTGATCCCTGTACGGCGCGTTATCCATTCATCATTCGTATCAACTATGCTCTCCATATAAGCATTATCGTATACCTTCTCCGGAATATATTTACCCACTCCTGCAATTCTTGTATTAGGCATTATTGTTTTCCTCCATTATCTCATATTTGATCTTATCAGCAATACAATTTATAACATCGGTCGAAACAAAGCGTTCCGCCTGTTTTATAGCACTGAACACCGCAAGAGCGTCAGATGACCCGTGTCCTTTTATTACGGGCTTCTTTGTACCCAGCAGCGGCGCACCGCCGTATTCGCGGTAATCCATCATTTTCTTAAAATCCTTGACGCCGTCCATCACGAACAGCGCTCCTATTTTAGTCTTAAGGTTCTTGGTAAAAAGTTCCTTTACCATCTTTCCTATAACATGTCCCATCCCCTCGACCGTTTTCAATATCACATTTCCGACAAAGCCGTCGCAGACCATAACATCCACGGTGCCTTCCATAACATCGCGGCCCTCGATATTGCCTACAAAATTGAACGGCGCTTCCTTCATCTTCGGGAATGTTTTTTTAGTCAGCTCATCGCCCTTTCCCTCTTCCTCTCCATTCGAAACTATTCCTACAGTCGGTCTTCTTTCACCATGGATATTCTCCATGTAAACACTTCCCATTATTCCGAACTGGACAAGATTTTCCGGCTTGCAGTTTGTATTCGCTCCCGCATCTATCAAAAGCTTGGGACCCTTTGCCGTTGGCAGTATAGTCGCAAGCGCGGGCCTTACGACACCCTTTATCCTTCCGACTATAAGAAGTCCAGACGCGAGCAAGGCACCTGTGTTTCCCATAGAAAGCATTGCGTCACCGCCGCCCCTTTTCAGAAGATTTGCAGCCACCACGACCGATGCACCTTTTTTCTGGCGCACCGCCTTTGCCGGCTCCTCATGATTTGAGATCACCTCAGGCGCATGAGCTATCTCTATCCTATCCTTAGCATAATCATATTTCGAAAGCTCTTTTTCAATAACCGGAGTATCTCCAACAAGCACAATATTTATTCCCAGCTCATTCACCGCGCGCACTGACGCTTCCACCGGCGCCTGCGGCGCATGATCGCCGCCCATTGCATCTACAATAATCTTCATTATATTATAACCCTCAATCTAAACAATCATGAACCTCTAAGTTGAATTTACCTCGGAAAACCTCCCGCATATCAACATTTATAAATACGTGAACGATATATTCTCCGTTCTTTTCACGTATGACCTTCGACTTTGCAAGAAGCCTGTCGCCGGCATGTACCTCCGCAGTATATTTTACATTGGCTATTTTGACCAGTGCAGCACGCGCATTTATAACACTCAGCGCTAAGTTCTCGGCAAACGCGTATATGCATTGACCTTTGACTATATTAGTATTCTTAAATACCATCGTTGAATCCGTCTCAAGGATGGAAATACCGTTTTCATAAAGCTTGAGATCTAAAAGCTCCTCCTTCGAGCCGCTGCCCAGCTCCGCCTCTGCCGCTGACTTAACACGTTCGCGATATTCTGATATCCCCAGCTCTGCGCGGTCATTGCGGATCGTTGAAACACTGACCTTGCATTTCTGCGCAAGCTCATCATCCTTTAAAAACGGATTTTCATTCAATAAAGACACAATATAATCCTGCCTTATCTTTTTTATCTCGCTCCGCATACCGATTTCCCTCCTTGAGCAGTACATATTAGTACCTGCTACCAACTTAACTATATGTTAATTATAAACCAACACTGCCAATAATGCAAGACCTTCTTTTATGATTTAAGAAATATTGTCAATTGTAACAAATGCAGATCATTTTTTTGTTTAAATTAACGGTAATATATACAACATAATGTAGCTGTGAGCTGGTACTACCACAAAATCTGAAAATGCGGGGCATTCCGACACCCCGCATCTTAAGTATATGTTCTTTTATACACTATCTCTGCATCTCATTCAGATACCTGCGTATCTCCTCCTCGGTATCACAGACCTCCTTCTCGAACTCAGCCGCGCTTACCCGTACAGCTCCCGCGCCGAGGATTATCAGCTGCTCAAGATTATCCGAGGTGGCAACGCGCACCCTGTGCTTTTTTCCAAGCTCGTGCGTCACCTTTTCTATATACATATCCGCAGTTTCAGCCTCTTTAGTATATACTACGCTTATCCCATGAATGTTTTCCACCTCGCCGGGATTCCCCTTCACCTTATACGCGTCGAACACCAGTATCAGCTCACACTGCGTAAAGCCGCGGTAATTTGCCAGCCTGTTTATAAGCATTTCCCGTGCCAGATCAAGGCTTTCCTCCGCCGCCTTTTTGAGCGTTTCCCACGCAAAAATGATATTATATCCATCGACCAGCAAATACAGCGGTCCCTGCGGCATCGGTCTTGATTTATACCTCGGCTTCGGCGCCACGCGCCGCACCCTCATCTCAGATGAACTCCTGCGCTTTACCGGCCCATAGGTCTTTTCAAATATCCGCATCAGCTCATCGTCATCAGCTGCGCGCCTTACATAATCGGCGGCACGAGCCTCCGGCTCGTCTTCGCTGCCGCCTGTCAACACCCCGCTGTCCACATGAGCATAATTCGGCACCTCGTCCCATTTCACCAAAAATCCGGCTCCATGAGAACAAAAAACCGAATCCGCGGGATTTTCTATATCTGCATCACTGTCATAAGCGATCCTGTCAATGACCTCCTGTGTGTTATGACATTCACGGTAGCCTGAGAGCACAGTGAACAATCTGCCGCGTCCACGTGTATAGTTTGTAAGCTCTGTGTGATAGTCGCGCATCTCAGACACCGGAACGGTCCCCGTTATGACAGAGATATCTCCCTTTATATGCGGCGCTGAGAACTCGCCTCCCATATTCTGAATGTCTGTCATCACCCTGCCGATATTCTCCTGCGGCACCTCCAGTCTGAAGCTGTACCATGGCTCAAGCAGTATATTCTCCGCCGACTTAAGCCCCTGCCTTACTGCTCTGTATGTCGCCTGACGGAAATCCCCGCCCTCTGTATGCTTTTTATGTGCCCGCCCTGCAACGAGCGTTATCTTCATATCCGTTACCGGAGAGCCGGTGAGTACACCGATATGTGTTTTCTCTTTAAGATGAGTCAAGATCAGCCTCTGCCAGTTCCTGTCGAGCATATCCTCCGGACATGCGGTTTCAAATATCAGCCCGGTGCCGCGCTCCAGAGGCTCCATGAGCAAATGCACCTCTGAATAATGGCGCAGCGGCTCAAAATGCCCTATTCCCAACACAGGGGCCGCGATGGTCTCACGATATGATATGCTTCCTCTCCCAAAGCTTACACGCATACCAAAGCGTTCAAATATGATCCTGCTTAAAACCTCTATCTGCACCTCTCCCATGAGCTGTATGTGTATCTCCTGCAGCTGTTCATTCCAGATCACATGGAGCTGCGGCTCTTCCTCCTCAAGCCTGCGAAGATCTGCAAGGGCCGTATGGATATCGACACCGCTCTCCGGCTCAACCCTATATGTCAAAACAGGCTCAAGCACCGGTATTTCCGAATCCTCCTCACATCCCAGCCCCTCTCCGGGATATGTTTTCGTCAGACCATACACAGTACAGATCTCTCCGGACACGGCTTCGTCCACCGGTCTTGCCCGCTCGCCCGAAAATATGCATATCCTGTCCGCTTTTTCCTCCCATTCACCGCCGTCCCGCTCATTTCCTGCTATTCTTTCCTTTACTTTCAGCGAACCGCCGGTGATCTTCATATGTGTAAGCCGCTTGCCCTGAGCGTCCTCCGAGATCTTGAACACCTTAGCCCCGAACACATCCGGATACCTCTTCTCCTTTGTATACAGATCAAGAGCCTCAAGGAATCTGTCTACACCGTCCAGCTTGAGCGCTGAGCCGAAAAAGCACGGAAAAAGAGTCCTTTCTAAAACCGCATCGGCAATTGCCTCATCCGATACCGACTCGCTCTCAAGTGCCTCCTCCATCAGCCGTTCTGAGCACATTGCGCATTCCTCAGCAAAATCACGGCCGTGCCGATCCGAAAAATCTACACATCCTCCGTTAAGGCGCTCCTTGAGCTCACTCATCAATGCGTCACGATCATATGAGGATATATCCATCTTATTTACAAAAATAAACGTTGGCACATTATAACGTATCAGCAGATCCCAAAGCGTTTCCGTATGGTTCTGTACTCCGTCCGTGCCGCTTATAACAAGAACTGCATAGTCCAGCACCTGCAAAGTCCGCTCTGCCTCCGTTGAAAAGTCCACATGTCCGGGGGTATCCAAGAGCGTTATCTCAGCCTCCCCTGAACTCAGCTCCGCCTGTTTTGAGAATATCGTTATTCCCTTTTCTCTTTCTATCTCATTTGTATCAAGAAACGCATCGCCATGGTCAACCCTGCCAAGCCTGCGTATCTCGCCGGAACGAAACAGCATCGCCTCTGACAGCGTGGTCTTACCCGAATCAACATGAGCAAGTATTCCGATAACAAGCCGCTTCATGGGCCTCAAATCCTTCCATTCACTGTATATCGCGAGACCCGTTGGGATCTCAAATTTATCTTTTTATTTTTTAGCTCTACATCTCAAACAGGCTGACCTGCGTGGACTCCGGCATGCCTGACAGGCATCCGTTGCTCTCTAATATCTCAAGTATGCTCTTTGTCGCACCGGTACGCAGGCGCAGCTCCTCTATGTTCCGGAACTCGCCTTTTTCACGCTCCTCCATTATCGCTACAGCTGCGTTTTCTCCAAGACCCGGCAGCGCGTTGAGCGGAGGCCGCAGCCCATCGGGAGTTATCTCAAACCTTGTCGCGTGAGACTTGTACAGATCCACATCTGTAAAATCTATCCCGCGGGAATACATCTCTATACATATCTCAAGGATAGGAACAAGGTTGTCCTCCTTCGGCACCGCAGTACCGTCCTTTTTGCGGCGATTGATGTCCGCAAGCGCCTCGCGTGCAGTATCTATCCCCTGCGCCATTATAGAGGTGTCAAAGTCGTCTGCGCGGACAGTAAAATACGCCGCGTAGAATGCCTCCGGATAATGCACCTTGAACCATGCTATCCTGAATGCCATTGTCACATATGCGACAGCGTGAGCCTTAGGAAACATGTACTTTATCTTTTTACACGAGTCAATATACCATTCAGGCACGTTCGCCGCGCGCATTGCCTCTTCATCCTCAGGCTTAAGCCCCTTTCCCTTACGCACACTCTCCATTATTTTAAACGAGTGACCCGCCTCGACTCCGGCGGCTATAAGGTAGATCATGATATCGTCACGAGCACATATCGAATGTGACAGATCACAGAGTCCGGCGCGGATAAGCTCCTGAGCATTGCCCAGCCACACATCTGTACCGTGTGAAAGTCCTGATATACGAACCAGCTCCGAAAAAGTCTTCGGCTTCGTATCCTCAAGCATCTGGCGAACGAACTTGGTTCCAAATTCCGGTACTCCGTATGTGCCCAAAGATGTTCCTATATCCGCTCCCTCTTTGAGCTTAAGAGCCTTGTTTGATGTGAACAGGCTCAATGTTTCCTGATCATCAAGAGGTATTTTTTTCGCGTCCAGTCCGGTTATATCCTCAAGCATCCTTATGACTGTAGGGTCATCGTGACCAAGCTCATCGAGCTTAAGCAGATTGGAGTCGATCGAATGGTAATCAAAATGCGTTGTGAATATGTTCGAATCCGTATCATCCGCAGGGTGCTGTACAGGGCAAAATTCATGTATATTATTCGTGTACGGAACGACTATTATTCCGCCCGGATGCTGACCGGATGTCCTCTTGACTCCCTCGCAGCCCTTTGCAAGCCTTTTCATCTCGGCATTGCGCATGGTCATATTGTGCTCCTCACAGTATTTTCTCACATATCCGAGCGCGGTTTTTTCCGCTACAGTGCCGATAGTCCCGGCTCTGAAAACGAATCCCTCACCGAAGAAGGTCTCCGTATACTTATGGATAACAGGCTGATATTCTCCGGAAAAGTTCAGATCTATATCAGGTTCCTTGTCACCGTTAAATCCAAGAAATGTCTCAAACGGTATATCATGTCCATCCTTCTTATACTGGGTCCCGCATTTCGGACAAACCTTGTCCGGCAGGTCGCAGCCGGACTGACCTATATCGCTCGGATGAAATTCTACATTTTTGCAGTTCGGGCATATATAATGCGCAGGCAGCGAATTTACCTCTGTTATGTCTGACAGAAATGCCGCGAACGATGATCCCACAGAGCCTCGCGAGCCTACAAGATACCCATCGTCAAGCGATTTGCGCACAAGCTCCTGTGCGATCCTGTACATAACAGAAAATCCATTCGTTATTATCGAGTGCAGTTCCTTGTCCAAACGCTCCTGTACCTCCGGCGGCAGCGGCGAGCCGTATATCTCCTCTGCCCGGCGCAGCGAATCATTCCTTATGCCGTCCACTGCTCCCTCTACCACCGGCGGACATTTTTTCTTCGGTATCGGACGCACATCCTCCACCATATCCGCTATAAGATTTGTGTTCGTTACAACTACCTCATATGCTTTTTCCTTTCCGAGATAATCAAACTCTGCAAGCATCTCGTTTGTATTCCTGAAATACAGCGGAGCCTGATTATCAGCATCCTTGAAGCCCTTGTAGCTCATCAGTATCTTCCTGAAATCCGCGCCCTCCATATCCATAAAATGAACATCGCATGTAGCGCAGACGGGCTTATCCATTATTTCTCCCAGCTCTACAACACGTCTGTTCAGTTCTCGCAGATCTTCATCACTGTTTATATGCGGATGCTTAGTGCTTTCCTTCATATATGCGTTGTTGCCTATCGGCTGGATCTCAAGATAGTCATAAAATTCCGCTATCGACTTGAGTTCTTCCTCCGACGCCTCCTCCGCAACTGCGGAGAACAGCTCTCCGGCTTCACAGGCTGAGCCTATTATTATCCCCTCACGCTTCTGCATAAGCAGTGTTTTCGGTATCCTTGGTGTTCTGAAAAAATATTTAAGGTGTGATTCCGATACCATCTCATATATATTGCGGACTCCCTCAACATTTTTCGCAAGCAAAATTATATGGAATGCCCTTGTTTTTACAGAGGCTTTTCTTATATCAAATACCGTATTATACGTCTTTATCTCACTCATGCCTTTAGAGTCAAGCTCTGCCAGCATATTTATAAACGCGTTGGCCGTTGCCTCTGCGTCATCGACCGCCCTATGATGATGCGCAAGGATAACGCCAAGATGTCGGCAGATCGTATCGAGCCTGTAATTTGAAAGCCCCGGATACATGCAGCGCGCCAATATCAGTGTGTCCAGATACGGCAGATCAAAGCTTCTTCCGCATTCTTCCGACTTGCGCTTCATAAAGCCCATATCAAACGATGCATTATGCGCGACCATGACACAGCCTGAACAAAACTCTATGAAGCTGTCTATGACTTCCTCAAAAGAAGGCGCGTTCCTGACCATCGAATCCGTTATCCCGGTAAGCTCCGTTATCTCCTGCGGTATCGGCATACCGGGATCTATGAATGTCGAGAACCTCTCGGTCACCTCGCCATTCTCCACCTTAACAGCTCCTATCTCTATGATCTTACATTTTTCTTTGCTAAATCCGGTCGTTTCTATATCAAACACAACAAACGGCGAAGCTGTTGTTTCATCCGTTATACCATATGTTATCATCTTCGTATCATCCACGAGATAGCCCTCCACCCCGTATATGACCTTTATAAGCTTATTATTGTCCGAGGCATGCATAGCATCAGGATACGACTGCACTACGCCGTGATCTGTTATAGCTATAGCGCTGTGTCCCCAATACACCGCTCGGTTTATCAGATCAGCCGCCGAGTTAACAGCGTCCATCTGCGACATCTGTGTATGCAGATGCAGTTCTACACGCTTTTTCTCCGCATTGTCCTGTCTTACCGGCGGCGCAGGTATAGCCGCAAGATCGTTTGCCATTATAACGACTTCCTTGGCATAATCGTCATATTTCGCCGTACCCCTGCACGCTGCATACATGCCGCCCTTTTTCAGTGCTTTCTTGATAGGAGGGAACATATTATTGAACTTACTGTCATCTTCCCCCTTATTGACAAACAGCTTCACTGTTATTGAGGAAGTGCCATCGGTCATATCGAGCGTTACGATGTGCATCTCCTTTCCCTTTTTTGTTGTTATCTCCCTCTCGTCCGCATCAAAAATACGGCCGGTGACCGTAACTCTTCCCGATGCCTCAGTGATCGATGATATTGCGATTATATCCTCATCCTTTATCGGTCTGCCTATCAAAACCTCCTCAGCGTTAGCCTTGCCGATTATTTTCGGTTCTCCAATAGCTTCACCGCCCTTTGGGACAGTATAATACATTATATTTTGCTTCTCCCGTATATACCGCGGATCTGTTCTGAGATTGATCTTTATATTTCCCACTGTTTTCCGGATCTGTTCCGTTGCTATCTTTTCGATCGTATCACTTAGTTCTCCGGCAAATTCCACCTCAAGATTTCTGTTTTGTCTTGACACTATAAGATTAGTGACATTCAGCCTGTCTACCGACTGATTTCCGCATCTTCCGAAAACGGTATCGAATTCATACATCCCATCAAATCCTTTCGATAATTGTCCCTAATAAACAGCGCATCCTGCCGCCTGCCGCATCCGCCGTTTTTTCAACATCCTCTGCCGAAACCGAAACGCCCTTCACTCCGCACGCCATATTTGTTACGCATGATACACCGAGCACCTTCATCCCGCAATGTCTTGCCGTTATACATTCAAATACTGTAGACATGCCTACAAGATCACCGCCTAGCGCGGCTGCTGCCCGTATTTCAGCAGGGGTCTCATACGAGGGACCGCTCATATAAAAATAAACACCCTCCTTAAGCTCTATCCCGCATTCGTCCGCACATGCCGCCGCCGCTTTACGAAGCTCGCGGGAATATGCTTCGGACATATCAAAAAATCTGTCTCCGAACCGTTTTTCATTCATCCCAATCAAAGGATTTTCTCCGGAAAGATTTATATGATCAGTTATAAGCGCAATATCGCCCGGAACAAAAGCGGGGTTTACAGCCCCCGCCGCATTTGTAAGTATTATCTGTCTCACTCCCGCAAGATATAAAGCGCGAACGTAAAATGACACCTGCTCAGGGGTATATCCCTCGTATCGGTGGAAACGTCCGCACATTATATATGCCTTATCCGAAATGATCAGCTCGCCTCGATGCATGGGCGCTGTCGGTTTCGGGAAATTTGGTATGTCTGAATAAGATATTTTTCTTCCGCAGTCGCTGAAAAGCGAACCCATTCCCGAACCCAGTACCAGCGCTGTCCTTCTGCTTCCTCCTGATGAGATAATCACATCCGCAGCTGCCTTGTAATCCTCGTATGTATACATTCCGCGCTCCTTCATAATTTATTCCTTAGGTAATTGCGAAACACGGCAGCGTTTTGCAATTACTTCCCTATACTGGGGTGTTCGAGGGTACTACCCTCGAATTGGATCAATTTCTGACGACATGCACGTCAGAAATTGGGGTTAAAAAAGTTTCAACGAACAGTTTTATTCTATCGGATGGAACTTTTTTAACCTACCTATTCTTGACGGATTGCGAAACGACCGTTTCGCAATCACCTAAATTTATTCCTCTGCCTCAGGCTGCTCAGATGTACAATGCGGGCAGCGCGTAGCCTCTATTGCGATCTCGCTTCGGCAGAACGGACAGAGCTTCACTGTTGCCTTCTCCTCTTTCTCCTCTTCCTTTTTGCCTATACTCATAAGCTTGTTGATCCCTTTCAGCAGGCAGAAAAGTATGAACGCCATTATAAAGAAATTTACCAGTGCCGAAATAAACGCAGAAGCAAAGCCCGCTATATCACTCAAATCATATGTTGCCGCACCCGTCACAAAATTCAGGATAGGATTGATGAAATTATCTGTAAGAGACTTTACTATATCCGAAAAAGCGCCGCCTATAATGATGCCGACTGCCATTTCAAGCATGTTCCCGCGAAGGGCAAATGTTTTGAATTCTTCTATAAATTTCTTCATTATCTTTCTCCTCTGTAATATTTGCATATTATCTAATACTTTTTCCTCAGATATCTATATCAAATATATTTTAACATATCTCCGATATAAAATCAAGCCCGTATTATTTTTTGAGTTTACCCAAAAATACAAGCAAAAAAACAGAGCATATCCGTTAAGGATACACTCCGCTGTATCAATCCTGTATATGCTTCTCCCAAAAACGGACCGCGTCATCTACCCAACCTTCAGCGCTTGTACCAAGACCTATCCCGAAGCCGTGACCGAGATCGGGATATTCGTGGAATTCAGCATCGATACCAATAGACTTGAGCGCATTCACACGTCTCTCCATAGCCGCAGGATTTGCGATCCCGTCATTTTCTCCTACAACAGCAAAGGTCGGCGGATCGTTTTCGGTATAATCGGAACGCCCCGTATACGCCATAACGACTGCCGCGGGACGGGAGTCTACACTGCCGCCCCAATATGCCGTTCCATATGAACCCATATCCGCGGCCATTCTTGCTCCTGCACTGCCGCCCCAGACTGAATAACCGTCAGGATCAACACCGAGCTCGTCCGCATTTTCTATAATAAATGAGATCGCTGCCGCAAGATCCTCCGCCGCAAGTTGTTCACCGCCCACACGGTATTTTATAGCAAAGGCGTTATAGCCATGCTTATTCACCTCAACGCAGTGCGGCATGCTCTCATGGAGAGAGCCCACGTATGCAAACGCGCCTCCGGCACACTGCACTGAAAACGGCGCTCCCTCTTCACCACGGTAGAAAAACAGTCCTGTATCCCGTTTTGACGGATCGGCTGACTTTTCCTCCTCTGTATAGAAGTCATAAAACACCTGCCTGCCATTGTTTACATCATCGATAAGCCGGTTTATCGCATCCACGGAATTCTGAGGATCAACATGACTGTGGTATACCATAAGCGATGACATTCGACTCAAAGGCATGGACTCATCATACGATCGGTCGTCATACGGCAGCATCTGCTCCGCAAACCCTTCGAATGCAGGATGCTCAAGGAGATCACCTATGGTGGAGCTTACTGTCAGATGCTCGTAACCATGTGTCTCGCTGCCTCTGCTCCATTCCGATGAGACCGGTCTTGCCCAAGGCTCCATTCCGCCTATTGAGTTCCAAAAGAACATTTTGCTCATTCCCTTTTCAGACTCGGCATTTACCGCTATAGTCCATTCATCCTGCGCAGTATTACTGCTGCTCACGGCTGCGCCCTGTAAAGTTCCTGCTTCATCATAAATCGCGCATATCAGCACTCCGCTTACCGGCTCACTTGTCCGCACACTGTACGTTATCGTGCTGCCGCTTATGCTCTCATTTTCTATCTGCAGATCAGTCTCCGCCGCGCAAGCCGTTAAAAGCGCGGCGGCAAGAATACCACCTGTCAGCAAAAATGCCGCAGCTGCCTTTTTAGTATCCATATGCCGCCTCCACATACTGTTTTTTGTTATCCTTATATACTTACATCACGTTTTCCTGTATCCAGTTTTCAACGTGAGCCGCTATCTCCTCACTGTTTAACTCCTGGAACATGAAATGTGAATTGCCTGTTATTCCGATGTCCGGAAGGTTTATAACAGTGCAGTTTCCGCCGTCAGCATTATAGCTCTCTGCAAATTCAACAGCCGTATCTCTTACTGTTCTCCAGAATTCTGTGGACTGGATATCACTCGGACCATTATCTATATAGTCGCCGAAATAGATAACTATCGGGATATTCGCGCCGAGCAGTCTCTGATACTGCTCCGAATCGATCTCCGGAGTGCCGCCCGGCTCGATAGCAACGATCGCTGCCACATTCGTAGGATCAACATCCCAGCCTACGCGTCCGCCCTGTGAATGTGTGACATATATGCTCTTTTCACCTGTCATATCGTAAACGTCCTGCATTACCTCGTCCATAGCCGCAGCGTCTACAGCCTGATCAAAGCTTCCCGTATTTGGCGTCATCTGACGGAAGAACTGATCCTGAGCCTCCTCGCCCTCCGGGAACTGCGAGCCCTCATACCGCTCCGGCGCAGTACGTCCAATACGGAAGTGTGTGTACCAGGCCTGATCGCCCGGCATGTATTCCTTAGAATCCTCTGACCAAGTATCGATATTGTCGGTCGTCATTGAAGCCGTTGAGCCAGCCTCGCCCCTGCGCGGCTGATCCACAAGGAACACGCCGTGTCCTTTCCTAAGGAATGAGGTCGACCATCCGTCTCTGCCGTCCGGTGTAGTCATCCAGCCCATACGCGACTGTCCGTAACCGTGAAGGAATACCATCGGAAGTCCTGTTTCGTTCTGAGGGATCTGATAAAGCACATTTGCATGATCCACATGCGCTGTATTTCCGGCACGTGTCATATCAAGCCAATTGGTAGTGGGATCAAACTCTCCTTCCACAGGCTCCGTTACAGTTCCGCCCGATGAGAAGATACCCTGATCCGCTACCTGAAGCGCATCAGTATCAGCTTCCTCGTCTGAGGTCAAAACTATAGTATCATCCTGGAAATCCACATCAAATCCGCCCACTACATCTGCAATGTCGCGAAGCTTGAAGTACGTGTAATCATCCACGTTATAACCCTCAATATTCACTTCCTCGCCATTGAGCCTTATCGGGAACGAATTCGGAGATGTTACCATATTCGCCGCAAGGGCTCCTGCCATCCCGAAAACAACTGCTCCTGAAACAAAGCCAGTAATAAAAGTTTTCTTCATTGTAATATCCTCCTTGGAATTTTT
>CAJFVT010000048.1 GCA_904420525.1 uncultured Clostridia bacterium | reverse complement strand
CTCTGAAACTATCTTTCCGTGCAGCTTCCTGAAATACGATATCGCCGCGTCATGGACCTCGTCCTGGATATGTGTCACCAGCTTGAACACCGGGCTCTGCGCGCTTATCTCCACTTCACCATCAGCGCCAGTCAGCGCCCGTGTGCGGTGACGGTCATTTTTCACCATACCGAACATAGGCGTGTCGTTGTCCATCATCTCCATAAGCTCGCCGACAGCGCGGACATGCCCCTTCCCGCCGTCAAGCAGTATCAGATCCGGATACGGAAGGAATTTTGCATCGCGTATATTCAGCTCACCCGCCGCTATCTTTTCCTCCTCCTCAAGCCCATGCCTGAATCTGCGGTATATTATCTCGCGCATCGATGCATAGTCATCCGCGCCTTCCACTGTTTTTATCTTAAAGCTTCTGTACTTGCGCTTTGCGGGACGTCCGTATTCAAATACCGCCATCGCACCGACATTATCAGTCCCCTGTATATTTGAAATATCATAGGCCTCTATCCTGTTAGGGAGCTTATCGAGAGACAGCAGCTTTTGCATGGCCTCGAGCACACCGCTCTTTTCCTTCTCCTTCAGCACCTGCAGCTTGTGGTTCGCAAGCGCCTTTTCCGCGTTCATCCTGACCATCGCCACAAGCTTCGCCTTTTCACCGCGCTTCGGGACAGTCAGCGCTACCTTGCGCTTCTTTATCCCATGCAGCCATTCCTCTATCAGCTCGCGATCCTCCGGCTCCTCCTCTGCGATTATTTCATCCGGAACAAAGTCCGACCCGTCATAGAACTGTTTTATAAAATCCGTTATTATCTCCGTTTTTTCAGAGCCGCGCGAATTTTCTATCCTGTAATGCTCGCGTCCCACGACTCTGCCCTCACGTATGAAAAACACCTCGATATACGCCGTTTCACCCTCAGCCGCAGCCGCTATAACATCGGTATCCGTCTGCTTTGAGGTGTTCACTATCTTCTGTTTATCACCCAGCTCACGTATCGAGTTTATCTTATCCCTGCAGACCGCGGCCTTTTCATACATCTGATTTTTTGACGCCTCGTACATCTCATCGGTAAGCTCCTTTATGAGCTGCTCATGCCTGCCCTCAAGAAACCGACATATCTCAAAGAACACCTTTCTGTATTCCTCGCGGCTAACCTTTCCCGTACACGGAGCGAAGCATGTGTTTATATGGTAATTCAGGCACGGTCTGCCTTTCCTTATATCCTGAGGGAACCTTCTTGAACAGGTAGGCGGCTTGAACAGACGCCGTATCATATCCATAGTATTCCGCACAGTTCCCTTTCCCATGTAAGGTCCGTAATATTTAGCCCCGTCAGATTTCATTCCGCGGACTGCAGTGACCCGCGGATACGGCTCGTTTATGCTTACTTTTATATACTGGTACTGCTTATCATCCTTCAGCAGTATATTGTATTTGGGCTTATACTTCTTTATAAGATTACATTCCAGCGCCAGCGCCTCGCGCTCGGAATCTGTTATTATATATTCAAAATACGCTACCTGCGCAACCATCGCAAGCACCTTCGGCGTATGGCTGGAATTCTTCCTAAAATACTGTGTGACTCTGTTTTTGAGTACCTTTGCCTTTCCGACGTATATGACCTCATCCGCAGAATTGTGCATAAGATATACGCCCGGCTTTTCCGGCAGATTCTTTATCTCCTCATCAAAATCAAACACCTCAAGCAGCACACCCCTTCATTCGACCGGGAACAACGTCTCCTGAGCCGGAGCAACCTGCGGCACGGATCTGTTCCTATTTGCATATATACGTTCCTTAAAGCAAAAATAACCCTACGGTAAAAAGATCCTTTCCGCAGAGTTATTCAAAACCGACACCCAATGCGCCGGCTAAGTGTTCGCTATAGCGGCGCCTGGACCGGACTGAGCGCTTCACGCCGCTGTTTTGACAATGATCATTCAGTAAAGTTCGATTCAATAATCCCAACAAGTGTTTCAGCCGCATCCTCTTCATCGCTGCCGTCAGCGATTATATTGATGGTCGTACCCTTAACGATACCAAGCGACAAAACACCCAGAAGACTCTTGGCATTTACGCGTCTGTCATCTTTTTCAACCCAGATGCTCGACTTGAAAGAATTAGCACGCTGAATAAAGAATGTTGCAGGTCTTGCATGAAGTCCTACCGAATTATTAACTGTTACTTCCCTAGAAACCATTATAAAGCCCCCTATTGCTTTGGATTTAGTTGTATTACTCACTATATAGAATAACCTAATTCTTAATAAACGTCAACATCTTTTTGCTAAAAAATTTAATTTTCATCTGTTTTTACAAATTCATCATTATTATCATCTTCATTTTCAGTCATTTCAACCACGACACGATCTTTGGACGGAGCCATCTTTTCACGTATCTGATCGCTGACTTTTTGAGTGAATTCGGGGTTCTCTTTCAGGTACTTTCTGGCATTGTCTCTGCCCTGTCCGATCTTCATCCCGTCATAGCTGAACCACGCGCCCGACTTCTTTATTATATCAAGCTCGACCGCAACATCCAGTATATTTCCTTCCTTTGAAATGCCTTCGCCATACAATATATCGAATTCCGCTTCCTTGAACGGCGGTGCCACCTTGTTCTTTACTACCTTGACTCTGGTATGGTTTCCTATGACCTCAGTGCCATTTTTGATCTGCTCCTGCCTGCGCACGTCAAGACGTACCGATGCAAAAAACTTGAGTGCGCGTCCGCCCGGCGTAGTCTCAGGATTGCCGTACATAACGCCTACCTTCTCACGCAGCTGGTTTATAAAAATAACAGCCGTGCCCGACTTTGCGATTATAGCCGTGAGCTTTCTGAGCGCCTGAGACATGAGCCTTGCAAGCAGTCCTACATGAGTATCGCCCATCTCACCGTCTATCTCCGCCTTTGGCACAAGCGCCGCGACAGAGTCGATAACGATAACGTCAAGCGCGCCCGAGCGCACAAGCGCCTCGCATATATCGAGAGCTTGCTCACCGGTATCAGGCTGAGCTACTATAAGGTTGTCTATGTCCACTCCGAGCTTTTCAGCATAAACAGGATCGAGCGCATGCTCGGCGTCAATAAACGCAGCCTCACCGCCCCTCTTCTGTGCCTCCGCGACAACATGCAAGGCTACCGTCGTTTTACCCGATGATTCAGGTCCGTATATCTCGATTATCCTGCCGCGCGGCATACCACCGACTCCTAGCGCCATATCGAGCGTCATCGAGCCCGTGGGAATAGCGTCCACGCTCGCCACCTGAGTATCGCCGAGCTTCATGATAGAGCCCGTGCCGTATTCCTTTTCTATTACCTTAAAAACCGCATCGAGTGCCTTTTTCTTTTCCTCATTCTCCTTGCGCTCTACAGGCGACTTGGTCTTTTCAGTTTTTGCCATCTTGTATTTTCCTTTCTATTGCCGCATACAGCCGCGGCAGCCTTAAACTGTTTTAAAGCTCAAATGCTTTTTCATCGCATAAGATAATTATACCTCAGTATTGCGGCTTTGTCAATGATTTTTCTCGCAAAATGATGGGCTGCTGCGTTAAGAACCGCATAGGGTTGCTCGATTTTAGATGCAGAACGGACGAAACGCACACGACGGTGTATGTTTATACTCCGAGTTGTGCGTTTCGTTCGTAGCTAAATGGCTTTATAAAGCTATTTAGCGTTCTGCGCT
>CAJFVT010000047.1 GCA_904420525.1 uncultured Clostridia bacterium | reverse complement strand
GCGACGCGGCGTGCTTTGCAATACGTTTTTTTTCCTCGGGGAATAGGATCTTACGGTTTTTTATATCATCATCGTGTGCTTTTACCGTTAATGCCATTGCTCCGCCGTAGACCTTAATAAGCTCTCCTCGCGCATCAAGCGACGAGAGATCACGGCGTATAGTTGATTCTGAGGCTGAAAGATACTCCATCAGTTCCTGTACAGTAACACTTTTTTTATCATTGACAATGCCTATGATCTTGTCGCAGCGTTCCTCAGCGAGCATAGATAACTCCCTCCTTCAAATAACGAAAGATTTTGAACGGCACAGTTGCCGGTACTAAAGCCGTTTCTTTGATCGATCTGCCTTATATTAATATAATACCACCAATATCGGTCAAAGTCAATCACATTCATTCACAAACCTGCACGACTTTTTTTGTATATTATGCACAATCATATGTTTAATTATTTATTTTTCTATTAAACATATCAATAATAAATTACGTTTTAAATGAGCATACAAAAAAACGGACGCAAAGACCGTTAAGATCCTGCATCCGTTTCTCATATATTTTATATAATTCAAATTCTCATCAATACATTCCGCCCATTGAAGGATCCATCGGAGCTGCCGGTGCCGGGGGCTCAGGCTTATCTGCAACGATACTCTCTGTCGTAAGTACCATCGAAGCGACCGATGCCGCATTCTGCAGCGCGCTTCTTGTGACCTTTACAGGGTCAACAATACCCATTGCAAGCATATCTCCGTAAACCCCTGTCAAAGCGTTATATCCTTCTCCTACAGGGCATGCCTTGATCTTATCAACTATAACAGCGCCTTCAAGACCAGCATTCTTTGCTATCTGCCATGCCGGCTCCTCAAGAGCTTTCAGAACTATCTGAACACCTGTCTTTTCATCGCCCTCTGTTTCATCAAGAAGAGCAGCTACCTTAGGTATGATATCGATATAGCTTGTGCCGCCGCCCGCGATTATACCTTCCTCAACTGCCGCCTTTGTAGCCGCCAAAGCGTCCTCTATCCTAAGCTTCATTTCCTTCATTTCCGTTTCGGTTGCAGCGCCTACTCTGATAACAGCAACACCGCCCGCCAGCTTAGCAAGACGCTCCTGAAGCTTCTCTCTGTCAAAATCAGAAGTTGAATTTTCTATTTCATTCTTTATTACTTTTATTCTGTCAGCGATCTCTGCCTTATCACCGGCACCGTCAACGATTATAGTAAGCTCCTTTGATATTTTCACCTGTTTAGCGCTTCCGAGCTGTGATATCTGCGTATCCTTGAGCTCAAGACCTACCTCTTCTGAGATGACCTGACCGCCTGTTAATACAGCTATATCCTGAAGCATAGCCTTGCGTCTGTCACCGAAGCCGGGCGCCTTAACGGGAACACAGGTGAATGTGCCTCTGAGCTTGTTGAGGATAAGTGTCGAA
Source organism: uncultured Clostridia bacterium (assembly GCA_904420525.1). GTDB lineage: Bacteria > Bacillota > Clostridia > UBA1381 > UBA1381 > Ornithomonoglobus. The sequence goes on along the minus strand of CAJFVT010000047.1, from coordinate 8,856 downwards.
AGAGCCTCGCCCTCAACATCCTCAGCTATGATGACCATCTTCTTGCCGGCCTGGACTACCTGCTCAAGAAGCGGCAATATTTCCTGTATGTTTGAGATCTTTTTATCAGTGATAAGGATGTACGGATCATCAAGGACTGCTTCCATCTTGTCTGTATCTGTTACCATATAAGGCGTGATGTATCCTCTGTCAAACTGCATACCTTCAACTATCTCTGAGTATGTGTCAGCGGTCTTTGACTCCTCTACAGTTATAACTCCATCGGATGTGACCTTTTCCATAGCGTCCGCGATGAGCTCGCCGACCTCCTCGTTAGCGGCTGAAACTGAAGCTACCCTTGCGATATCATCTCTGCCAGAAACACTCTTTGCTGATGCGAGCAGATTTTCAACAGCAACATCTACTGCCTTTTTGATACCCTTTTTAACGATCATCGGATTAGCGCCAGCAGCAACGTTCTTCAGTCCCTCTCTTACAAGAGCCTGCGCAAGCAGTGTAGCGGTCGTTGTACCGTCTCCAGCGACATCGTTTGTTTTTGTTGCTACCTCTTTAACAAGCTGGGCGCCCATATTTTCGAAAGCATCCTCAAGCTCGATCTCCTTAGCGATCGTAACGCCGTCGTTCGTTATCAGCGGAGCACCGAACTTTTTGCCGAGAACGACATTTCTGCCCTTAGGTCCGAGTGTGATCTTTACTGTATCCGCAAGCTTATTGATACCATGCTCAAGAGCGTGTCTTGCGTCCTGTCCGTATTTAATATCCTTTGCCATAATTAACAATCTTCCTTTCTAAATATCAATTGAAGCGAAATAAGCTTTCAGTCCATCAGTCCACAACCTTTGCCAGAATATCGCTCTGGCTGAGGATCCTGAATTCTTCACCGTCGAGCTTGACCTCTGTACCCGCATACTTTGAAGCGAGGACCTTGTCGCCTACTGCAAGCTCCATTTTGATCTCCTTACCGTCTACCACACCGCCGGGGCCTACAGCTATGACCTCTGCTACCTGCGGCTTTTCCTGTGCCTTTGATGAGAGAATAATTCCGCTCTTAGTTGTTTCCTCAGCTTCAAGCATTTTAATAACTACTCTGTCTGCCAATGGTTTGATAGTCATGATATATTACCTCCTGTTTGCGGCTCCGTACCGCATTATAAATAGTGCTGAAACACTGTATAATTTTTTTTGCAAATCCAGCAAACGCTTGTTAGCACTCGCACCCATTGAGTGCTAACAATGTTAATATAGTCTTTTTAGATCGATTTTTCAAGCTCTGAAATTCAAATAAAAATAAAATTATTCTTTAAAATACATTTATTTTCTTTGATATTCATGCATTTTTGTAACTTCGGCTATATTATGCAATATTAACATTTAGTTCACAAAAACCATGATTTTTCTGCAAATATGACTGTTAAAGATCAAGAAAGAAAGTTTTCCATCATGCTCAGCGCATCTTCCAGACTACTGAATAAAAGCCCCGCCTTCAGCGATTCTATATCGTTTTTCGGGAAAAGGGCCTCGCTTACTGGTTCATTGGATATGAGCTTGCTGGTTCCGTTTTCATCGAGGTAGAGACGAAGCTCTCCGTCCTCAAGAATGACTCTGTAGGCAGTCGCGGCTTCGGTATGGACAGGTGACGGCGCCGGTGTAGCGCTGTCCTCAGCCGCGGACGATACTGAAACAGGTGTGCTCAGCATACCGTCTCCGTTTTCAAAGCCTATAAGATATCCTGCTCCGAAAAACAGTGCCGTTAGAAATACATATGACGCGGCAGTGAGAATATGCCTTGCCGTTGGATTTTTAGTCAGTTTTTTTATAAGGTTTTTCATTTAAGTATACCTCCTATAAGATCAATGTTCATATGCGACAGCGGAATCGATCTCCGCAATTATCTAAATATGGTATTTACATAAATTTTTACCGTTAATAAAAATTTCATACATAAAAGTATTGAAAAAATTCACGGATTGTTATATAATGATTAGGAATATACGCTGATATAATCAATAAATACATTTGCCGCTTAAATATACGGCAGTACATTTTAACACAGGAGAATTGAGGCAATAATATACATAATTGTTCAAAAGTGAGATCTGCTGTCATGAAAATGACAGCCAAAGCGATCGGATAATTATTTTAGAGGAGGAATAGGAGTGTCAGATTATAACAGAAATGGCGGTCGGTCATCCGGAGACGATTTCGATTGGGAAAGCTTCGACAGAAAGACCTCGGATCAGCAGTCGAGACCCGGCGGCGAAGCACCGCTCAGGAGAAGAAGGAGCAATACGCATACACGTCAGGCGAAACGCGCGCAGGACGCGGGCGTGCAGCCGCGCCAATCCGCGCCGTCAAGAGGCTCCGCACCGAGGAGCTCAAGCAGACCGGCACGCAGGAGAAAGAAGAAAAAACAGCTGACGGAAAAGCAGATACTTTTCAGAAAAAGGCTGAGACTTACGATCCTTATAGCCGCAATGGTTTGCGTTGTTGTATGCTCAGGAATGTTTGTAGGCATGTATGCGGCGGTATCGCGCGAGATAAAGGACATGAACATAAGAAATCTTGCGCTCAACTATTCATCGTTCATTTACTACACTGACAGCAACGGTAACGAGCAGGAGCTTGACAAGCTTAATTCAGAATCAAACCGTATCTGGGTCGATTCAAACGAAATATCACAGTATTTCAAGGATGCGATAGTCTCTATAGAGGACGAGCGTTTTTACAGTCATCACGGAGTGGATATAAAACGAACGCTGGGTGCCACAGTCAGATTTATAGGCTCGAAGCTGGGATTGGGAGAGTCAAATTACGGCGGCTCTACTATAACACAGCAGGTAATAAAGAATATAACGAATGAAGATGAAGTGAAGCCTACTCGAAAGATCAAGGAGATGATGCGCGCTATAGCGCTTGAGAACCAGCTTTCGAAGGATGAGATACTTACGATGTACTGCAATATCGTATATTTTGCAAACAATTGCAACGGTGTTGAGGCAGCGGCAAGAACATATTTCAATAAATCAGCAGCGGAGCTTAATCTTCAGGAGGCGGCATCGATCGCAGGAATAACGCAGTATCCGTCAGAGTACGATCCGCTTGCGCATCCGGAGAATAATATAAAGCGGCGGAATGTTATCCTTGCAAAGATGAAGGAGCTGGGGAAGATAAGCGATCAGGAGTATGCGGTGGCGTCCGCCTCAAGTCTCGAGACCAGCAACGCATATGTCAAGGAGCAGTCGAGAGCAACATCATATTTTGTAGATCAAGTCGTAAACGATGTGATCAGCGATCTTATGAAGCAGAAGGGCTATTCAGAGGACTTTGCCACACAGCAGGTATATAACGGAGGTTTAAAGATATATGCTACTGTGGATATAAATGTTCAGTCGATAATTGAGGACGTATTTGAGGACAGAAGCAATTTCCCGTCAGGAGAGGATCTGCAGGCCGCAATGGTAGTTCTTGACCCTTACACCGGGCAGATAAAGGGTCTCGTAGGCGGACTGGGTGAGAAAACCGATATACGCGGCTGGAACAGGGCGACTCAGGCCGTCCGGCAGCCAGGATCGGCATTAAAGCCGCTGGCCGTGTACGGACCTGCGGTCGATATGGGCAAGATAACAGAAGTGGATATCGTAACCGATGAGGAGATAACCATCGGAAGCGATAACTGGAAACCGAAAAACTCCTACAGCGGATTTAAGGGCGATATGACTATCAAAGAGGCGGTAGCGCGCTCGTCAAATATACCGGCTGTTAAGGTGCTTGACATGATAGGTCTTTCAAATTCATACGGATATCTGCAGAATAAGTTCCATTTATCGACGCTTGTTGAAGAGGATAAAAACTATTCATCTCTTTCACTCGGAGGTCTGACACACGGCGCTACCGTAAAGGAAATGGCGGCCGCATACGGTGTGTTTGTGAACAGCGGAAAATATATAACTCCGTATACCTATACTAAGGTGCTCGATTCAGAGGGCAATACGATTCTTGAGAATTATGTAAACGAGACTCAGGCCTTAAGCGAATCTGCGGCGTATATAACAGCTGACCTTTTGGCAGGACCGGTGAACGCGTCATACGGAACGGCTACCAGAGCGCAGCTGGACAGCGGAATGCCTGCTTACGGTAAAACCGGTACAACAGACAAGGACTTCGATAAATGGTTCGTTGGCTTTACACCGTATTATGTTGGGGCCGTATGGTTCGGCTTTAATAACCCGTCATCACTTTCCGAGGCAGGAATAAGCGGAAATCCGTGTGTAACGGCATGGAAGATGGTCATGGATCAGATCAGCGAGGGACAGGAGTATAAGGAGCTTACGGTACCGTCATCCGTTGTAGAACGTGATGTATGCTCTATAAGCGGAAAGCTTGCAGGCAGCGGCTGTGACAGTGTAGAGGCATATTTCGTTGATGGAACAGAGCCAAAGAGCACCTGTACTAACCACTATGACAGACATCAGTCTGAAGGGTTCAAAACGTCTGAGCCGAGCAGCGGCTCTTCCTCAGGAAGCAGTTCTTCAGGTTCATCTCAGACTGACGATGATAAGGATACGTCATCAGGAAGCAGCACATCCGGTTCATCGGGAGAGGGCAGCACATCCTCCGGCGGCAGCAGTTCTTCAAATGAAAGTTCGTCAGGCAGCGGCAGCACATCCTCCGGCAGCAGCAGTTCTTCAGGCGGCTCGTCCTCCGGCAGCTCGTCCGGAAGCGGCGGGTCATCGTCCGGAAGCAGCAGCGGTTCTTCATCGGGCAGCAGCTCGTCATCGTCAGGCAGCTCATCAGGCGGCGGTTCGTCCTCCGGCAGTGAAGGATCCGGAGGCGGCTCATCATCGTCAGGCGGAAGCGGAGAAAGCTCCGGCGGCGGAGCTGCTGAAAGCGGCGGATCATCAGGTTCGGACAATGTGCTTGATGTAGAATAGCATATAAAAAATAACCATCCCTTTCAAATTCGGGATGGTTATTTTTATGCGGTCTTACCGGCTGTATCATTCGAAGGCTGTCCCTCTTCCGCAAAGCTTTATGAAGCCTATAGGCAGAAGCCGGAGCATTGATATTTTTTTAGATCATTCACATTAGAATGACAGCACATATGCCATATCAAGGAATTTCTGTTTCTGTTGAAACGCCATCTCCCGTTATCATTATCTTTATATTGTCGGCGCTGACGCTCCCGCCGCCGCTGCCGCCGCGCATATATATTGAACCGATATATGGATCAACGCTCGAACTGCAAAAGTCCGCATCCTCGATGACTTTGCTGAGACCGCTCTCTGTCGTGAGCCTTATCGTCACCTTTTCCGCCGCAAAATCAGCGTCTGCCTCGATATGCATCCATTCTCCGATAAAATCCGTTCCTATGTCTATGCCGTTAACAGTGAATGTTTTTTTGCTGCCGTTGTGCATAAATCCTATTATATGTCCTGCCGCTCCTTCAAATCCATATGATATCTTAGTACCACTGAATGCAGGATCGGTATTTCCGATGGAGAACTGGCTCGCTCCCGAGATATTCAGCGGCGCAAATTTAAGGTCAGCCTCTATTTTCACTGTTTTGCCCTCGCAATCGATCTCATTGATATTGGTATAGGAGCCTACTGAGCTGCCGCTTACACAGCTGTATTTAAGATAGTCAGTCTTATCACATTCAAGCGTCAAGCTGTGATCACCGTCACCGTTCTCCCAGGCAGCTTCATCTATGGTGTAATTTTCAAAGTCCTCATAATAGTCATACTGTTCTCTGAGATTGAACTCCAGTGTAAGCACTGTGTTTTCATCCAGTACCGCTGATGTTTGCGATCTTGATTCGTTGAACGTATACAGATCTGTTTTCCCGCTGTCGTTCGGCTTTACAAAATCATAAGTATATTCCTCCGGAACAGTGAAGTGATCGCCGACATAAATATTATCGGTTATCACGGTATCGTCTTTTATCTGGTTCCCTTCCTCGTCCCTATATCTGATAGTTACTGTCGCGGGGATGAGGTCATTAGATGAAGTCATCGGTATTACCACAGGTACTGTAAGCGCCGGCGTAAGCTCCAAAGGCATTTCTGTGGTGCGGAACCCTTCAGCAGAGGTCGTTACCGTGTAGCTGCCCTCGCACAGCATATATGATCCGTCAACCGGAGCGATCTCAACTCCTGTCGCAGCGTCCTTAACTGTTATCTGAGCATCGTCTACAGGCGAACCGTCTGCCGCGTTTTCCGCCTGTATGTCTATCTTATACTGAGGCGCTGTCTGAGTCCATACAGATACGTCATCAACAAGGCAGGCTCTTTCATCATTCTCATAATTTGTGGTAAAGCTTATAGAGCTTATATTGCTTGTACTCGACTGAAGCTTGCCTGTGAATTCAGCTGTCCCTTTTTCAGACGATACAGTTACATACGCCCTGCCGGCGCTGAAATCAAACACGTTTTTAAAGTGAGTCGGTCCGTTATCAGCGGCTTTGTTGCTGCTTCTGGATACAGCGTTCGAAAGCTCACTATAATCTGTAAGGGTCTCATTTCATCCTATCATGACACTTGCTCCGGTCTCCGGAGTATAAGCATTCAGCTTCACCGAGGTAAGAGTATTTCCTGTCGAATCCGTTACAGCGTAAGTCATTGTTTTACCGTTAAGCTTTCCGTAATAAATATCGAACTCAACTGTAAGCTTGCCGCCCTGTACTGCTGTGACCGGCTCAGAATACGTCATTGCCGCGCCTCCGGCAGCGTCTGCCGTATTCATCTTTATCTTTCCGTCGTTTGTGACAGACGCTCCGCCGCTCAATACGAACGGGTCTTTTCCCTCATCATCATTCAGCCCGCCCTCTGTAAAGCTCCAGGTATTCAGAGTTTCTTTTACGCCGTCGTTTTCCGGATAAATGTTAACTATCGTATTTAGAGTCAGGTCAAGCACAGTGCCGCCGTCTATTCCTGTGCGCGTATAATACACGTCTTCAGGCAGGTCGAACGGGATATATTTATAGCTGTCGCGGTCTAACGCTTCTCCGTAAACATATACGATATCATCCGCAGAGAGTTCCTCAGTGATCTCACAGTCTGCTATCAAAAGCACCGATTTTTTTCCATAATGATCACTGAAATCGGTTTTCAGCTCCGTATATTCACTGTCCGCCTCGCTTTTTACCGTGCCGTATATCTTGTACGGAGCTATTGGCTGAAGATTTGCAAGATCGTCAACAACATATAGGGCATAGCCCGCGGTATCATCCGTAAGCGTTAGATTGATATCGACAGCTTCGGTATCATCCGTAAACTCTGTTTCCGCAAGCTCCGCATTTGTCACATTTCCGCTCTCATCATAAGCCGCCGCAATGACGACCGCGCTGCCGAGGCTGCTGTCGATTCTGTGAAGCTCTGCTGTGCTTACCGTATCCCCGCTCTTTGCTATGCTGCCGATAACGGTCTTAGGCTCATATAGCTTTGCCGGTTCAGTTTCCGGCGAAGCTTCATTTGTTGTGGCCGATGAAAGCTTTTCTGTGTTGTATGTAGTATTATAGCTTTCCGGAGCTCCGAAATACGAGCTTATATCGTCTTTGTGAAGCACCATTTTATCTATGGTGATACCGGGAGAGATATTGTATATCCTGATCTTGTATATACCCGGCTCATCTACGGTAATGCTTGTGCTCAGCTTTTCGCTGTTCATAAGCACACCCTGTGACCATGAGTTTGCCTTGTTCTTTGTTTCTCCGGTGCTGCTGGGATATGCGCTGGTCCCTCGCATAACGGTCGGTTCACCGCTGTCAAATGCTACGGCAAACCGGCAGCTGCGTGTATCATCACCCTCGTTTAGTGTCGGCATACGGTAAATATCCCATGTATATTCTCCTGAATTGGTGAAATATACATCGTATTCCAGATATGCGGCGCTGCCTGCAATATCGCTTTCGTCAGCGTTTGACGCAGTCTCAGGATATACCTTCATTGAATCTCCGCTTCTGCCGAAGTCTTTTTCAAGCTTCCATTCATATCCGTTTTGTGACACTATATCCGAATAATGCTCCGCTTCGATTGAAACAACGCCTCCGGTCTCTATGTATACAGCGTCACCGGACGGTATAGATGGATTTTCGATCGTGACTGCTATATCCTTGCTGTCGATCACATTCCCGTTCAAGAGCTGCGATACAGTTACCGTTGCCTGTTCCGTGCCCGCACTGGCTTTGGAAGGATCCACGCTTACGCGTATCCTGTCGCTGCCGTAAGCAGTACCGCTCGTTTTATCGAACTTAAGTGCGCTGCTCGTAGACGTCACCTTGTATTCAAATGAACCATAGCCCTGATTTATCACGTCTATGAACTTATCATAGCTGTCGCAGGCTGAAACTGTCATTGACGGCGCATCGGAATATTCGGTCTGCGAATCGGTCATGATCTCAAGCTTTGTATAATCAAGCTCAGAAAGCGTCGGAGCGTTGAGATCCAGGGTTATATGAGCATCGCACCCTTGAAGCTCTTTGGGATTTATATTCGCCATTTTGTCCCATTTTCCGTCAAGCATAGTATTATATGTATCCAGATCTGCATTGATGCTGTCAACTGCCGACTGTGCCTCAGCGGCATAACGCTCCGCCGCGGATCCGCGCTGCTGCTCGGTGTAAAGCTCTGCGCGTTCGGATTGTATATAATTTACCGCCATATTTTTAGCGGAACGGATAGGATATAACGCAAGCTCGAAAAATGCCGCCTGTTTTTCATCAGGGAGTTTTGAATACAATTCTTCTGTTCTGCTGCATATATCCTTATATTCATTCAGATAACGCTCCGCTTCATCGCCGTATGCGCTGAGAGAAATATCGAGACCGTATGTTGTATCCTCTGTTCTGAAGAAATCAGG
>CAJFVT010000046.1 GCA_904420525.1 uncultured Clostridia bacterium | reverse complement strand
TGCGCTGCTTCACACCGATACAATAAACACATCGTAAGCAAAGCCGACAAAGAGGCTTTGCTACTGCTGTTGTGTTTATTATATCACACAAGCGGCAATTTAGCAATAGTAATGTTTCAATGAAACAAGCATTTCAATCCTGTTTATAGGTGCCACTAAGCTCGGGTATCTCCTTTTCCAATAATCCGTTTATAAGCCCGTTTACACTTTTCCCCTTTGACGCCGCATAATCGCTTATAATAGTCTTATTTCCTCTATGCACACGCAGCTTTATTTCTTCGTATGCTTTGGCATTATATTTGGCAACCGCCTTTTTCTGTGCCTCACTGTATTTAGCCATAAGATCACCTCTTGACATAAATGAAATTGTGTGCTATAATTTAGATAGTAAAGGAGCGGTTTTGACCGTTCCGCACTTTAAAGCGTTTTTAGGCTAAAAGCCAATTGCCGCCTCATGTGTCGGATGGGGCGGCTTATTTTTTTATGTTTTTGATTATATCAGCTAAGATAATCAGTATTATAATACTAAAAACTAAATTCAAATCAAAATCCACAAACAACACCTCCTTTTCGGTAGGTGTCGGAACAGCCGCCGCCGCTCCCTCTATCAAGGGTATAAAACCCATTATTAATTATAGCATAAAATTTATAATGTGTACAGTAGCAAAAATGAACAAAATCTACTGTGTACATTTATTATGTTTGCATATTATATATCATTACACCTAAATAGAACTAACAAAATATTCGATCTAAGCACAGCAAGACGGCTTTTTTATTTCTCATCTACATATTCCAGTATATCCCCTGGCTGACAATCCAACAGCTTGCATAGTTTAGCAATAGTTCTGGTGTCTATATCCCCGCCTTCTTTTATTTTTTTCAGTGTAGCTTGTCCTATTATCTTATCTTTTTTTATAGTATATGATGTTACCCCTCTTTCGTCCATCATTTTTAATAATTTATCATATACGATCGGCATAGATAAAAATCCTCCCTTAATAAAATTATTTAACTGTACATATTTTATCACAATTATGCTCTCCCAAATAAGTGACAAAAGCAACAAAAAATATCTCTATATTTTGTGATAATCTACTATTGACTATCTCTATATTTAGTGATATAATGTGACCATAGTCAAGATTAAGACAGCTTGACGGAAAGGAGAAGCAGCGTGAATACACACTAAAAAGAAAACGCCTTGTATAAGCTGCAATCTTACACAAGGCATCTATACCTCAAAAGGAGGCACCCATAGTTTATCACAAAATTATTATACCATAAGTGCGGCGCTGTGAATGCGCCGCTACACACCGGTACAATAAACACATCATTGTCAAAGCCGATGGGCGGCTTTGCTTCATTAGCTGTGTTTATTATACCATAAGTGCCTCCCATTTGTCAACGATTTTTTAGATTTTTAGGAGGATGTTTATGATTATGAAACACACTGACATCAAAAAGCTTATGTACCGGCATTGGAGCGCAGCCAGCCGTTCTTCAAGATCAAACAAATGCTCAAACACTTTCTACAATAAGTATGTAAAAGGCAAAGACGCGCTCGAAATAGAAGCGGATTTCAATGCTGCGCTGGCAGAATCGGATTATGCCGCATTCAGCGCAGGAGTTCAAGCCTGTGTAGATGCGCTGCGCAGTCTCCGGATCATTGATTGATCATAAAAAGCAGCCGGTCTTTTAACTGATGTAAAGGCCGGCTGCTTTATGTTTTATATTACTTTTACACTGTGAAATTATCCGGTTTTTCTCCGCTTATACCGAATTCATACATAAGCGCCTCACATATGCGTCTCGACGCCTCGCCGTCGCCGTAGGGATTAGCGGCATGAGCCATCTTTTCATATTCCTCACGGCTGTCCAGAAGCTCCCTTGCAAGGTCCACGATAACATCCTTGTCCACTCCGGCGATCTTTACTGTACCCGCTGCGACCGCCTCAGGGCGCTCCGTTTCCTTTCTCAGGACCAGCACCGGCTTTGCGAGGGCCGGAGCCTCCTCCTGTATACCGCCCGAATCTGTCATTACCATAAAGCTGCGCGAGATCGCATTATGCAGCTCCATAACATCGAGCGGATCGATAAGATGAACACGATCTGTATCGCCGAGTATCCCCCACACCGTTTCACGCACAGCGGGATTCAGATGCACAGGATATACCGCCTCTGTATCCGGATACTCCGTTATTATCTGCTTTATCGCATGGCAGATATCCTCAAGAGGCTTGCCGAGATTTTCACGGCGGTGCGCCGTTACTATTATAACGCGCCTGTTTTTAAAATCGAGTGACCTGAGACATTCGTCCTTAAATTCATAGCCGTCACGAACCGTCGTTTTAAGCGCGTCTATAACAGTATTGCCCGTTATATATATCTTGTCTTTATCTATATTCTCCTTGATAAGATTATCAAAATTCCGCTGTGTGGGCGCGAAATGCAGGTTTGCTATCCTGCCTGTCAGCTGACGGTTCATCTCCTCCGGGAACGGCGAATATATATCATACGTCCTAAGCCCCGCTTCAACATGCCCCACCTTTATCTGCTCATAGAATGCTGCCAGAGCGGCTACAAAGCTGGTGGACGTGTCACCGTGAACAAGGACTATATCCGGCTTTTCTTTCTGAAGCACAGACTCCATGCCCTCTAAAACACGCGTTGTTATACCGGCCAGAGACTGGCGCGTTTTCATTATGTCAAGATCGTAATCAGGCGTTACTCCGAATATTTCAAGCACCTGATCGAGCATCTGCCTATGCTGCGCCGTTACGCAGACAACAGACTCTATACATTCATGCCTTTGCAGCTCCAGCACCAGCGGGCACATTTTTATCGCCTCAGGCCTCGTGCCGAATACGGTCATAACCTTTATCTTTTTCATATCGTTCTCCATTCCGCCGCTTTGCGGCTGCCTTTAACTCTGCTCGCTGTCATCCGGCCCCGCGCCGCTTTCAGCGTCCGCTCCGCCGCTTAACACTGCGTTTTCTTCTTCCTCTTCCTTTTTCGCAGCCTTGTGGACAAAGCTGTTTTTTCCCATCATTGTCGCTATAAGCAGGAATATCAATACGCATATCAGCAGCAGCATCGCCCTCAGGAAACGCTGCTCAGCCAGCAGTATCGCAGTTATCCCCAAAACTCCGCTTATAGCGTAAAGGATAAATACCGTCTGCTTTTGCGAAAATCCCATGTCATACAGCCTGTGATGAAGATGCCCCCTGTCAGCTATCATCGGGCTCTTTCCTGAGAGTACCCTGCGTATCATCGCAAACGCCGCGTCAAACAGCGGCAGTCCGAGCATCACAACAGGGACCGCAAACGAGATCACCGCATAGCTCTTGAACATTCCCTGGATAGATAATACCGCAAGGATGTATCCCAAAAATGTCGAGCCGGTGTCTCCCATAAATATTTTAGCCGGGTTCAGATTGAACGGCAGGAACCCGAAGCAGGATCCCATAAGAGCCAGTCCCAAAAGCGCTATAGTATATTCATGGTAGCTTATAGCTATGAACACGAGCGACATTGACATTATAGCCGAAACGCCTGCCGCAAGCCCGTCCAGACCGTCAATGAAATTGACCGCGTTTGTTATAAACACTATCCATACCACTGTAACTATCACCGACAGCCACATCGGCAGTATAACAAACGGCTCCGTGCTGAACACATTTGGATTTGAAAATACAGATATCCGTATATCACCGTAAAACACAACTATGAGCGCAGCTATGATCTGCACTACAAACTTCAGCTTTGCATCAAGCGCCTTACAATCGTCTATAACTCCAAGTATACCCAATATGGCCGCGCCTATAAGGGTAGCTATCATCGACTTGGACCAGTCATCGTTAAAGCAGATCACAGCGACAAGAAATCCGAATATTATCGCCAGACCGCCTATTCTTGGAGTAGGTTTTTTGTGAACCCTGCGCTTATCCTTAGGCACATCGACAGCGCCTATCTTATATGCAAAGCGTCTTACCAGAGGCGTTGTTGCAAATGTGAAAATGAATGAGGTTATAAACGCAAAGATCATACTCAAATAGTTATAATCATTCATATGAGTTATTTCCTTTCTTTAGTACATCCATAAAGCAGTTTCGGCTCATGGATCCTTTCACAGTGTTTATCAGAGATCCTGTTCATTCTTCCGTCTGAACGGGAACAGCTCAGTCTATGACAAAGCCTACCTTCTTATAAACCTTTTTCAGCGTTCTGTCGGCGATCCTGTGCGCCGTTTCCGCGCCGTTTCTGTAAACTCCCCTGAGATATTCCTTGTCCTTTATTATTCTGTCATACTCGCCGCGTATAGGCCGTACCGCTTCGACCACCGCCTCGGCAACATCGCTCTTGAATGTGCCGTAGCCCTGACCTGAATATTCTGATACTATCTCCTCCGGCTTTTTACCCGTCACAGCCGCCATTATGCTTATCAGGTTATTGATGCCGGCCTTTGTATCATCCTCCGGACGGTATTCTATAACGCCCTCACTGTCAGTGACCGCGCTCTTGATCTTCTTTGCGATAGATCCGAAATCGTCCATCATTGATATGAATGCCTTAGGATTAGGATCCGACTTTGACATCTTCTTTGTCGGCTCCTGCAAACTCATTATCTTTGCGCCTGATTTTACGAGCAAGCCCTCAGGGATCGTAAATACATTTCCGTAAAGCGCATTGAATCTCTGAGCGATATCACGGCATATCTCTATATGCTGCATTTGATCTATCCCGACCGGCACATAATCAGTCTGATACAGCAGTATATCCGCCGCCATAAGTACCGGATACGTGAAAAGCCCCGCATTTATATTATCGGCGTGCCGTGCCGATTTATCCTTGAACTGCGTCATACGCTGCAGCTCGCCCATATAGGTGTAGCAGTCCAGCACCCATCCCAGCTCGGCATGCGCGCTGTTCTGCGACTGTATGAACAGTATGCACTTTTCCGGGTCTATGCCGCAGGCGATATAAAGCGCCAAAAGCTCCAGAGTCCTTTTTCTCAGCTCCGCCGGAGTCTGCCTTACTGTTATCGTATGCATATCCATCATAGCATATATGCACTCATACTCATCCTGAAGAGCTACCCAGTTTTTGATCGCTCCAAGATAATTCCCGAGAGTTATGTTTCCCGACGGCTGCACTCCTGAAAATATCCTCTTTTTCTTATCCGCCGCGCCGGTATTTACAGTTTCATTATCCATTTCTATTTTTCCTCCGATCAAGATCATTCTGCCTTTAAAGCAGCTCAGTAAGAACAGCGCCGAGCCGTCTTACACCTTCCTCTATCTTCGCAGGCTCCACTGCCGAATAGTTGAGTCTGAATTTATTAGAAGGCGCATTTATATCCACGGCAAAATTCGAGCCGGGAACTATCGCTACCTTTCTTTCCAGACATGCCTCTACAACAGTTGTTATGTCCTCTATCCCGGGACAGGTACACCAAAGGAATATCCCGCCTTCCGGAACTGTCCATTCCACCTTTCCCTTAGGGAAGGTCTCTTCCATAGTATCGAGCATGACCCTGCACTTTTTCCCGTACAGCTGCCTGTTCTTCTCGATATATTTATCTATGTTATACTTTTTCATGAATTCAACACACATAAGCTGTGTTATCATCGGCGTATGCACATCGTTTACCTGCTTGAGCATCTCTATCTTTTCAAAGATCTGCGCAGGACCGATAATATAGCCCAGACGCATTCCGGGAGAAAGTATCTTCGAGAACGAGCCTGCATATATGACTCTACCCTCAGTGTCAAGAGACTTGACAGTAGGCACATCCTCACCTGAAAATCTCAGGTCTCCGTACGGGTTATCCTCAAGGATGAGCACGTTATATTTCGAGGCAAGCTCCAGCATCCTCTTTCTCTTTTCAAGGCTCATAGTCGTACCGGTAGGGTTCTGGAATGTCGGTATCGTATAGATAAGCTTAACGCCGCTGTTATTCTCCAGCGCTTCCTCAAGCTTATCCATGTTCATCCCGTCATTTTCCACCTCCACTCCAACAAGCTCGCACTCATAGCTTCTGAACGCGTTAAGGCTTCCGATAAAGCTCGGATCCTCAACTATGATCTTGTCTCCCTTATTTATAAGCGCCTTGGCAGTGAGGTCTATCCCCTGATTTGCGCCTGTCATTATGAGTATCTCATCGCCTTCTCTGTATGCTCCGGCCTTTTCCGCACGCTGCTTCGCACAATCCTTCATCTTAGGATAACCGTCAGTAGTGCCGTACTGCAGCGCAAGCGTAGGGCTCGTCATAAGTATCTTCCCAGCAATCTTTGACAGCTCATCGCCCGGAAACAGCTCCGCCGCAGGGTTGCCGCCCGCAAGCGATATTATCTCCGGATCAGCCATACGCTTGAACATCTCACGTATAGCCGAACCCTTCATAGGCTTTACTCTGTCCGCAAAAAATTCACTGTATTCCATCAACTGTCGCTCCTTATCTCTTCACAAATATTATTTCTGCAATATTATTTCTGCTTATTTATCTTACTCCACGAGTCCTTGAGTCCTACCGTACGGTTGAACACAAGCTTTCCGTCAGCGGAATCCTTGTCTACGCAGAAATACCCCTGACGCATGAACTGGAACTTATCGCCCGGCTTTGCGTTCCTCAAGCCGCTTTCCACCTTGGCATTCGCCATTACTATCTCACTTTCCGGATTGATATTCTCTGTAAAGTCGCTGACCCCGGTCTCATCCGACGGATTTGGAACATTGAACAGTCTGTCGTACAGCCTTACCTCCGCATCGGCCGCATGCGCGGCGCTCACAAAATGTATCGTACCCTTGACCTTGCGCTTATCCGCTGTGTCACCCCCGCGCGAATCCGGAGCATAATCACAATGCACGGCCGTTATATTGCCGTCCGCGTCCTTTTCACAGCCCGTAGCCGTTACGTAATACGCTCCCTTTAAACGGATCTCTCTGCCGGGGACCATCCTCTTATATTTGTTCGGCGCTTCCTCTCGGAAATCCTCCCTCTCAATATAAAGATACTTTGAGAATTCGACCTGTCTCGTTCCCATAGACGGATCCTCCGGATTTACCTCTACCTCAAAGGTCTCCACCTTATCCTCCGGATAATTATCAACTATAAGCTTTATAGGATCGAGCACGGCCATGGCACGCGGCGCACGCTTGTTCAGATCCTCTCTTATACACGCCTCAAGTATAGCAAAGTCTATAACACTGTTAGCTTTTGCAACGCCTATCCTCTCGCAGAAATCCCGTATAGCCTCCGGTGTGTAGCCTCTCCTTCGCATACCGCAGAGCGTGGACATTCTCGGATCGTCCCAGCCGTCAACAATGCCGTCTCTGACAAGTCTCAGACATCGGCGCTTGCTTGTTAGCGTATAGTTCAGGTTCATTCTCGCAAACTCGATCTGCCTTGACGGATTTTCGTAGCCGACCTCTCTCAGGACCCAATCATACAGAGGGCGGTGATCCTCGAATTCGAGCGAACACAGCGAATGTGTCACTCCCTCTACGGTATCCGAGATCGGATGCGCGAAATCATACATCGGGTATACGCACCACTTATCGCCCGTGCGGTGATGATGCGCGCGAAGTATCCTGTATATTACAGGATCTCTCATATTCAGATTAGGCGACGTCATATCTATCTTCGCTCTTAATACCTTTGCTCCGTCCGGGAACTCTCCTTCAGTCATACGCCTGAACAGATCCAGATTTTCCTCTATCGAACGGTCTCTGTACGGACTGTTCTTGCCCGGCTCTGTAAGCGTTCCCCTGTACTCTCTTATCTCATCCGCGCTCAGATCGCACACGAACGCCTTTCCCTTTTTTATAAGCGTGAGCGCCGCCTCATATATGTCATCAAAATAATCCGATGCATACAGCACCTTGTTCCACTTAAAGCCGAGCCATTTTATATCCTCCATAATGGAATCAACATACTCCACATCCTCCTTTGTCGGATTAGTATCGTCAAACCGGAGGTTGCACTCGCCATTGTACTGTTGTGCCATACCGAAATCTATGCATATCGCCTTAGCATGTCCTATATGCAGATATCCGTTCGGCTCCGGCGGGAAACGCGTCTGTACATGATCATAATGACCCTGCTCCAAATCCTTGTCTATTGCTTCCTGTATAAAGTTTCTTGAATATACTTCTTCCATAGTCACTCTCCGATAAATCACATATTTATTTAGGTGATTGCGAAACATTCGTTTCGTAATCACTTAATGTTTATTGCCTGTTCTATTCTTTCTTTAACCTTATCCGCGCCCATTACCTGCATTATCGAATACAGATCCGGTGTATTCAGTCTGCCGGTCACTGCCGCTCTTATAACTCCCGCTACATCGCCTGCATGTCCCTTGAAGCTCTCCGGCGCCTGCTTGTACTCCTTGGGCGATCTTGCAAAGCCCAGCTCAGCGGCAAGCTCCTGTACCTGCGGGAACCAGTCGGCGGCGCTGCCTGACGGATCATATATCTCAGCGTATCTCTTAAGTATCAGGTCTCTGTCCTCTTTAGATACGTTTTCAGCCCAGCCGCGTACACCGTCAAAAAGCTCATCGTAAAAATATGCGATATAATCCTTTACCTCCGACCACTTTCCTATATCCTTCCTCGGCTTCTTGTTGCCGCGTTCTATCGAGAATATCCGTCTTGCATATTCAGTATCCGATACAAGGAGCGAATGAAGCTCGGTATCGTATTTCTCCGACCACGCCTCCACTGCACTGTAAACATCATCCGCTGTAAGCGTTGAGATGTACGTCTTTGAAACATCATGCAGCTTTACGAGATCGAAAAGAGCTCCGGCCTTGCTCATCTTTGAGAGCTTAAAGTCAAACTTATCCATACTCTCCGTCTTATTCGCTCTGCGCCAGTCCTCATAGTTCGAGTTCGCGATCGTCATAAGATACTCGTTCACCGCCCCGGCAGGATATCCTGCCTCGGCATAAAAGCTTACAGCCGCCTCCGGATCCTTTCTTTTTGAAAGCTTCCGCTTTCCGCCCGTTTCCGCGTCCTCCTTCATGATCGGAGCTATATGCGCGTACTTCGGAGACTTGAAGCCAAGCACACGGAACAGCTGAAGATGTATAGGTACAGACGAGATCCACTCGTCTCCGCGCGTTACATGTGTCGTTCGCATAAGATGGTCATCCACCGCATGCGCAAAATGATATGTCGGTGTGCCGTCCTTCTTGAGCAGCACAACATCCAATATGTTCTCAGGCATCTCTATCCTGCCCTTTATCTCATCCTTGAACGATATCCTGCCGTCCGGCTTTCCGGGTGACTTTAATCGCACAACGTACTCCTCGCCTTTATCAATTCGTTTTTTCGCTTCCTCAGCTGTTATATCCCTGTATATGGCATACTCGCCGTAGATCCCCGGAAGGATCTTTTCAGCCTCCTGCTTTTCGCGCACGGCTGAGATCTCCTCCTCCGTCATAAAGCAGGGATAAGCCAGCCCCTGCTCAACCAGCTCCTTTACATATGACTGATATATAGATGTTCTTTTGCTTTGTGTGTACGGTCCATAATCGCCCGTCTCCTCACCATTGCCGAGAGCGCCCTCGCTCGGAGCTATACCGAACGCCTTTAATCCGTCCACTATACCGGCAACGGCATTCTCCACCTCGCGCTTTTTATCAGTATCCTCTATCCTCAAATAAAACACGCCGTCCTTGCCCGCGGTCTTAGCGGCTATAAACGCGGCAAAAAGACTTCCGAAATGAAGAAATCCCGTTGGCGACGGAGCAAACCGCGTTACCTTTGCGCCCTCCTTAAGCTCACGCGGAGGGTATGCCGCCTCGTGATCCGCCGCTGTCTTATCTATCGACGGAAAAAGCAATTGTGACATTGTCAAATTATCCATTATAAAATAAATCCTTCCTGAAATTTCTTTATGAAAAGATACACTTATCCATTTTTACCTATTATAACTCATTTCTGCGGAAATATCAAGTATTAATACACACAATTACTGTATTAAGAATAATTTTTAGAATAATTTTAAAAAAAGGCTTGATTT
This sequence comes from uncultured Clostridia bacterium, assembly GCA_904420525.1. Lineage (GTDB taxonomy): Bacteria > Bacillota > Clostridia > UBA1381 > UBA1381 > Ornithomonoglobus. The sequence continues at coordinate 113 of CAJFVT010000046.1, read as the reverse complement.
TTTCTTAAAGTTCTGTTATAATATCTTTTGTTGATATGCAGATATGGCGGAATAGGCAGACGCGCTAGATTCAGGTTCTAGTGGGGCGACCCGTGCAGGTTCAAGTCCTGTTA
>CAJFVT010000045.1 GCA_904420525.1 uncultured Clostridia bacterium | reverse complement strand
TTATGCAAAAAAAGCAAAAATCTCATAGATAAAATGATTTTAAAGCAATTTAAAATAAAAAACGGGGTGTCAATTTGACACTACCTCTCAAATAACGGAGGTACCTCTGATGAATAATCATTGTGAACAATAGCATTAATAACTGCTTCACGCAATGCTACACTGTCAACAAGTTTTCTATCCATACGTTCTTTAGATGTTATTTTTGTTTTTGTAATATTCTCGATCTCAAATTTATTAAGAACACTTTTTGCCGCCTTTATAAGAGAACAATACCCGTATTCTTCATTCTCGATCAATTCAATTTTATTTGTTCCGGCATATTTAGCAACCTTTATCGAAGTTGCATTCTCATCCGCAAGCAAATACGCAACATAATTTAAATTTCCTTCGTTTGTGAGTAATTCCAAGCTTTGCTTAAACTGTGAATTGAGTTTCAAATTACGCTCTTCATAATAGATCTTCAGCTGCTCAAATGTTAAGTCATTTCTCGGAGAAACTATTTTACTTAATGAATTGCGTGTACGTTTTGAAAACAACTCTTTGATCATATCTTCCGGCATAGGCTGAATACCGCTTCCTGTTCGCAAAAAACAACCACTTTCACTCATACCTTTAGAACGCAGATAGTATGGTTTTTCACTTCCGCTTGAAATTATTATTTTTATAACATCAGTCCCCTGCCACTGCTCAACTACAACATCATATAATCCTAACGTTGCAGGCTGGATATTATCTCTTATTCTATTACTTATTCTTAGCTGCGTATCGTCTATATCTGGCACCCCAACAGCGTTTCCGCTGTCATCAACCCCGATATAAATGACACCTCCCTCATGATAGTTTAAAAATGCCACGACTTCACGTTCAAGCTTATCATTCAATTTTGATTTGAATTCTATTCGGTTGTTTTCCTGAATCTTAACAGCATTCATTCATTTTCCCTCCCTATATCCACAGTCCCCAATCGCCGTGATCAAACACCCCGCTCCCGTGGTGCAGCTTACCGAAATCTTTCAGTTTACGGAACTCATCTCTCATACGGATCACTATTTCGGGCTGTATGTCAAGTGAATGGTGAGCCGGGAATACTCTTTTCGCAGGCAGCTCCGCGATCCTTTCAAGAGACTTCAGATACGCTTCCGGATCGGTCGACGGATAATATGCGAACAATGTATCTTTATAGACCAGGTCGCCGGTAAACAGATACCCGCGCGCCTGCTCCCAGAAACACATATGTCCTGGTGAGTGTCCCGGAGTATGCAGGACCTGCACAGCCCGTCCGCCGATATCTATGATATCGTTATCCCTCAGCACTCTTGACGGTGTTCCCTGAAAAAATTCATATGTATTTGCATCGTAGCCCTCAGGCAGCTCACATCGGTCGGTCACATAGGTTTTGATCGTTTCCAGCGGCAGAGGAAATCCGCCGCTTAGCCAGTCCAGCTCGTTCTCATGAGCGTAAAAGTCGGGGAAATATTTATGTCCGCCGATATGATCCCAATGTATATGAGTAGCGGCCGCTGTTACGGGCTTATCCGTAAGCTTTATCACTTCATCATAAATATTGCATATACCCAGTCCCGTATCTATAAGCAGACTGCGCTCAGTTCCGTTCAGGAGATAGCAATGTGTTTCCTCCCAATGACGGTATTCGCTTATTATATATGTCTCCTCGTCAATTTTATCTATAGTGAACCAATCATTCATTGCTGTTTCCCCTGCTCTGCCTTTAATTTAGATGCCTGATGAAATATCATTTTTAGGTCGTTTTCTTTTACCCATACAGAAGTTCGGTAAAACAATTCATCATTATTTTCCTTGGTGATGAAATGAACAAGCCAGCAGCCTTCCTTTAATTCCTTAAATTCAAAATCATATATAACAATATTTCTGTCCGCTTTCAATTTTGTCAGATCATCTATTGTATCTTTTTTAGAAAAAATAATTCCTGATTTACCGATCTCTTTAAATTCATCATGCAACACAGCATCTAACCATTCCCTGTCTGTGATCTTATCATGCTTGAAAAAATCTTTTTCTAAATTTAATAAAGTTTTATACATTATACATTGACCTCATTCCTCCCTTGATACCTCCTGCCCGGATCCTCGCATCTCTCTGAACATCCTTACGCTCCTTTCCCGTCAGAACGGCACATTCGTTATTATCAATCCCCCGGACATATTGCTTATCCTTACATAATCTCTTTCAAACGGTATCCACTGACCGCATGACAGATAATATTTTCTATCCCCCGTGTACACGCTCTCATTCTCTATCGTAAGCGTATCCCCGCTTATGAGCCTTGGCACGGAGCCGTCGGATGTATAAAACGTTGTCAGCTCCAGTCTGGCGCTGCGGTAACGTTCGCGGTACACAGCATAATACTTCGTTCCCTCCGGCATTGACGGCAGCTTTCCGTACGCGTCCGCATAAATAAGATATTCGTACAGGCGCGTCTGCGCGGTTATCGACTGCTCTTTTGTATAGCTGCCGTACGCGTCAAAATTATCATCGCCGACGCCGTTCATTATCCCGGAATTATACATCATATACACGCTGCTGCGCGCCCAGTCGGACACGGCGTCCTTTATATACACCTCCGAGCTGTCGGGAGTGACATTCATGAACTGCGCGGTCCTTGCAAGGATAGCCGCCGCCTGTTCACGCGTTACTCCGCCCTGAGGCACGAACTCATTTTCCGTTACTCCCGTTATGATCCCCGCTGAAACGAGCGAAAGCACGCGCTCATCGCCGCAGTCGGAAAAAGCCTTGTCTGCCGGAGCCGGAGCTGCGTCCATGCATTCGAGCATTTCATATATCAGATCGCAGAACTCAAGCCTCGTAAGCGGCTCTGTGAACGCCTTGCTGTCAGCCTTCATATACATCGGCACGATACCATAGCCAAAGGCCCTGTTAAGGAAATCAGCTGACCATTCCGACGCGCTGCCGTGTTCAAAAATGCAGTTCGCGATCTCATTCATCAGCCATTTTTCATCCTTTTCAGACAATATATATCTGGTGCCGTCACCCATATCCATGCCTCTGCCCATTTCGTACGTGCCGTTTATGACAACGGACTTATATTCCCTGTCGTCAAGCTCACTGCCGCTGCCCCTGCTCATCTCAAAGCTTGAAATATATCCATTGTATTCTGAAAGATCCACTTTATATTCTCCGGAAGCTCCGTTTGCGTCAGTTAACGTTACTGTTTCGATCTCCCCTACGTTATTTATAAAGCTCCCGTCTACAGGGATAAGCGCAAGCCCGGACTGCGCCCATGTCGCGCCGCCGTCATATGACGCATACACGCCGTTTTCCTCATCACGCACATAAAGGACATTATCGACCACATCCGCCTCATTCGGCATTGTCGGCAGCTTATATGTGTGCGTTATCTCATAATTTTCATCAAGAACATATACCGTATTGCAGTTGTTCCATGTATTTGTATAAAAATATGTGTTGCCGTCCCATGCACGCCAGCGCACAAGATGGATCCCGTCTCCGTCGTTTATCTCATAGCTGTCAAGATTGCTCCCGAACTCTGCGAGCGCTCCCGCGCTCAGCTCGTCCCTTACCTCGCTGAGGCTCCTTCCGCGCATAGGCTTGACATAGTTCTTTTCCTTATACGGCTCCGCGCTTACATTGTATGAATCCCTTATGATGAACCTGTTCTGTATCCCGCCGTTCACATTGACAGGTATGAACATATTCACTGTAAATCTTGTCGTTTCACCGGCCGGCAGCAGCACTGAGGCCATCGGAGTGAATACGGCCTCGCTCGTAACACCCTTGCTGTACGCCTTGTCAAAGCTGCCGTTCTCGTCAGCGGCATAGACTATAACATCAGAGCTTGTCTGTATGTTGTACTCAAAATACCTGTCACGGCTGCCGCTGTTTGTCACCTCCAGATCATACGTCTCTATCACCCCGTAGTTTCCCAGATTGCAGGCGTAAGGCTCTATACCCTCCTGATATATATCCTCGACCTCAAAGTTAGGTGAATAATCCTCCGGCTGCTTGCCGGAAATGCTCTCATAATTCGTTACGGACGTATGGCGTGTATCGAACCTCCATATGTTGTCGCGGTCCGTCACATTCCGGCCGTAATATGTATATTTGTTGTCATCGACATATTCCAGCTTTATCATATCCGACTCGACTGCGATCGTTTTTGACCAGTAATCCGAGACCGGATTTATATTGCTGCACCAGTTCTCTACAGTCAGCCCGTCCGGCGAATACTGATTATACACCGTGCCGGGCAGTATAGTCCCATCAGTGTTTGAATCGTCTATAGTATATCTCAGGGTATCGGTCCTGACCTGCGGCAGAGTATCGGCTATACCCTTTATCGTGTAGTCATAGCGGTATATCCCAAAGCCTATATCCTCCGGCACCGATGAACGGTCGCCGAGAATCCCGTTATGCTTCAATGCCGCCGTATCCATATCCACTGTTCCCGACTCGACGTCTATGACCGCCTGAAAATGCACAGGATCGGCATAGCGCACGATATCGTATTCATTGAAAAACTCGCTCAGCCATACCGACTCGCCCTTTTTTATGTGTACCGTTTCAGGCTCGTACTCATGAGGCTCATATATGTACTTTCCGCGGATATCTATTATAGGCACGCCGAGCATATCGGCGCACACGCCGTCAAACTGCCATTCCCGCTTGCCGCGGTACATGGTGCCGTATTCCTCATACGCATAGACAACATTCGTTTCAAACGACGCGTTTTGGACCGTTATAACAGCGTCCTCCTCCGCGGTTATGCGCACGTCCACCTCGATATCATAGCCGCGCCCGCCGCCTCCTGTATAATTGAAATACGACATATACAGATAATATGTATCCGGTCCGAGTCCGTCATGATTTGATATATACCGCGGCTCATCTCCCGCCGCGACCATCGCGTCATCTATCCCCTCCGGGTTGTTGTTAAATAAATACTTGCCTCCGCCCACAGGATGAAAAACTATATCCTGCGGCTCCACGGAACGCGTTTCCTCCGCCCCTGCCGCCTGCGCAGCGCACATCAGCGCCGCCGCCAGCGTTATTATCACTGTCAGCCTCTTCATGCCTCTCATCTCCCTCCGTATCGCCTGACCTAACTATATAAGTCCCTCAAGATATCCGCGCAGGTCAGCGGCAGCTATGCTTTCCGGATAGCTCTCGATCAGAAGATCGTCTATATCATAATTTGCGCAGAACGCGCCTATATCGAACGAGCCGTCCTTAAAGCCCCGCACGTCTATCGCATATATATTCTCATAGTTGTTCACCGCCCATGTAACGAGCGGGTTCCCCACCGATTCCTTTATAACGGCGATGCTCTTCCCGTTTGCGACGCTGCTTTTTATCACCGTCAGCGGATTATCGCCGCCTATAAAGCACATATAGCTGTCCTCGTTCGGATCCACCACGTTTATGCTGTACAGCCGTCCGTTCAGGTACATATCACTGTAAGCGCATGCCTCCGTTTCATATACCGGCATGAAGCGTTCGAGCAGCTCGGTATCGCTGTCAAGCAGAGCCTCGCGCTCCTCCGCCGAAAGCGCCCCGGCAAACGAACCTGTAAAATATGCACTGCGGTTTTCAAATTCGGACAGCGGAGCTATGCTCATCTCCTTGAGCTCCGCAAAATACTCCCACGCATAATACGCGCCGCGGTGAGTCCAGTGATGATCGGTATCAAAATATATCTTCTCCTCTGAATGTGCCGTGAGCGCCCGTGTTATATCCACCGGAACAGCGTCTTTAAGCTGTCTGTAGATATACTCGATCATCTCAAGCTGCCCTGTGCTGTATTTCTCCGGCGCATACAGCTCGTACGCATCCGGAACTATCATGCTGTATACGTTCGTTCCCGGCACCGCCTCGCTTATCCTGTTAACGATATCGGCATAGCTTAGAGCCGCGTACGCGTCTATCGTTACCGGCATGAATATAGATCTCCTGTTCAGTATGCAATACGGAGCGCGCTCCGCAAAGCTGACCTCCTCTATCCTTTTCCTTCCGAACAGATCAGTCCCCTCAGGCACATAAAGCTCCCAGCCGCCATCAAGCACCGGATAGCGCAGATTGAACGTCACTGTTGTATCGTTTATCCTCAGGCTGACCTCATCCGCGCCGGCCATTGCCGGCGCCTGGATCATGCACACAGACAGAGCGGCCGCCGCAGGCCGTA
>CAJFVT010000044.1 GCA_904420525.1 uncultured Clostridia bacterium | reverse complement strand
TGCTCTACTATCTCCTGATCAGGTGTTTTCTCTACAAATTCGCCCGTTCTGAAAAATTTCACCCCAGCAAACCGTCCTTTGGATCCGTCTACGAATGCGTAATAGGTTTCGCCGCCAGTTACATCAGCGCTGATGACTAGATCTGTGGACTCATCGCCGACACGCACATACGCCGCGGCGGCGTCAGGCAGTCCCGCCTTATCGCTTGAGCAGTCCTGCTGAGCTATATACACATCCTTATTGCTTACATCTATTATATATACGGCAAGCACACCGTCCGCAGGAGCGTCGAACCTCAATGAGGTTCCGGTAGCTGTGCCGTTTGCCCAGCCTCCGTTATTGTTTTCGCTTGATATATATGTTTCCGTCTGCGTGCCGTCGCTGAAGGTCTTATCAGATGTTCTGAATCTGTCAAACGCGCCGACTGTATACAATCCCGGCACAGCCGCGATCTCCGTATCAGCGTCAAGCACGCTGTCAGGATACCATTCATATGTGCTCAGGTATTCGCCGCCGGAAGGATCCTCCGTTGGCTCGGATGCTCCCCCCGTTGCGGTGGGAGTCGGGCTTGCCGCCTCTGTCGCCGACTCAGTTGGCGAGGTATCCTCGCTCGGCTGCGGATCCGTACCCGGATCCGATCCCGCGCCCTCAGGCGTAAATATCAGCTTGGCCAGATGCACATTTCCGCCTGAGGTTATCCTTACCTCTGCGCCCGCCTCTATCTCTACATCCTGCTTTACATTCGGAGCAGGTGTATCAGAGCCGTTTCCAAAGGTGCGGATCACTGTTTCCTCCCCGCCCTGCGTTACATACATATCTCTTTCATCGCTGTTGCTCGGGCTGCCGTGCTTTGCGTACACGGTCAGCGTTCCGTTTTCCTCCGGCGTGAATATCAAAAATCTTGAATCCTCTCTCGATTTGCCGCCGAACTTTAATGCGCCTACCACGGTCTCTCCGCCGAAATCAGCTGAGGCGTCACGATCTATCTCGATCGTGTTGCGGTACTCGCCGTTTGACTCATTCAATTCTCCGTTCGCCTTCAGCGTAAGACCGTTCCCCATATCGGTATCTGCTATATACCATTCCTTGCCTCCGCCCATGACTCCAGCCGGCGCCGCTTCATCAAAGGTCCATGTGAGGATCTCGCCCGCGGCTAATACCGGATGCATGAGCGGAACAGCTGCCGCAAGGAGCATAGCGGCCGCAGTGAAAAGGCTTAAAAGCCTATTTTTTGCCTGTCTCATTTCTGCCCTCCGTTATCTTGCAACGTAGACCATTATCTCATTGGTCTCACCCATTTCTCTTGAACGGGCAAATACGATATCCTCCTGAGTTATATCCTCCGGATCGCCCAGCTCAAGCTCATTTCTGATCACATCGTATACATATACGTACGCATTGGTAAGATTGAACGGTCTGTAATAATCCATAAGCTGTACCGGGCTTGAGCTGCTTTCATAGCCCAGACGGTCATTAGCGTTCAAACCGCACATCATTGCGAAATCCACATACTTGGCAGGAACATCTCCGTACATGATATAAAGATCATCATAGAAGTCCTGCTTCGTTACCGAACCGGTCTGCGACCAGTCCTCAAAGAAGCCGTCAGGATTATCGTAATCCAACGTACCGTTAGTATAGATAGTATCATAGTTATTGAACACCAGTCTATATGCCTGAACGTTGCCGGCATTGTCAAGCGTATACTGCAGCGCATCGCCGACATGGAAATCAAATTCGCCTGTGCTGTAGTACGAGTCGAAGTCCTCATTGCCTACATAGTTCATCCATCCGTCCTCATATGTTATGGAAGTCGTTGTGTCAGGTGAGAAGTTCAAAACCACCTCTTCCCCGGACTGGAAGCCTGTTACACGGAGCAGCTCATTGCCCTCCTCGTCAACTGCCTGATCCATTCTCTTTACGAAGAACAGGTCACTGTCCATCTCGACCGCATCTGAAATATCCTCAACTATAACTACCGCTCCGGCTCTTCCCTGGTTATCTACATCATAGCAGGTGATATCGGAATACGTTCTGTTGCTGAGATCCTCCTTGTTAAGCACTCTGTAATCCGAGTCGATATCGCGGTCAAAACGCGGCATCGCAAATATAACAGTATCATCCGTTATCATCGAAAGACCCATAAGCCCGTTTATATATCTTACCGAGCTCTTGCTCCAGTTCTTAACAAAGTCGTTCTCATCTATATAATTTATATTATTGGTAGCGTCATACGGACGGTTTATCACCGAGATCTTACCCTCCGCATTAAGACGGAACGTGATCAGCTCTGACTGAGCCACATAATCAGGCACTCTCAGTGATGATACACGATCGCCGTTTATACGCACGGTGCGCTCACACTCATATGTAACTACAGTTCCGTCCGCCCTGAACATCCTTATGAACGCCAGATCCGGAACATCGGTATACGTTCTGAGAACATAAGCGTAATTTGCAGTTGCCCTTACCGCGTCCACCATACCGATGATCTTGCCGTTCGAGGTGAGCGCATAGCTGCCCTCGATCATGGAATTGTCTCTGTGACGGTAATACTTTGAAAGCTCGTATACAGTACCGTCGATCGTCATGGTCTCATCGCTTATAGATGATGGAGTACCGTATACAGTCTCACGCGATATATAGATCACCGCAGCGACAACATCCTCGCGTGTGCCCGCTATCTCAACGCTGAGCGCATCGTTTTCCTTGATCTCGCTGAAATCCACCAGATTTCCCTCAAGATATATCTTAAGGTCTATATCATCGTCAGGATCAAATGTATAGCTGTTGTAAAGCTTGAGCGGATCTGCCGCCGCCTCTGCATCACTGTAGCTGTCCTGTGCAAATATCCTGTAGTTGCGCTGATCCACACGGTCAACTATCATGTGTATCTGATCATGGATTATAAGCACGTTCGCAGTATTCGTTCCATCGTTTGAGATAAAGGTGATCGAGCCTTCATTCACTGCCGATACTATATCCTCAACAGTTCCTGTGCTCACATATCTTCCGTTGCGGATGATCTGTATATTATCCGCGTAACGAAGTGTGCGTCTTCTGGTCCCGTCCTCATAATAGCTCACAGTCCCATTCTGTATCGAATCCAGATCCTCAGGAGCTATTTCCGTAACAGTTGTTCTGTTTTCATCCACTGTAAAAGAAACAAGCTCTCTTTCACCGCCGTTTTCCAAACGCACATAACCGTTTATATATTGTCCTATATAATTGCCTGCATCCGACACCAGCGATCTGTAGCTCGTGCCGTTGATCTCTACATAACCGTCATTCAGCTCGTGATCATACAGTCCTGTTTTTTCATAGCCTGTTATCACTCCCGATACTTCCGCTACATCGTATATCTTTTCAATAAGCGTTTCATCGTCTCTTCCGTATGTGTTGTTCTCGAACACCATTGGATACATCAGCAAGGCATTGTACAGGAGCTGGGCCGTTTCTGTCTTTGTAAGCGTAGCGTCGCCGGTCTTTCCGATACCGTCCAAAAGGCTGTTCTGACCCGCAACGGCAAGATATCCCTGCGGATACCCTCCCTGCGTGGCCGCAAGCTGGCTGTAGCCGGCACAGTTCAAAATGATCCTTACCGCCTCCGAAAGCGTTATCTCGTTATTCGGATCATATTCAGTTCCCGTTTTAGGGATAGCTCCGATCCCTACCAGCATTTCTATTGCCGCGCCCTCAGGTGTGGAGGTGTCAACGTCAGCAAAATATCCTGAAGTATAGGCCGTTGTGCCGTAGTCCATCATCCTTGTGACGTACAGCGCAAACTCTCCGCGCCTTACTATAGTTTTTGATCCAAACTCATCATCGCTGTCCGGACTCATGATGCCCAGTCCAGAGACAAGCTCGACCGCTGTTCTCTGTCTTGTTGTGGTAACATCATCATACGCAAGCGCAGCAACTGATGCTCCCAGGATCATACCAAGAGCAAGTATGATCGAAGTTATTTTTTTAATCATTGTTTTATTCCTCGCTTTCGCTCATCTGATCCGGCAAAAGCGCTCCGTAGAGCACCTTTGCCGCCGCCGCGCGGTTTGCCGTTCCGTTCGGGTCGAAAAGGTCATCTCCGACTCCGTCTATTATTCCCGCCTCGTACAGCCTCATGACAGCATCGGCCGCATAGCCTGCAATGTCACCGCTGTCCACAAATCCGCTGCCGTCACGCACCTTCGGAACGTCTCTTCCGGCGGCCTCAAGCATCCTAACTATCATGACCGCCATATCCTGACGCGATATCGGCAGCTGCGCTCCGAACGTTCCGTCGCCCATACCTTTTACTACGCCCAGCGCGGAAGCCGAAGCCACAGCGGAATAATACCACGAATCCTCCGGCACATCAGTATAATCACATTCCGCAGTCTCATCCATCATATCGAAGCCGCGCATAAGCATAGCCGCGAACTCGGCTCTCGTAACGTCTCTGCCCGGCTCAAAATATCCGCCGCCGGAGCCTGAGACTATCCCCAGCCCGCTCAGAGCATTTACAGCCTCGGCAGCCCATTCATAGCCTGCCATATCGCTGAACGCAGTCTCACCGGACGGCTCCCCGGTTTCCGCCGGAGCCGGTGTTTCTGAAGGCTCCGTACTCGGCGCCGGTGTTTCTGAAGGCTCCGCTGTCACTGACGGGACGGCTCCGCCGCCTCCGCCGCCGCCACCGGAGGTAGATGTTGAACTGCCGGGTCTTACCGTAGGCACCGGCTCTGAGGTCGAATCCGGATCCGGATCCGGATCATCCCAGCCGCTGTAGGCATACATATATTCAACGAATACATCCTCCGTTCCTGCAAGACGCGAGCTTATCTGCCATCTTGCCACAGTATTGGAGGTCGCGGATTTTGAATACTCAAGGTTCCTGCCTATGAGCTGATCGTTTATGTACACGTTGCACATTCCCAGATCTGCATCTAACTGTATCTTTATATCATACCATGTATTAGTATTGTATCTTGAGATAGAGCTTCCGCTGTTATATATTATATCGTTCTTGGTGAACTGCAGCGTTACTATATTTCCGAAGGTCGTAGCCTCGCTTGTAGCCGTCGATTCAACGTCCTCCTCGCCTTCATCCGCTGTTGAGGCATCGCTCTGCGCACTGTCCTGCTGCAGATAGAACCTGAACTCCGGAGCCTGGTTCATCGGGTCCAGCTCCTCATTGCGTATCATGATCTTTGCATGTATTGTCGACCTTCCTGAAAGAGGTGTGTCGAATTTTTTCGCATATGTGAAGCCATGGTCATGACTTTCATCTCTGAGCAGAAGTATCGGGTCATGCTCCGTCCCGTACAGCTCATCGCCTTCGAGCGTATGGCTTGATGGGATCGGTATACCGCCCAAGGTATAGATATACCAGTCCTCTATATCTCCGAAAACTGTGATGAACTTTGAGCTTTCGCCCTCGCCTATATCATACTTTGCGATATCGCGCGCATAATCGGCATTTACCACATAGCGTGACGGCTCTACCGATACCTCTGTGAACGATATATCATTTTCCTCCGGATATTCCGTTACTGTGTCGCCGTTAACAGCTATACCCGCTACCTCATAAAGCGGATTTCCATTCTGGTCAAACACGCCTTCGCGCTCTATCAGCTGCTTTTGGTTGTATACCGCTGGATCGCTCTTTGTCCCGTCAGCGCTGACGGCTACAAGCTCGATATAATAATCCTCGCCGTTTTCCAGCCTCTGCTCCTCCGGGATATCGCCGCTGTTGCTTATCACATACTGCCCTGCTGTTGACGGGATATCTGTGATCTCCCTTACGATGTCGGTAAATTCCGGATCATCGCTCACGCGTATCTCATAATGATCCGTTTTCGTATCATACTCATTCGCGCCTATATGCGTGAGGTACCGCTCATCGCCGGAATCGGTATCGTCCGCCCAGCCAAGCTGAGAATATGTCTTATCCTCCGAGCCAGGCTCAAAGGTCAGAGTTATCTGCTCGTCAAACGGCACATACTTAGTTATACGCGGCTGCTCAGGCTTGCCCTCAGACGCCGGCTTCGTTCTGAAATGATAGGTCTCCTCCGAAAGCATTTCTACGCCAGTATCCGAATACGTTCTTATCCTGTACGAATATTCCGTATCCGGCTTGAGACCTGAAAGCACCGCTGAGAAATACGTTTCAAAATCCTCCGGCTCTCCATACCGTGAATTATTTACGTCATATACTGAATTCAGTCTGAATTCAGCCGCACCCTCAGCGTCAAACTCACTGCCTTCATTATAGTATACTGCAGCCTTCGCGCGTCTTACCGTATTGAACAGTATCTCGTGTGAGTTGTGAGTGTCATACTTCGAAGAGCCGTCACGGACATTTTCCGCCTCTACAGGCTCTGCCTCAGGACCATCCTCAAACTCCTGATCGCCCGCGCAGAAATCATTTATATAATACTCAAGATTAGTGTAGCCTCTGCCCTCATAATCAAGACGGCTTATATCCTTATCCGAGCTGTAGTCAGGCATCTTATTCCAGCCCATAAGCTCTACAAAAAAGTCCGGGATACCGTCACGGTTTGAGTCAAAATCGCCCTCTCTTACCGTCTCAGGCAGCTGAGGCCAATCGTATTCATTCCACTCCATATCAACAGACGGTGTTCCGAAATTGCCGTCCGAGCCCGGATTGTTTGAATGGTCGTAGTTTCCGGCTCCATCGCCCCAGTCGGCAAATCTGAGAGTTACCGCACTGCCGCCAAGTGTCCATGTCATTGTATCGGTATGCGCATAATCATCCGGCCTTTCAAGCTCAGTATTGTTTATGTCATAGATCCTGAAAGTATCGTATATGCCCTCGCTGTCGTCATAGTCTCCGTTATTCTGCGCATAATCATCAAGCACTACAAGGTATTTGTTTGTGCCGTCCGTAGCGTACAGGCTGTCAAGATGATCCTCGCATGATACGAACCTGAACTGCTCCTTCACAGTGTAGTTCTCCGGATCGCTCACAGTGTTCCCGTCAACATCATAAACCGTTGTACCCCTGCTGTCCAGATATTCAGTATGCACCTCTACAGGCATACCGTATGCCTCTGTGCCGTTAAAGCTGTCCGGCAAGCGTATGCCGTATTCGCCCGATACCTTTGAATAATCCGACAATATCTGCAGTCTGGTCCTGCCCTCGGCAAGATAGCGTCTGCTTAAAATATCGCGTTCCGGGGCTGCCGCGCCCGCGTTCGACAGCACATATTTCGCAGCGTCCTCCGATGTATATGTCTGCATATCCGGAGCAGCGAACGGATAATTCATAAGCGTATTGCCCTTTTTCGATACCAGAGATGCATCGTACTCCTCAAGACTCATATTGTCCGGCATTATCATGTTCCGCCACGGCTGCTGCAGATTTGAATATCCGCCCGGACTTATGACCTTGAGGTCATTTTTGAGCGCCTGCTCATCATCGGATATATCGTCTGATGATCCTAAATTTCCGGTCCAGTCGAAATCCTCTGTCCATATCGCGCCGTCTATGCTCGGATCCTCGTCCTCCAGACTTCTTGCACCATCAGTATTGTCATAATTGTTTACCGTGTATGTAAGCACTCCGCCTGAATACGTTCTGCCCTGGAAATACTTGTATGAACCGAATTCTGTCGTGTTGCTGCTTGATGCCGCCGGAGCAGGGTTTCCCTTTAGAACAACATTATTCACAACATTGTATTTCGGGTTTGCGCCCATCCACTCATAGTTGCAAAGATCAAACGTGTATTTTGAGTTGAACACAACATTATTTCTTACGTCTATATATTCATTGTCAGCTATACGCGGCGCTCTCTGTCCGCAGTCGGCAATGTAGTTTCCGTAGAAGGTTCCGTACTTAGGCTGGAATATGCCCGCATAGTTATGAGCGCCCTTCTCGTGCGGCGTGTTCCAGTACAATCCCTTGCTGATCATGCAGTTCGACATCGTGATCTCCTCGCCTGAAACACGGAAGCCCATATCTATTCCCCAGTTCAAAGTGCAGTGATCGATAACGACTCTCGCGTTCGCTCCCGATACCGACAGCGGGTCTGACTGGTAAGTATCCCCGGCCTTTCTTACGTTTCCTATCCTTATACTTATATTTCGGATTATGACATCCTCAACATTGGAAACAGTAAGACCATAGCCCTTTAACTGTATCCCTTCTCCCGGCGCTGTCTGACCCGCTATAGTCACATGCGAATCGCCCTCGCCGCTCATACGCAGCGCTCTGCCCAGCGAGGTAAGGTCTATCGTGCCGCCCACATCGAACACGATTGTTCTCGCGCCCTCAAGAGTCTCCAGACCATAACGCAGAGTCCCAGGCTCGTCGGCCGCTGAAAGCGAGGTCACATGATATACATAGCCTCCCGCGCCGCCGCGGGTCTGTGTCCCGTAGCCCTGTGCGCCCGGAAATGCTTTCGCCTCGACCGGGGTACGCACCGCAACATCATAGGTAACTGTCTCCTGCACATCGCCGGAAGAAAATACCGCCGTAAGACTTACGGTCACCGAACCGCTCTCAGGCTGATTTACCAGTGTTCCATCGCTCAGCAGCCATGATTCATCCGATGACGTCCATTCAATGCTCACACTGCCGTTATCTGTGCTGATGCTCGCAGGGAGATTGATCGATGATGTTATTACCTTGCGTGTACCGTCCGGCTTAAAATTCAGTTTTTCAAGCAGAGCCTTGGCGTATTCGATCTTTTCCTGATCTGTCTGTGCCGCGGCTCTCATTGACATTATCTCCATCGTCTCCGAAACGACCTCTGACGTGGTCTCCGAGTCCTGCTCCGCCGCGGCAGACGTTGCCGATGGCGTTTCCTGCGCCGGAGCGTCAGTCACAGTCTCCGCCTCCTCGATCACCGATGACGGCTCCGTATTCTCCTCAGCCGTACCGGTCGGAGCCGGAGTCTCCGTGCTCTGATCCGACGTTTCCGCCAAAGCAGGAGCATCCGCGCTCTGCTCCGCATTATCCTCTGCCAGTGACGGGAATGACGAAAGCAATATGGACGCCGCTATAAGCAGCACCGAAAAACTCCGCAATGATTTTTTCTTCATTTCCTCTCTCCTTATGTATGCACATAAAGCCGAGTGCATTTTTTAGATACCTCGGCCTATGTGCGTATTTGTTAATCTTCAAGATTTGCTTGCGTCCTATCGAATACCGTTGTCTGCAAATCTATAAATCTCTGAAGTCCAACACGATTCATATCGCTGATGTACTGATTCCAATCATCATCATCCGCCGGATCCATATCACCGAAAATGAACCTTGCCATATATTCGTCACGCTTAGTGGCAAGAGCTGTTGAAAGGTCAGTATACTGGCTCTCCTCCTCGCTTGTATAACGCATCGGAACATCTTCTATATAATAGTAGTTATCTGTCTCTATTTTGCTCATAAAGCTCTGATAAAGTCCTTCGATCTTTGAGCCTCTGTCTTCCCAGAACTTTTTCGGCTGCTTACCGAACACGGACGGGATACCGAGCGCATCTGCGATCTTTGTACCGCCGGTATTGTTCGCCATATCGTACCAACCATCGTTCACTACCGGAACAACAAGCTTACCGTCCTTATAGACTCCCCAGCTGTCCTCGTACCCCGGATCGTCCTGAACAGTGGATGCATCCTCATAATG
This sequence comes from uncultured Clostridia bacterium, assembly GCA_904420525.1. Lineage (GTDB taxonomy): Bacteria > Bacillota > Clostridia > UBA1381 > UBA1381 > Ornithomonoglobus. The sequence goes on along the minus strand of CAJFVT010000044.1, from coordinate 7,101 downwards.
GAAGCTCTCGCCCTCAACACCGTAGGTGTGATATATCTGTCCCTCAGGCGTAGCAGCCCAATCGAAATATTTCAGCACTGCATCCAGTTTTCCCTCCTCGCTTGCGCAGCTAGTTGAGAACGCGGGACCGTAATCTGAATAGAGCGGATCCTTCTTGAAGACTGTGCCTTTTTCCGGATCTGCGGTGATCATTACATCTGTAGCAGCCCATTCTGCGCCTTCCTTGCCGTTTACGTTTGTCCTTTTCGTGAAGCCCTCTGCATTGTAAACATAGTTATATGTTATCATTGCATTGTCAGTAGCGCATCTTGATGAGAAACGATCCGACTCGAGCGACAGTATCTCCTTATCAAGATAGTTCAGCTCGTTGAGCTGTCTAAGGAATATATACATCTCCCTTGCTGTGTCAGTTGTCATAGCATATGGCACGTATTCCTCATCCTTGGGATCGTAATACGAATTCTTTGAAAGTATCAGCTCAGGCATACCGAATGCCTGGAAAAAGCCTGTAAGCGAGCTCGTTTTCTGACCGTTAGACGAAATGATTATCTTATCCGGATATTTTTCCTTCAGCACACGGCATACCTCAAGAAACTCATCTGTTGTTTTTGGGAACTCAAGCCCCAGCTCGTCAAATATATCCTTTCTGTATACCCAGCACATCTGTGCCTTTTCCTGCCTCAGCGACGGCAGATAATAAAGCTTTCCGTCGCTGGAGGACGCCAGATTGTATACCTCTTCCATGTTATCGCCGAACAGCTTTACATAATTCGGCATCTTTTCACACAGATCCTCATAACTGTCAGCGACAGGAACAAGCATCTGCTGGTTTGCCCAGCCCTTATAGTTGATCTCCTTGCCGCCTGTGGTTATATCCGGAGCGTCGTTCGTTGCAAAATATGTGTTGGTCTTTGTTTCCCAGTCTGTTCTCGCGATCCTGTCATAGTTGAATACTATACCGAAATCATTATACAGCATATTATCGTATGCATTGTCATGTGTTTCCGGATAGGTCGTGTCACCCTGGATATACATATTATAATTGTATGTATATATCTTTTTGCCGTTCTCGTCAATATAGCTCTCTCCGGGCGGGTTGACTCCGCCGCAGCCTGCCAGAGCCGAAGCTATAAGCACAAACGCTCCCAAGCGAAGCAAATTCTTTTTCTTCATAGAACAATACTCCTTTCTGATCAGCCTTTAACTCCGCCGACCATAACACCCTTTACAAAGTGCTTCTGGATGAACGGATATACAATAACCATCGGGATGACGGATATGAACAGAGTAGCGTACTTAACGGTCTCCGTATTCACGCTTTCGCCGATAGCGTCAAGCATCGATGTATCGCCCATTGCGGCAAGCTCCGCCGCCATCTGGTTCTGCATGATTATCTGACGAATGATCAGCTGAAGCGGGAACTTTGAGCTGTCCGCAAGATAGAGCATCGCGCTGAACCATGAGTTCCACATATAAACTCCGTAGAACAAGCCGACGGTTGCAAGAGCCGCCTTTGAAAGCGGAAGCATGATCTTGGTAAATATCGTGATCTCGTTCGCTCCGTCGATAAATGCAGCCTCCTCAAGCGTTTCCGGCACGCTCTGGAAGAATGAACGCATTACTACCAGGTTGTATGTTGAAACTGCCGATGGGAGTATCAGCGCCCACATGCTGTCAAGCAGACCGAGGTTTCTTACTACCAGATAGTTAGGAGCGATACCGGCATTGAAGAACATCGTTACCACTACTACCACCGAGAAAAACGCCTTGAACGGCACTCTGGAGCTTGCACGTGAAAGCGGATACGCCATCGTTGTTGTAAGCGCCAGCGAAACTACCGTATAAACGGCTGTGTATATGACCGCATTTACAAATGATCTCGGGACCGTTCCCGCTGCAAACACTATCCTATATGCGCTGAGCGTGAAATCCACCGGAAGAAATCTTACCAGTCCCGCCTCATATGCGGTAGAGGAGGATACCGAAACCGAGAATATGTATACGATCGGATATATCGTTATGATCATCAGCAAAAGCAGCGATATAAATATAATAACGTCAAGCAGTCTTGACGACCATGAATTGTCTTTTACCATTTCTCTAGATCCTCCTTAAATCAGAATAAGCTCGTTTCGGTCATCTTCTTTGATATGAAGTTCGCGAAAAGAACAAGTATAACATTTATTGCCGAATTGAATAATCCGACTGCCGATGAATAGTCGAACTCACCTTTGCCGATACCGAGCGAGTATATATACGTGCTGAGTATCTGCGATTTCTCATAAGTCGTCTCTCTCTGAAGGAGAAGAGCCTTATCAGAACCGAGCGACATTATCTTACCGATCTGCATTACAAGCAGGATAACGATAGTAGGCTTGATGACCTGTACCGAGATATGCCACATCTTCTGGACTCTTGAAGCCCCGTCCAGAGTAGCCGCCTCATACAGCTCCTGATCAACACCCGACAATGCCGCAATGTATACGATCGCACTCCAGCCGATACTCTGCCATATATCCGATGCAATATATATCGTACGGAAGTATTTAGGGTCATCAAGGAATGCTATACCCTGATCAATTATACCGAGTTTTAGCAGCAGCTGGTTAAGTATACCCTCATTCGCATAGCTGCCGGCTGTCGCCAGTGTTCCCTGTGATGAAAGGAACAGCGTGATCATACCCGCAATAGCCGCAACCGATACAAAGTGCGGAAGGTATGAAATGGTCTGAACTATCTTCTTCATCCTCATTGAGCGCATCTCGTTTATGAACAATGCCAGAATAATGGACAGCGGGAAAAGCCATATGATATGGAGCAGGCTCAGTGCTATCGTATTCCACACATAATCAAGCATGTCCGGCGTCTGCAAAAATCTTATGAAATGCTCAAATCCAAAATTCTCCGCCCACGGACTGTTCAAAATACCAAGAGCCGGCTTGAAGTCCTTGAACGCAATGAGCAAGCCTCCAATAGGCACATAATGAAATATTATATAGTATGCAAAGCCCGGCAGCATAAGCAGAAGCAAAAATTTATTTCTCTTTGCCTTGCGGAGCTCTGTTTTCCACCATGCGGATATGCCTACCTTCTCTTTCTTTTCTACGACCTTCGTTTTAGATGCCATAGAAAAACACCTCCTGTTCTTTAATTTTTCAACTGTATATATTATATAGTTTTATTATTGTAATTTCCATATAGTTTTTTAACCTTGAGAACGGATTTTTTGTTCATTTTTATACAGTAAGAATTAAATATCAGTAAACATACTTGGCAAATTAGATAAAAATATTACCATTATGTTTGATTTTACTGATATATTGACAAATTTCACTGTTTATGCTATAATTACAGTACTAAATAATGATAGGTGATTGCGAACCGTTCGTTTCACGATCACCCGCTTATATCATGAAAAAAAGGAGGAGTTTTTTCATGGCATTGCCGGTCGACAAAGATATTTACATAGAAACCCTGAGCGAGGAGCGCTCATGCGGCATGAACCAATCGCATTTTCATGACTATTACGAGATCTTTTACCTTCTTGAGGGAAAAAGGCGGTATTTTATAAATCATACCCTGTACGATGTCCTGCCGCACGATATCATCCTTGTAAACAAAGCTGATGTCCATTTATCCCAGCCCGCTACCCCCTCCCCTGAACAAAAACCGCCAGGAAATAAATATGCAAGATTTCTCATAACCTTTTCCGATGATTTTCTGGACTCTTTGGGCAGCGCGTTTGACAGGAATTTCATCATGAAAGCCTTCAACGGAAAAAAGCTTCACATTCCCGATAATATGCAGAACAGCTTCAGCATGCTCCTGAACAAGATGCAGAACAAGATAAATAATGAGGACGAGTATTCTAAATACATATGCAAGCTGACGCTTATCGAGATCCTTGTCACACTGAACAATCTTTCCGAAAAGAATGTGCATCCGCTGCTCGACAGCCTGACTGTTTATGAGGACAGGATCCAGGCGGTATGCCATTACATATGCAATTACTACAATGAGCCGATAACACTCGAACAGATGGCTAAGATCGCATATATGAGCCCTACCTATTTTTCAAAAAAATTCAAACGCGTGACCGGCTTCGGTCTTAAGGAATACCTCAATAATATACGCATCAAGATGGCTACCAATATGCTGATGGAGACGCAGTATTCCATAACCGAGATAGCGGCCTACTGCGGCTATAACGACAGCAATTATTTCGGTGATGTTTTCAAAAAGATAGTCGGAGTCTCACCGATAAAATACAGAAAAGAACACTATATGGACTAAAACGGCAGATAAGGGATCTCGCTTTTAGCTCAAACGCCAAAAGCGAGATCCCCTATCTCTTTTTTAATTGGATAATTGTAAAACGAGCGTTTCGCAATCACCTAATTTTCAAATATATATACTCTGGTCCCTGCCGGAGCGTCAAACTTTGCACTCTCGCCGGCATAAAGCTCTATATTCTCCTTTGACACGGTCTCGGCCTTTCCTGTCCCGTCATATTGAACCAGCACCGCATTGGCGCGGAGATCTGTGACCGCGTTTACCGACACCGAGGTCTCGCCCCATTCCAGCGTATATCTGTTCTCATGCACTCCATCGGTGCTTATATCAGAAAAACCGGCTATAGTATAGTAGGGCAGCTGCGGATTTCCCTCAGCCGATCTGCCGTTCATGCTGTCAACAGCCAAGCCGACTGCTGCCGTGCCGCTCCATCCGGAAATATCAAATTCCATCGGCTGACGCACATTATCCGTGAAGTCCGTGCCGCTGTCCGATACAGAAAGCCGCAGTGTGTCGCCTGAACGCTCGATCCTCAGATACTCAGGCAGAGGATATTTTTCCGTATCATAGCTTCCGCTGTTTTTTATCTCATTACCCTCCGTATCCTTGAACCACAGTGTTTCCGACTCGCCGCCCTCATCAGTGCGCGCCTCAGCAATAATATTCTCACCGTACTTTTTCCATGAATCCGAGATCATTATAAATCTTGAATTCTCCTCCATGCTCTCGCGGAACATTATCCCGCAAAGCACTCCGTTTTCATATTTAGGGATATCCTCGATCTTTACAGTATACGAGAAATCACCGTTGGTGTATCCTGCGTCAAATCCGAACGAGTCTGCCGTGCCGCCGATACGCCCGCTCCCGCCTATATATGTTATACCGTCATTCGTCCATTTTGCGCTCTCACCCGGATATGCAGTCTGCCCGATCTCCTTTAGCCCGGTACCGTTAGCGCCTGTCACATACACTATCGATGTGTCCGAAGCAGTCTTTTCTCCGCGGTCGTTGTACGCCTTTGAGGTCAGATAATGTGTTCCCGGCTCCAGCATGAGTCTCTGATCTATCTTACGTCCCTCAAAGGTATAAATGAGCTCTGTACCGTCATATATCTCAGTCTTTACTATCTCTGTTCCCTCTGCCGCCTCGGCAGTAATACTGTACACAACGCCCTCGTTCTCGTCCGCGACCGTCCAGAAGCCTCTGCCTCCGGTCTTATCCATTGTATTCTCATAATATGCCACAGCAGGCGAGTGAACTGTTATGGATGGATTTGAAGGCTCAGCCTGCTGAGCTGTCCAGTCATTCACATACTCCTCTATCCATGTATATCCGCTAGGAGCTATATCCTCCGGCTCGGCATCACCCATTCCGTTCTCTGCTTTCCATTCCGCCGGTATCTCAAATACCCTCGTCTCGCTCTCGATACCGGTAAGACCGCCAACCTCTTCCTCCTGGTTGATTATCCTTCCGGTGCCGCTGAGCGCGTCGGCAGCTATCCTCGCATCCACAGCGTCACGCCGCGGCAGGGTCGCGCCCGCGTTCATTATAACATCGTAAAAAGCGTCCGCCGCACTGTCTATGCTGATCTCATATTCACCCATGCTTACCGGCTCATCAAGAAGGTTCAGCATATCACGGTTCATAACGCTTTCCTCGCTTGCGGTATTGTCCGCCGTTAGCTCCTCACTGCCGAAAACATAGTTCCCGTTTATATACGCGTTCGATCTCAGCACCTCATTATCGTACATAACAGATCCGTCGTTTGTGGCCTCAAATATCTTATACCTCACATCCCCACGCGTTGAGGGACCGTACTTATAATAATTGTTTCGTATATTTATATTCGATACATGCTCCGGATCTGAAAATTCCTCCTGCTTATTGTACGAATACGGTTCAGCGCCGTAGGCGCTGTTGTTGCCCCAGTTATAGATCACATTATTCACCATATCTGTCGAAACTAAATTCCTGTCAAACCGCGGATTTCGGCTGTCATTATGCGCGAACATATTATGATGATATGTCGCGTTCGTTCCGCCGATGATACCGCCGTAGCCGTGCGCGCCCTTTATGTGGCTCGACATCCTGAGGCTCTCCGCGCTGAGACAGTACTGCACGGTTATATTGCTTGACGGAGTTTTGTCCTCGCTCTCGCACGATCCGGCATAGAGCGTCAGCATCTCGTCAACTCCCCATGAAACAGAGCAGTGATCAATGATGACGTCATGCACCCATCTGCCTCCAAGCCCGTCCGGCTCGCCGCCCTGCGAATCGGTTGGGCGTATACGCAGATATCGCAGTATGATATCATTCGCCCTGACCTCCGCGTCATATCCGGTTATCGTTATACCGTCACCGGGCGCGGTCTGTCCCAGGACTGTCACATTGTCACTGTCAAAGGTGAGCTTGCTTTCAAGCTCTATTATGCCGCTGACATCGAACACGACTATCCTTCCCGGCTCGGATACAGCTTCACGAAGCGACCCTTCACCGCTGTCATTCAGATTGGTGACATGATACACCTCTATCTCATCGGCGCCGCGCGCGCCCTGCGTGTACTTTCCGCCGCCCTCGGCTTCCGGGAAAGCCAACAATCGCTCCTCACTGTCCGCCGCCGCTGAGAACGGCGGCAGCAGCGCAAGCGCAAGCATGACGCCCATTATCCTTTTCGCTTTCATATATATAACTCCTCATCACTCATGGTAGTGTCAAATTGACACTCCGTTTTTTATTTTAAATTCCTTTAAAATCATTATATCTATGAGATTTTTGCTTTTTTTGCATAAAAATATAGCAATAACCTCC
>CAJFVT010000043.1 GCA_904420525.1 uncultured Clostridia bacterium | reverse complement strand
AGGAGTATCGAAGTGGTCATAACGGGCCGCACTCGAAATGCGGTAGTCCGAAAGGGCTCGTGGGTTCGAATCCCACCTCCTCCGCCAATAACGGGATGTGGCTCAGTTTGGTAGAGCACTACGTTCGGGACGTAGGGGCCGCTGGTTCAAATCCAGTCATCCCGACCAAAACTGCTCGCAAGCCAGATAAGGCTTGCGAGTTTTTTGTCGCAAAGAGGGAAAGCGGTAATGCGGCACGGAGTTCAAATCCAGTCATCCCCACCATACAAAAGAGCAGTGTCGAATTTTATTGCATTTCGGCACTGCTCTTGTCGTATATCGAAATAAAATTTTAGATTATCTTATATGTTGCCTGAATATATCACAAAGCATAAAGACATCGCCGCTTATGGCTTTTGTTGTTGCTATCATGAGCAGATCTGTATCTATTTTTGAAAAATCTATGCTCTTCTCCATATTTTTTAGGAGCATAGACAAAAATAATCTCTGGACTCTTCCATTCCCCTCGCGAAACGGATGCAGATAATTCAGTCTGCAGTATAGTTCTGTAAACTCTTTTACAAATTCTTAGTCAGCAAGAGCTGTAAAATACGATTTCTTTGACAAATACTCGAATATGGCTCTTCCGCTCGTCTCTATTTTTTCGGGCGGGCAAAACCGAGTACCTTTCTTGCTCATATCTACATTACGAATCTTTCCTGCCCATTCGTAAATATCCGAAAAAACATAGTAATGTAAATTCTTATAGAAATCAAAGTCAACGTCTTCAAATGGTATCTCAATATATGCTTTGGCTATAAGGGCGCTTGTTATATCACGCTCGACCATATCAAGCTTTGCATCGTCTTTGATGCCGAATTTATTTATCAGCACCGTTGTGCCTTCATAACAGTCATCCTGCAGAGGCTCTAAAGAATACGACATTATACAGCACATCTTTCGAGAACTGTTTTGATGAATTTGGTTTTTTGTAATCGTATCATTTACATAATCGTAGCATAGCTTTTTATCTTCCTCAGTCAGTTTATATCCTTCCATCTCTACCGAAGCGATCGCGCTGTCCAATATTTTTTTCGTTTCATGCAGCATATTCAACACCTCTTTCCGCATAACAGTATATCATATTCATTTCAGAATTGCAATAAAAATATCAGCAAACACCGCCTATCGCTGTTCCAAAATCCGGCTGTTATCGCATTTGCGGGCAAGTCCAATAAGACCACTTCGATCAAAAAAATAAACCACCTGCTATGCAGGTGAGTCCCCAGATAGCTTTAGCTTTAAGCATTGCACAAAAAACCTCCTGTGATATAATGATGCAAGTTTGGCGACTGCATCAAAAAAGAATAGGATGTACCTATGAGTAAAACACAGGATAACAACAGTTTATCACATACGATATGTAAATACAAGTATTATGTTGTATTTGCACCGAAGTGTGATTTTGTGAAAATTTTTATAAAATATATTGACAAGTAATAAGCCGTATGCTATAATCTATTTAGAAAATTTTCTAAATAGATTGCGGAAGGAGCGTTGCCGATGGGATTTCAGGAGACATTCAAGGCATTGTCTGATGGGGTAAGACGCGAGATACTCCTTATGCTCCGCAGCGGGAAGAAATCTGCCGGAGAGATAGCCTCATGCTTTGATATGACAAATGCTACGGTGTCGTACCACTTATCCATATTAAAAAAGGCCGGACTTATTACAGAGGAAAAGGAAAAGAATTTTATATTTTATAAGCTGAATACATCTGTCTTTGAAGATATAATGATGTGGTTCGCGCAATTTCAGGACGATCAGAAATAAACTGCGCAGTCTGACCGGACTGTAAGCTGCATGACTGTGACGTGTTTCAGCATAAAAATATTGCCGCTTTAAGCGGCGGAACGGAGTGATCTATATGAAGAACATATTTAAAAGCAGAAGCTTTCTTATACCGTTTGCCGTATGTCTGCTGCCGTTTGTGATCGGCGCAATATTTTACGGACGTATGCCGGAGAGAATGGCAACGCACTTTGACTATAGTTTTCAGCCGGATGACTACAGCAGCCGTGAGTTTGCGCTGTTCGGGATACCTGCATTTATGACGGCGATGTTTGTCCTGTGTATCGGACTGCTTGAGGCTGATCCGAAAAAACGCGGAATGGACGGTCGGCTCAAAGCTATAACACGGTGGATCATACCGATATTGAGTGTTATTGAGCAGTGCATAACAATATCGTATGCGCTTGACAATTCTCTTAATTTTGTGAGATTTATCCCGGTCCTGATAGGTGTGCTGTTTGTGCTGATTGGAAATTATCTCCCCAAGTGCAGACAGAATTATACGATGGGAATAAAGCTGCCGTGGACGCTGAATAGCGAAGAAAACTGGGAAAGGACGCATCGGTTCGGCGGAAGAATGTTTGTTGTATCCGGCTTATGTATGCTTCTGGCAGCATTCTTCGGCGGATATGCCGCGGCAATTATATTTGCACTTGCAATGATCGCATGTTTCCTGCCGGCAATATATTCGTTTGCGTTGTATAAGAAGGGGATATAAAAAATTACACAGCCGTCTGCACCGGTGTATTAGGTGCGGACGGCCTTTTTGTGCCGGACATTGTGCGTAAAAAAATATCCCCATCCTTAAAGACAGGGATATCGATCATTCTGCAGTTGACCGCTTACCAGATCTGCACACGGTCCTCAGGCGCGACCCACATGCCGTCACCCTCTTGAATGTCAAAGGTCTCATAGAATTCATCGCAGTTGACTACCACGCGGTTGACGCGCAGCTTTTCTGTGCTGTGTACATCCGCCTGTGCCGCATACTGGCAGTATTCACGGCTGGCAGTCGCCGCCCAGCTGTTTGCCATGCTGGTATATAGCGTTTCAAAGTCCGGATCCTCAAGTCCGGCTGTGATCTCTGTAACACAGGCAGCGGCGCCCTGATCAGCCACGTTTTCGCTCAATGTCAGCGTTCCGTTCATAGGTATGCCGGGAACACCCTCCTCGCCATCGTAGAAGTCGATCATCTCCTGACAGAGCTGCTGGAATGCCGCATAGTCCTCTTCGGTCCACCAGTCGGCGGCATTGCCGTTCTCATCAAATTTCGCACCGTTATTGTCAAAGGCATGAGTGATCTCATGTGCGATTATATAGCCGATACCTCCGAGATTTTGCTCGTAAGAAGCGTTCACATCGTACATCGGAGCCTGCAGAATAGCGGCAGGAAAGGTGATGTCATTCTGCTGCGGGCTGTAGCAGGCGTTTACTGTAAAGGGATACATAAGCCACTGCGATTTATCCACCGGCTGCCCCTGCAGCGCGATATTTTCAGCTTTCTGCGCCGCTGTGATAGAGAGCATATTTTTAAAGTAGCTGCCGCCCTCCTCAGCCGATAATATTTCCGCGTTGTCTATGGCAGACTCAAATTTGTCTGGGTATCCGATCTTAACGCCCATAGTGTCAAGCTTATTGAGCGCGCGCTCCTTTGTCGTTTCACTCATCCAGTCAAGGCTTTTTATGCGAGTGCGGTATACATCTATAATATCACGCACCATCTGTTCCACATCCTGCTTTGCCTGCTCTGAAAAATACCGATCGGCGTACAGCTCGCCGATGTAATCCGGCATTGTGTTCTGTACCGTGAGCGCAGCGCGCTCCTCAGGTGTGTAGCTGCCCGATACGCCCATAAACTCCTGATTAAAGGTATTGCTTGCGTCAATGAACTCCTGATTGAACGCGCCGCCCCAGCTTAGGAGAACAGTCAGCTTAGCCCAGGCTTTCAGAGTGTCAACGTTCTCATCTGTAAAATACTCGGCAAATGCTTTCGTCAGACCGACATCAGCAACGATTATTTCATCCGAGGGCTGAAGCTCTGAATCGGCGAACACCGCATCCATATCCACATTAGGGAACATATCGCGTATCTCCTGCATGGTAAATATGTTATATATCTTGTCAACATTGCCGGAATCCTCAGTGTTCATCATAGACGCGGACAGTTCTTTTTCCATCTCATAACAAGCGTTTGCCATTGCTGAGGCATCCTCTGCTGTTTCGCCGCCCAGGACAAACAGAGTTTCCATATACTTCAGATAGCTCTCTATCTGCTGTTCAGTCCCATTCTGATACGTATCCTTAGGCAGATTTATGGCGATCGGTGAGAATACAAGCGTGTATTTCGTGCTGTCTTTCATGTCGATCGTCAAACCAAAGCCCATGTACTGGTAGATATATAATTCATCGACCAAGGTGCTCTGTATCTCAATGAGATCATCTATGGTCTGGGCAGTGTCTATAAGCTCCAGATATGGTGTGAGCGGCGCGGCGCCGATCTCATTTCTTGAGTCCATGTCAGCTACATTTTTATAAAAGTCGGCGATCTTCTGTTCTTTTGTGCCTTTTTCATGGTTCCCGCTGATGATCTCCTGAATGATCGCATCGACCGCGCCTGCGCTCTTATCCTGCAGATCATACAATGTTCCGCTGATCACGCGGCCCGGCTGGATAACGAGATTGTTCAATGTATCCTTATTCACTGCGGCGTAAAAATCGTCCTTTAAATTTGTTCCAAAGAGCGAATAGACACGCTCAATGAAAAGCTCCATCTGATCTGTCGTCACATTTTCATCGGGAGAAAATATGCCCTCAGCCGTGCCTGCGACGATACCGGCGTCAAACACATCGGCAAGCTCTGTCTGCGCCCACTCCGGGATATCGGTAAAGCTCTCAGCCGGTATGGCAACTCTTGCGTTGTGTCCTGTAGGCTCCGGCAGCTCACCGAAAGCGCGCTTCAGCATGACCAGCGCCTCGGCGCGGGTGACGCTCCGATCCTCATGAAGCTGTCCGTCTTCATAGCCCTTGATGATGTCCGTTTTTTCCACACCGGGATTATAGTCATCCGCCGCCTGTAAAAGCATTGCGGCAACTTCTCCTCTTGTCGCGTCTTCGTCCGCAGCTGCCAATACTGTCGGCATGTTTGCAAGCATAAATCCGCACAGTAGAAGCGAAATAATTCTTTTCTTCATATTCATCTCTCCTTGAAATTTTAGGTAGTGTCAAGTGTTTTTTTGTACCACTACGAAAACCTTATCAACCATGCGGTTTGTAGCGTCTATTTGTGCAAAATGACGATT
>CAJFVT010000042.1 GCA_904420525.1 uncultured Clostridia bacterium | reverse complement strand
CAGCGGTACTATGACTCCTTAGATATGACCGCATAAGTGTGTGAATGTTTGAGGAAAATGTGCCAACTATTATTGACAATATCATTACGAGGTGATCTGCAATGATACTGGACAACATCAAAAAAAACTGGAATTACATAAAAAACTTTAAAATGAATTCACTTTTCTGGAGAACATTTATAGTGATGTCGCTCCTTCTTATAGTGCCGTTCGTCTCCCTCAGTATCATATTTTATGCAAGGCAGTTCAATACTATGCGGAACGAGATCACCTCAGAAAATGCCGTCCTGCTCAGCAGCGCCGGAAACATCGTTGACGATACACTGAACGAATGCGACATGATGAGCAGCTACATAGCAACTAATGAGAACGCGCAGCTTTTTACTCTGAACGGGATCGATACCGAAGCCTTTACATCCCTTATAAATCTTGCAAATACGCTGCCTATAATCTATCAATACATAGATTCTATTTATGTATATGCCGAGGATTTTGACTGTGTATACGTCAACGGTATCCGCAACCCAACAAGCAGTATTACCGACAATAACTGGCTTTCCGATTACAGAAAGATCAGCAACCAGAAGGGATCCTTTGTGCTCAGGAATAAAAATGATACCTATCCTTCGCTTATAACCATAATAAAGCCTATCTACGTGGCAGACGAAAAAAAGGGAGCTGTTGTTATGAACATAAACAGCCAGACCCTGTACTATTCGCTGCTGTCTAAAAGATATAAGCAGGACGGTCAGGAATTTTTCCTTATCGATTCTCAAAATCAAATAATTTTATCAAAGGATATCTCAAATTTTAAAAAAAATATATCCGATATCGGTTTTACCGATATTGATTTTTACTCAAAGGATCCATCGGATACATATACGATGAACGGCGAAAACTATGTGGTGCTGCGCTCTGACAGCAGTCTCAACAAATATACATACATAAGCATGTATTCAATGAGTCCGTATGAAGAAAATCTTTCACAGGCAAAAACACAGCTGCTCATTGTATCGCTCTCGCTGCTTCTGTTAGGGTTCGCTCTAGCTTATGTAGCCTCCGCAAACAGCTATACCCCGTTCCGCGAGATCATTACATATCTGGACAATACATCCTCATCTGCGGATAATATCGCTCCGCGCGACCAGAACGAGCTGAGATATATCATAAACAGCATAAAGCTCCATATCGATGATAAAACAAAAATGGAGGAGATCCTTAAAGAGCGAATGAATATGCTGAAGAAAGCGCAGTACGATATGCTTCAGACGCAGATAAATCCCCATTTCTTATATAACACTCTTGAAACGATAAATTGGATGGCATATGATATGTCCGGAGACGCGGAAAATCCCGTTTCGACCGCTCTTGTAAATTTAGCGGGCTTTTTCAGAAACACTATCTCATCATCGGGATATCTTATCTCCATATCAGAGGAAATACAGTATACAACAGATTATCTGAGCATCCTTCAGCTGAGATACGGTGATCTGTTTGATATAAAGTGGAATATAGATGAGTCCATCCTTTCTTTCAAGATAATAAAGATATGTCTGCAGCCGGTCATAGAAAACGCTGTATATCATGGATTTAAGCCCAAAAATACTAAGGGCACGTTAACTATATCCGGAGAACTCGATGATACAAACATAATATTCACTATGTCTGACGACGGCGTAGGGATGTATACGGACACGCTGAGCTCTTTAAATACCCTTCTGCATGAAAGCGTTTATAATGACAGCGGCTCGCATATAGGACTTGCGAACGTAAACAAGCGGATCAAGATCATTTTCGGAGAAGCATACGGACTTTCTGTAGACTCGCGTAAAAACGTAGGCACCACTGTAAAGATAACCATTCCCGCAGTGGAATGATCTGCTGCCTGCCGGTCGGCTTTGAGCTTCATCCGCAAGCCTCATTTGATGATCATTTTTAAAAATATACAGGCTTAAGTCTAATAAATTGCACTTTATTAGACTTAAGCCTGTATGGTTTATCAGTATGCTGGGTCTTCCAAAATATCCTCAACGCTGCAGCCAAGAGCACGCGACAATTTATATATCGTATGCGCCTGTGCTTTGTCAATATCATTGATTCTTTGCTCATACATCTGGATCGAGCGCAGATTGACACCGGAAGCTTCCGCAAGCTCACTCTGCGTAAATCCTCTGCACTCTCGTATGCGTTTTAATTTTGTTTCGATCTTTACTTCAGAATATCTTAGTTCCATATCCCTTATAAATGATGATATATCCATCTCATGATACACATGGTACATCGAAATGATGTGTGATAGCGGTATTCTCTCGAATATGTCCTTAAATCTTCGTCCTTTGCTCCATTGATACTCTGCGAGAGCCCATCCTGCCCAATATTCGGGAGATGCTCCCTCCCTGTATTGCGGGACCGGAAAGTCTTTATTATTATATGCCTTTTCCATTATTGCTCTCGCAAGCTCTACACCCGACATTCCGGATATAACAGATGGATTTCCTGTCTCAAATTTCTGCGCATAACCGGTGGTCACAAACAATGACGCAAACCAATCCGCATCGATCCCGCAGTCGTTTACAGCGTAATCTATCATATCAGATAAACATTCTTTTGCGTCATTCAGATATAATTCGTTGTATGCGTGGGTCATCGTTTTTCAGCTCCTCCCTTAAAATATCCATGACAAATATATCATCCTTATAAGATATGCTTTTCTTGATCTCATGACGATATGTTTCTCTTGCATTGATATCTCTGCTTAGGAATTTTGGATAGTATATATCTTTTTCTGCCTGCAGCGCATTTACAAACTTGATCCGGTCAAATGCTTTTTGTGAGATCAATACGGTCTGTTCTCCTAGCTCTCCAAGCTTGAGCGCTTTATTGAGACTCCTTAGCGGAAGCCCATTGGAAACAAAGCTATCAGCGTATTGAAAATATGAATCATCCGCACGATAACCAATTATTACATCATAATCCGTTAAATCTATCGAAAAGTTTTTTATGATATAATCTCTCGAATCAATTGCGATCTCTGTCTTTAATTTGAATGTGCGGTTTTTTAGTAACAGTGCTATCCAATTCAAGACAGTATAGCTGCCGTCCATCAGGTTTAAAACATTCAAACTGTCACAGTCCAACAGATAACCATTCACAAAGCCGTCTGTGTTCTGTTTGCATGCCCACTCTCCGGCCATTTTTGCTGAGCGTGTGCAGTAAAAGCCTCTGCCGTAATCATTGTGCTCGTTGCCGATATTTATATCCGGCTTTTCGATGATATGATCAGATCCGTGATATATATTTATACTGCTCATTGGGACTCTCTCCTTGTATCATTGTAATGTCACTTGTATTTTATCATTTCATTTATCGTTTGTCAATACAAATAAAGTATAAAGGCGCTTAAGCAAAATTTTCATTTTGGGTTAAGCGCCTTTATACTTTTTTTAATATTATTTCAATTCAGCCTCTATCGTTCCCGCCAACGGCTTTACAGAGCTGAGATCGTCAAACACGAACGCTTTCATCCTGTATCCGCTGCCAAAGGTTCCTGTAGTCTCGGACACTGTTTTCAGGTGTTTTTCCGTCTGTTTTTCTTCTACATTCAGCTTTACCAGCTTTCCGTCAGGATCGTATACCGCGACAGCAAATACGTCATCGCCCTCTGTGTCCCCTATCCTTGTAAACACTGCGCTCGCTTTCCCGCTTTCTATCTCAGGCTGCGATATGATATATGGATATCCACCCGTATATTCCGTATAAGATGAGCTTGATATCTCAAACGGATGGTCATACGCGTTATTAACAGCCTCCTTTAACGCGCTCATCGTCTCGTCACTTATATAGACCCAATCGAACGGTGATGCCGATACCGTCTTGAATTTATTCCCTACCGTCATAGGCTCCCAGTTGACACTGTCCAAAGTGATGCCATCGAATGACAGTCCTTCAATATCAAGAGCTGTGATGGCTCTGAACCATGTCAAGCCTACTATATATCTTCCCAGAACATAGCCCATATGATACCCGTCCCTTGTAAGCATATCGCCTGTAAAGCTCGTGCGCATATTCTGTACCGCTGTTCCAGACGGGATCACAAAGTCAAACTTTCCTGTAGGCAGCACCTTTTCATTCACAGCTTTTACGATCGCGTTATACATTGTCATCTGATTACTGTCATACTTAGGGAATTCATTGTGCGTTGTATCCTGCTGGTAAGCCCATGTCATATGCCAGCCCAGCTTCACATTTGGATTTACAGCGTTTTCCTCGACAAGCCCGATAAGATTCGACAGATACGGCTCATAGGTATCCGCCATGCCGCTCGAACCGCTCGCCTGCTGCAATGTGATTATATCCCAGTCTGTATATGCCACCGCGCTCTGCAATGTTCTTGACAATGTGGTCATCGTATTGCTCCCGCTGCGCAGCTGCAGTGTACATACAGCTCCGTTCTGAGATTTTTCCCAATGCTGCTGCATGGTG
>CAJFVT010000041.1 GCA_904420525.1 uncultured Clostridia bacterium | reverse complement strand
TTACAGTATGTCGGTGGTATCTTTAAAAAGTACTCGCATATTTATTATATTATACCTACAAAATACTTACTCCACAAAGCTGCATAGAGTCCTCGTCTGCCTTTTGAACTATAGCATTCGGGATCAATCAGTTTTTCCTCCAATTCCTCTATTTGCTCCGCCTCAAGCATCTCCTGGAGCGTACCACCCAACAGATATTTAAAGCTTCCTGAATATCATTGGCGGTCTTGATATCATATTTTTCTATCAGCCATACGATGATGTTTTTCTTTCCTTATGTTAATTTCCTTCTTCGTGCCATAAAAAACGCCTCCTGTGGTTTAATTATATTCTACCACAGAAGGCTTCAAATTTACAGACTTTTTCACAGGCTCTTTTAAACTGCCCACTTGACGGGGCATGGTTCACAATGCGGCAGCCTCTTCAGAGCAGCTTGTTATATCAGCTTTATGCAGTCTGCTAAAAACGACAGCCCTGCAAAAACTTTTATCCATTATAAGGATCAAACAGCATCTCCATTGTATGCTTTTACCATGATCTCCTTTATCTCCTCAACAAGCGGAAGTCTCGGATTTGCCGTTGTACACTGATCCTCAAATGCCTTGTTGGCAATATCGGCAAGCTTATCCATATATTCCTTCTTGTCTATTCCGCATTCTGCGAACGATTTCGGCATGCCGCAGTCATCCTTAAGCTTCTGAACTGCTTTTATGAGATTATTTACGCTTTCCTCAACTGTCTTTCCGCCGAAGCCGCAGGCCTGAGCGATCTCAGCATATTTCTTATCGGCTATAAAGCTCTTATACTTAGGCCACGACACAAATTTTGTCGGCATCTGGCTGTTGTACTTTATAACATACGGGAGCAATACGGCATTTGCGCGCCCGTGAGGAACATGATATTCTCCGCCTATCTTGTGCGCTATAGAGTGATTTACTCCCAAAAATGCGTTCGTAAACGCCATACCAGCTATACAGCTTGCATTATGCATCTTTTCTCTGGCCTCTCTGTCCTCGGCACCGTTCTTATAAGCCCTCGGCAGATACTCGAATACGAGCTGACAGGCCTTCATCGCAAGCGCGTCGGTGTAGTCTGACGCCATGACCGATACATATGCCTCTATGGCATGTGTGAGAACGTCCAGACCGGTATCAGCTGTAGGAGCCTTCGGCAGTGACAGAACGAACTGAGGATCGATTATCGCTACATCCGGAGTAAGCTCATAGTCCGCAAGAGGATACTTCATATTGTTCTTTTTATCAGAGATCACCGCGAACGAGGTCACCTCGGAACCGGTTCCCGATGTTGTCGGTATGGATACCATCTTTGCTTTCTGTCCCATCTTCGGGAACTTGAATGCGCGCTTTCTTATATCAAGGAAGCGCAGACGGAGACCTTCAAAATCCGCATCAGGGTGCTCATAGTATACCCACATACCCTTTGCGGCATCCATTGCGCTGCCGCCGCCGAGAGCGATTATAACATCCGGCTTGAACTTTTCCATCATAGCAGCGCCCTTTTCTACTGTATCAAATGAAGGATCCGGTTCTACATCTGAAAAGATCTCACAATGAACATGGTTTGTGCGCTTTCTGAGGTAATAAAGTATCTTATCCACATAGCCTAAGGACACCATTCCGGGATCTGTTACTATAAATGCCCTAGATATATCAGGCATCTTTTCAAGATACTGTATCGAATCATACTCAAAATAGATCTTATCCGGAACCTTGAACCACTGCATATTAATTCTCCTCTTGGCAACTCTCTTCTGATTTATAAGATTTACCGTCGAAACGTTTCCGCTTACGCTGTTGCCGCCGTAGCTGCCGCAGCCGAGAGTGAGTGACGGCATATTCGTATTGTACAGATCTCCTATAGCTCCATGCGATGATGGTGAGTTTACTATAAGTCTGCTGGCCTTCATTACCTCTGCAAACCTGTCTATGACCTTCTGATCATTAGCATGGATAACAGCGCTGTGTCCCATACCGTTGAACATTACCATCTGTTCTGCAAGCTCTATTCCCTGCTCTGAATTTTCCGCTATCATATAGCCGAGAACAGGACTGAGCTTTTCACGTGAAAGAGGATGATCCGATCCAACTCCGCCTATACGGCAAACCAATATCTTTGTTTTCTCCGGAACACCCTTAAGACCTGCTCTTTCAGCTATCCATGCGGCCGGCTTACCTACTATATCAGGATTTACCGCACCCTTTTCACTGTTTATGCAGTAATCTGACAGCTTTTTTATCTCCTCCTTATTTGGGAAATAACAGCCGCCCTTCTTCATGAGTGTTTCAAATTCATCCGCGATCTCCTTATCGACTATCGCCGCCTGCTCGGATGCACAGATCATTCCGTTATCAAACGACTTTGAAATAATGAGGTCTGTTACCGCCTGCTTCAAATCACATGACTTGTGTATATAGCAAGGCACATTACCCGGACCAACGCCCAGCGCTGGCTTTCCTGTTGAATATGCAGCCTTTACCATTCCGCTTCCGCCTGTCGCAAGCACAGTCGCTACACCCGGATGGTTCATGAGCGCGTTTGTCGCCTCTATCGATGGATGCTCTATCCACTGTATACAGTTCTCAGGCGCACCGGCCTTTACAGCCGCATCGTATACTATCCTCGCAGCCGCCACCGAACAATTCTGCGCTGCCGGATGGAAGCCGAATATGATCGGATTTCTCGATTTGATAGAGATAAGCGACTTGAACAAAGTCGTTGACGTAGGATTGGTTACCGGGGTAACTCCGCATATTATTCCCACAGGCTCTGCTATTATCTCATAATCCTCAAGATCATTTTCAGCGATAACCCCGACTGTTTTTTCATTTTTTATAGAATGATATATATATTCAGTCGCGAACATATTCTTCGTTATCTTATCCTCATACACGCCTCTGCCCGTTTCCTCAACGGCCATCCTAGCAAGCTCCATATGCTTGTCAAGACCTGCAAGCGTCATTGCCTTTACTACCTTATCGACCTGCTCCTGATCCATTGACATAAATTCCTCAAGAGCCTTCTGCGCTTTTTTTACATAGCCGTCGATCATTTCGTTTACGTTGATCTCAGGCTTTACAGCCTCATTTTTCTTTGCCATAAAAAATCCTCCTAAACTGCATAAATAATAGTTCTGTTTAACATTTATAGTTTATGCCGGAACCGCGGTATCTATCCTCGATCCTTAAGTTCAAGACCATTATAATGTATTGTTATTAATTTGTCAATATCTTTTTTCCACTTTCTACAGTTTATATAAATATTGCGCATTTTCCGTCACCTATTTGTTATATTTTTATCAAATTAAATGTCTTTTCTGCTCATCGATCCCCATCGCATGCATATTGTAATTATTTTTGCCATTTCAGCAGCAATATGATCCTCAATATCAACAAAACAAAAAAGAGACCGCAGGGGCTGTAGCAAACTCGTTGAGTTTTGTAACAGCCTCTGCAGCCTCCTGCAAAAAAACTATTCTGTCGTTCTGCGGCGAGTCATAAGAAGATTTACCGCCTCACGCGGATCCATTCCCTCAAACAATATTTTATAAGCATGCTCGATTATAGGTGTTTCCACATTATATTCCCTGCTGAGCTCATAAGCTGCTCCGGCAGTATTTACGCCCTCAACAACCATATGCACCTTTTCCAGCGTCTCCTTCAGACTCATCCCGCTGCCTATCAAGCGTCCGGCTCTGTAATTGCGCGAAAGCTTGCTCGTGCCGGTAACTATCAGATCACCCAGCCCGGAAAGCCCCGAAAATGTCGATGCCCTAGCGCCCATGGCTGTGCCAAGACGAGTTATTTCCGCAACACCGCGGGTTATAAGCGCAGCCTTGGTATTATCACCGTATCCCAATCCATCTGATATACCGGCGCACAGCGCAATAACATTTTTGAGAGCGCCGCCAAGCTCCACACCTATTATATCATCTGACGTGTATACACGAAACACCGGCGTCATGAACACATCCTGCAGGAACTCGGACGTTTCACTGTTTTCCGATGCAACTACAACTGTTGTCGGGATACCGCGGCTGACCTCCTCAGCATGAGACGGACCGCTCAAAACTGAGATATCCGCCTGAGGTATCTCTGACTTGTACACTTCGGAAAGTCTGAGCTTGCCTTCCAGCCCCTTTGAAATGTTTACAAGCTTCTGCCCCGGCACTATGTACTGTGCCATCTGCTTCGCGGTAGTCCTTGTAGCCGGCGACGGAGCCGCTGTTACGACCACCTCAGCGCCCTCAAGACACTTTTTCATATCATGACTGCAAACTATCCTGTCATCAAGCCTTACACCGGGCAAAAATTCTTTATTCTCCCTGTCGCGGCTGAGCCGGTCTGTTTCCTCCTGTATCCATGACCAAAGATATATATCATTGCCCTTTTCTGCGAGCAGTATCGAGATCGCCGTTCCCCAGCCGCCCGAGCCTATAACCGCAATTTTCATTTTCATACCTCCTGTGTCAAAGCCGCAATGCATTCCGATCCTGCGGCCGCATATGTATCGAGTGATAACCGCGTCATTTCTTTTTTGCGCCGAGCTTGTTTTCCTCACCCTTTGCAAGACGCACTATATTTCCCCTGTGCTTCCATACCAGAAGCGCCGCTACTGCGATAACACATATCATAGCCGGTATATTTCCCCTAAGCTTCACCGTTTCGATAACTGCAAACAAAACCGCCGCCGTTACCGAGCCGAGCGACACATACCGCGTAAGAGCCATGATCACAAGTGCTGCCGCAAGCACGATAAGCGCCGTCTGCCAGTCCCACATGAGCAGGACTCCCAATCCGGTAGCTACTCCCTTGCCGCCCTTGAACCCAAAAAACACAGGATAACAGTGTCCAAGACAAACAGCAAGCCCGGCAGGATATATACACCATTCAAATCCGCCGCTTTTTACAGAAAGCATTGCAAACAGCACCGCCAAAATACCCTTAAATATATCTATGATAAGTGTTAAAACAGCATATTTCTTCCCCATCGTACGCAGCATATTAGTGGCTCCGGCATTGCCCGAGCCGCTCTCACGTATATCCTTGCCGCTGACAGCCTTGGATATCAATATCGATGAATTAACACTGCCTAAAAGATATGCAACTATGACCGTTCCTATTGTGATCGTTATAAGAAAAACCATTCGCTTCACCAAAACCCTTTCATTAATTACTTAATCATTCTTTTTCCGTTCACGTATGATGAAACGTATTGGCGTTCCCTCAAAACCGAAATTCTCACGTATCTGATTTTCCATGAACCTCTTATAAGAGAAATGGAACAGATCCTTGTCATTTACGAACAGAACAAAGGTCGGCGGCGCAGCAGATGCCTGAGTGCCGTAATAGATACGCAGTCTTTTGCCTTTATCTGACGGAGGCTGCTGTTTATTCACAGCTTCATTTATAACATCATTGAGCATACCTGTGGTTATGCGGCGCTTATGCTGTTCATTTACCAGCTTTATCTCCTCAATCAGCTTGTCCACCCTCTGTCCGGTTTTCGCGCTTATAAACATCATTGACGCGTACGACATGAAAGCGAATGTCTCGCGGATCCTGTTTTTAAACTCGTTCATGGTCTTGTCGTTCTTTTTGACTATATCCCATTTATTTATAACAAAAATACAAGCCTTGCCCTGTTTGTCGGCATAGCCGGCGATCTTTGTATCCTGCTCCGCTATACCCTCTGTGCCGTCTATCATGATAACGCACACATCGCTCCTGTCCACAGCAGCAAGCGAACGGATAACGCTGTAGCGCTCGATAGATTCGTCCACCTTGCCGCGCTTGCGCATACCCGCGGTATCGATAAACAGAAATTTGTCACCGTTCTTTTCATAATGCGTATCGATGGCGTCTCTCGTTGTACCCGCAACGTCCGAAACGATGACCCGCTCCTCGCCCATTATATTGTTTATGAGAGACGATTTGCCCGCATTCGGTCTGCCTATCACAGCGACCTTTATTTCGTCATCATCCTCATCAATGTCAGCATCCTCCGGAAACAGCTTTGTTATCTCATCTAGAAGATCGCCGATACCCAGTCCGTTCGCTGATGAGATCGCTACAGGATCACCCAGTCCGAGATTATAAAACTCATAAAAATCCATAGGCGGTTCACCTATGTTGTCCACCTTATTAACTGCAAGAACTATCTTTTTCCTTGCCTTCATAAGCATCTGCGCGACCTCATAGTCGTTTGCTGTGACACCGTCCTTAACGCTCGTCATCAAAACCACAACATCCGCCATCTCGATCGCAAGCTGCGCCTGCTCACGCATCTTTGAAAGGATCTCATCCTTTGAATTAGGCTCTATGCCGCCCGTGTCAATAAGCGTGAAATGCTTGTCGAGCCACGACACGTCAGAATATATCCTGTCACGCGTTACGCCCGGTATATCCTCCACTATACTTATCCTCTCACCGGAAATTTTATTAAATAACGTAGACTTTCCTACATTAGGTCTGCCTACGACTGCAACCAAAGGCTTCATATATATAAATTAACTCCTTTCCAGCTCATCTTTACAGCACCAAATACGCAGTGCCTGAACATATATCTTATTTTATCATATAATTATAAAATAATCAAGAAAAAAAGAGGAAATTATCAACCGATAATCTCCTCTGTAAGCAATATGCGTTATTTATTTTTCTTCACTGAGCGTTTCTGTGCTGCCGCCTCAGCCTTAGCCTTGGCTTCAGCCTCCTTCCATGCTGCCCAGAAGGTAGGCGCTATGCATATAGATGTATATGCGCCTATAACTATACCTATTATAAGCGGGAGTGCAAACTGCTTGATGGTCGAAACACCAAGAATATAGACCATAACGATCGTTATGAGTGTCGTAACAGTCGAGCTTACTGTACGTCCGAGCGTCTCATGGATGCTTCTGTCTGTCATTGCAGTTATAGACTCTGCACGTCTGCGCGACTTCATATTTTCACGGATACGGTCAAATATTACTATAGTATTGTTTATACAATAGCCTATGACCGTAAGCATAGCCGCTATAAATGTTGTGTTAAGAGCTATATTTGTTATCGTATATACGCTGGCCATAACAAGAACATTGAGGGCAAGCGTAACGACCGCCATTATAGCGCTGCGCCAGTCAAATCTGATTATGATATATACGAGCATGCACAGAATGGCCAGAAGCGTATATGAAAGAGCCTTCTGCTGTACCTGTGCTCCAAAGCTCGGAGAAGAGGACTGCACTGAAAGAAGCGCCTCGTCACTAAGAGAATATTTTTCCTGAAGCGCGCTGAATACAGCATCCTGGTTAGCCTGATTTGACTCGCCGTGCTCGTCATTGCTTGCCGATGGGATCTTTATTACCGCAGTCTGACCCGATGCACCCGATTTCTGTACAACTGCCTCAAGACCTGTCGTTTCCTCTACCAGATTATAAATATCGTCGTTATTAAAATCCTGGCCTATGTCTACCTGCATTCTTATACCGCCGAGGAATTCAACGTCAAAGTTAAATCCTCCGTGAACGAAATACATTACGATACCCGCGATCAGAATAACGATCGGCAGGAGGAGGAATTTAATTTTATTCTTTGAAAAATTAAATGTCTTATGCATTTTCCGCACCTCCCACTGCTTTTTTCGTATTGTAAAACAGGTTCTTATTTCTGACACCGATGTTTACAAG
Organism: uncultured Clostridia bacterium; assembly: GCA_904420525.1. Taxonomy (GTDB): domain Bacteria; phylum Bacillota; class Clostridia; order UBA1381; family UBA1381; genus Ornithomonoglobus. Next base: position 9,770 of record CAJFVT010000041.1, on the reverse strand, counting down.
GTTTCTCATAAGGAACTTTGTAACTACTATAGCTGTGAACATAGAAAGTATTACGCCGATACCGAGCGTTACTGCAAAGCCCGTAACAGTTCCTATGCCTGACATATACAAAACGACACACGATATGATCGTAGTTATGTTAGAGTCTATAATAGCGGAGAATGCCTTTGTGAAGCCCGCCTCAACAGACGCTCTTACAGTCTTTCCAACTACAAGCTCCTCCTTCATACGCTCAAATATGATACAGTCCGCATCGACCGCCATACCTATCGAAAGTATGATACCAGCGATACCCGAAAGACTGAGATTTACTCTGAACGCACCCATTACCAGACATATAAGACCTACATATATAAGAAGCGAAAGATCTGCTATCAGTCCGGGGAGCCTGTATCTGATCACCATGAACAGCATTACAAGTATGATACCTATCCCCGCTGCCAAAAGGCTTGTCGGAAGAGCGTCACGTCCAAGCTCCGCACCCACTGTCTCCTGCGAGATCTTCTGCATCTCAAACGGAAGATTACCGGAATTTATCTGACTTGCAAGCGTTGATGCAGATTCCGCATCAAAATTACCGGTTATTACACACGAATTGGAATCTATCCTCTCCGAGACCTGCGGAGATGAGACTTCCTCTTCATCCATAACTATCTTTATTATGTTATTGGGCGATGCCTGTGCGGCAGCCGCTGCTGTAGCCTCAGCAAACTTTGCTGCACCCTCTGAGGTAAATTCCACCTGCACATAATACTGTGAATTAGTATTCTGCGAAGGCTGTCCGTATAGACTTTGTGCCGACGCGATGTCTGTTCCCTCAAGAACGACATTGTCCTGATAATCGCGGAAGGTCAGCTTCGCTACCTGTGAAAGCAGCTCAACAGCCGCATCGGTCTGCTCCGTTGCTGAAAGCTCCGTTCCATCCCCGCCTGCATCGCTGCCTGACGGGATCTCGATAGTGATCCTGCCGCCCTCGCCTATCGAGATACGCGATTCGGTATAGCCGGCGCTGTTAAGACGCATCTCATAGATCGATCTTACAGATTCCATTTCTTCATCTGTAGGATTTTCGGCATTTGCCTGGAAGGTTATGACCGAACCTCCGGCAAGGTCAATACCCTGTCTTATTCCTGTATTGCTGTCAAGCATACCGCCGTAAGTCCCGCTGAGCGCGCCCGGAAGACCGAACATCGCAACAAGATTAAGCGCTATCGCCGCAATGATAACAATACAAAAAGTGACTATGCTTTTCTTTCTCATTTGCGTTTTACATTCCTTTCTTTTAAGAAAACACCGCTCGGATAAGTGTTTTCCAGATTGCATACAATAAATATTATACAACTTATACTCAGCTAAGTCAAGTATTTTTCTGCAAATTCAAAGATTTTATATGTTTATTTCTCTGCTTATCCTGTTATAGGCCTCGGTATAGCTGATATCCTCCTTTTTTGCCGCCGCTGATATATCCGCCTCGAACGGAACGATTTTTTTAATGCCAAAGCCGTCAAGCTTCGTGACCCTTATCGTACCAAGTGATGTTTTTATTTCCTGCTGTTCCCGATCAAGCTCATATGCGGCACAGCCGCGCCTGCGCACTGATCCTGCCGCGGTATTTTTCAAGATATATCCCGCCGCATCATCAGCCATACGTTCGTCGCATATAACACGCAAAAGCATTCCTCTGCCGGAAACAGCCGATGCTACAGGCATTGTATACACGTCCCTGACACCGAGTCCTACCAGTCCGCCGATACAATTTTCAAATGCCGCACCCGTTTCGTATACCTCTGCCTCCAGCTCCGTAACAGAAGCATTTGCAGCCGTTACCGCGATATTCCCCAGCATTGCCCGTACACAGTTAACGCCGCCCTTGTACTCGCGCATACCAAATCCGGCTCCCGAACGCAAAACCGTCATGGCGGGCATATCTGAAAACTCATCTGCGATGCTCTTTATGAGCGCCGCTCCGTCCGCTGTACACATTTCAAAGCTTTCTGTTCCGCCGTTATACGGCACACCTTCAAGCAGCTTTGCCGTTACCGGTACCGGGATATCCATTTCGCCTCTTGACGTTCTTGCTTTTCCGTTTCCCACCGCTACCGTGGATGATATCACCTTGTCAGGCTCAAGCTCCTCAAGAGCCATGAACACTCCTACTACCGATGCGATCACATCACGTGACCCGGTCCTGTGCAGTATAACATCCTCATCTTCCGTTCCATGAACTTGTGCCGCCGCCCCGGCTATCATCTCATATACTGCCGATGCCCGTCTCCTCACGTTTCCGCTTACTGATAGATCATCTATGATCTCCGCAACATCTCTGAACGTGCGCATTACAGATCTGCGGCGGCGGTGATGCCTTGATCCCGATCCTTCATCATCGATCTCGTCATCATAATCATCACTGTCCGTTCTTGTAAAATCCAGCACGCGTCCGCTTATGCCCTTTGCGGCAGTATCTCTGCTTTCAAGCCGTATCCCTTCAAAGCCGCACTCATTGAACTTCCTCATAAACAGCTCCGGTCTCTCCATACAGCCGACAAGCGCTCCCAAAAGCTTGATACCGGATATCCCCATTGATGCGTCAATATATATCATACCCATTGTATTCCTCCTGAATATCTGATACAGATGTAGTGTCTCAAAAACTGTTCCTAAACGAAAATTCCGATGCTTTCATACGCTTGAAGTGCATTTCTCCTGGATCCTCAGCGGGATAACCGGTAGGCAGAAAGCCTTCTATAACATAATTATCCGGCACTTCAAAGAGCTCTCTGGCCTTCTGTTCATCAAATGCGCATACCCAGGTCGTTCCTAGACCAAGCTCTGTGGCCATAAGCATCATATGAGTCTTTGCTATAGCCGTGTCGATCATTCCATGATCGACATTGTCCTTTCGCCTGTGCCACGACACCTCTTTATCATAGCAGACCAGAAAGTTCAGCGGTGCACCGAAGCCAAAACGCGTACATTCCTCCACCAGTGCAAGCCTGTCCTTATCTGTAAGCACCAGAATCCGCTGCGGCTGCTTATTGCAGGCTGTCGGAGCAAGCTCCGCTGCGCGGAGCATCTTTTCTATCTTTTCCTCCTCTACCGGTCTGTCCTGAAATTTTCTGCATGAAAATCTTTTTTCTGCAAGCTCATAAAAGTTCATATTTTACCCCTTCCTTAACACCTATTTATCTATTATCTTAAATATATAAAAACACAGTCTTACCGTCCATGCTCTTATTTATTTAGTAAACGTCCTAAAACTGTCTCTACCTTGTCCCTTATAATAAGATCCGCCTTTTGATCAAATTCTGTCGGTGTGTCGTTTATTATTACAAGCCTATTGTGCATATAACTGTCAACTATCTCATTAGCAGGAAAAACTGAAAGCGATGTTCCCGCTACTATAAGCATCTGCGCCGCCATTGCATAGGCATTAGACATTCTAAGCATATACAGATCAAGCGGTTCTCCATAAAGGACCACATCAGGCTTTATAACGCCTCCGCAAGCACAACGAGGTATTCCCCTTGATCTCATTACATATTCCGCTCCGTAAGCCTTTCCACACTCCATACAGTAGTTATGATCCACATTACCATGCAGTTCATAAACGATATTGCTGCCTGCCCTGCGGTGGAGTCCGTCCACGTTCTGTGTTATCACCGCCTTAAGCTTTCCGCGCCTCTCAAGCTCCGCAAGAGCATAATGAGCAGCATTCGGAACTGCATTAGGGAACAGCATGTGCTTCCGGTAGAACTCAAAAAATTCCTCCGTTCTGTTTATGAAAAAGCTATGCGAAAGCACCTCCTCCGCCTTTCTTCCGCCGATCCCCTCAGCACCGCGGAAATCCGGTATACCGCTCGCAGTCGAGACCCCTGCGCCGCCGAAAAAAACAATATGTCCTGAGTTCTCTATCATTTGCTCAAATGTCATAGCAGAACCGCCTCTCTCCAAGCTCTCCTGTACATAATTTGGCTGCGGACGCTGACCACACATCCTCTTATCGGATCACAGCATACACAGTGAAATATATCTGGTCTATTCAAGGATCTTATACCCCTCGCGGTCCCAGCTCCCGAACGTCGGCATATCGTTATACACATTGACAGCCATGTCGATAAGCGGCATCAGCGCCACCGCGCCGCTGCCCTCTCCGAGAAACATACCGCAGTTCAGATACGGCTCCATCCCCAAAGCTTCAAGAGCCATAGCAGAAGCAGGCTCCTTCGACACATGCGACGGGATCATATATCCAGCCGCGGCAGGACAAAGCCGCACCGCGCATAATGCCGCTGCCGCCGATATGACTCCGTCTATTATCACAGGCACCCGGCATACAGCTCCGCCAAGGAACACTCCGCACATTCCTGCTATATCCAATCCGCCGACCTTGGATATTACATCTATTATATCATCTTTATCCGGTCTGTTGAGAGCTATCGCCGTTTTTATGACCTCTGTTTTTCTGGCTAATCCATCGCTTGAAAGGCCGGCGCCCCGTCCGGTGACCAGCTCAGGATCCGCTCCCAGCAGCACCGAAAGCACCGCGGCAGCAGTGGTCGTATTGCCTATACCCATCTCTCCGGTGGCTATGAGCTTATATCCCTCGGCCTTAAGCTTTTTTACCTTTCTTATCCCGACCAAAACAGCTCTCTCTGCCTCGCCGCGCGTCATAGCCGCGCCCTTAGCAATATTGTTCGTACAGTACATTATTTTTTCAGATCTGTCCGTGACTCCCGGAACATCCGTCTCCACACCTATATCCACCGGGAACAGATCGCAGCCTGCGCGCTCTGCCATTATGCACACGCTTGCGGAACGTTTTGTAAAATTCTCAGTTACCATTGCCGTTATACCGCGGTCACACTGGGTCACACCCTCGTCCACTACACCGTTATCCGCGCACATTATCACAAGCGCCTTCTTTGAACAATCCGCGTCAACATCGCCGCTCACCGCGGCTATCCGTGTGACCAGCTCCTCAAGTCTGCCCAGACTGAACAGCGGCTTAGCAACAGCAAGCCATTTTTTCCGCGACAGCTCCGCCACAGCTTCATCGACCGGTCCGACCGTCTTCAGCTCCTCCTCCAAACACATACAAAACCACCTACAGTTCAATATATTTTCTCATTGCGATCCCTCTGTCAAACGGGTGCTTTATCTTTTTCATTTCTGTTACATAGTCCGCCGCTTCCACAAGCCTTTCATCCGGATCTCTGCCGGTAAGCACCAGCTCAAGCCCCTGCGGCTTTTCTGTGAAAAATCTCAAAAGCTCTTCCGTATCGATAAAGCCATATTTCAAAGCCGGTATCACCTCATCCAGCACAAGCATATCATGATCCGGCGCGGCAGCGCGCAGCTCATTGAATTTCTCCCGATAATATTCACGCATTTCTGCCTTTTCCTTCTCTGTCATATTCCAAACGAATTTAATATCTTCAGGTCCGTCCCACAGGTCTATACCGTCTATATTCTTCATCACAGCACGCTCACCGGATCGGTTTCCCTTTAAAAACTGAAAGAAAAGCACATTTCCGCCGCCGCCCGCACAGCGAACGGCCAGTCCCACAGCCGCGGTAGTCTTGCCCTTTCCATCGCCGCAGTAGATATGGATCAGACCCGTTTTATCCGCTCTGCTCATAATCCGAAATACTCCTCAGCATCATGCACTGTTTTATCTATATCCTCTTCAGTATGCGCGTTCGATATGAATACCGCTTCAAACTGACTGGGTCCCATATAGCTGCCTGCATTGAGCATATGTCTGAAATACGCCGCAAACTGATCTGTATCCGACTGCTTTGCAGTTCTGTAGTCATAAACATCACCTTTATTAAAATACAGGCAGCTCAGAGATCCGATCCCATTTACCGCAAATGTCAGTCCAGCTTTTTCGAGGACGCTCCTTATCCCATTTCTAAACCTTTCGCCGAGTGATTTTATATTCTCATATATACCAGGCTCATTCTTTAATATCCTCAGCTGAGTGATACCCGCGCTCATCGCCATCGGATTGCCGCTGAGAGTCCCTGCCTGATACACCTTCCCAAGCGGTGATACAACGCTCATGATGTCACGTCTGCCGCCGTAGGCTCCGACCGGCATACCTCCGCCGATTATTTTTCCATAGGTGACCAGATCCGGTCTGACCCCGAAATATTCAGCCGCTCCTCCGAGGGAGAGCCGGAAGCCTGTTATGACCTCGTCAAATATAAGCAGTGCTCCATACTTATCACAAAGCTCCCTCAGCCTTTGAAGAAACCCGTCCGCAGGCGGTACAAGCCCCATATTTGCAGCTACCGGCTCGACTATAACACAGGCCACGCTGTCCGGATATTCGCTGAAAAGCAACTCGACAGATGAAGCATCATTATATACGGCAGTCAACGTATCTCTTGCACATCCCTCCGGGACTCCTGCCGAATCAGGCGCCCCGTATGTCATAACACCGGAACCCGCTTTGACCAGCATGGGATCGGCGTGTCCATGGTAACAGCCCTCGAACTTTATGATCTTATCGCGTCCTGTAAAGCCGCGCGCGGCACGAAGCGCGCTCATAACGGCCTCCGTGCCCGAATTTACCATTCTTATCATCTCTGCGCACGGAACGCTCTCGCAGATAAGCTCCGCCATCTCCACCTCAAGCCGTGTTGCCGCGCCAAAGCTAAGTCCCTTTTCAGCCTGTTTTTTTACCGCCTCAACAACGCGCTCATCATTATGACCCAGGATCATCGGTCCCCACGAGCCTATATAATCTATATACTTATTTCCGTCCTCATCATAGATATACTGTCCCTTTGCACGGCTTATGAACCGCGGCGAACCTCCGACAGATCCAAACGCGCGCACAGGCGAGTTCACACCGCCAGGCAGGACCTTTACGGCACGCTCAAACAGCGCCTCAGAAATATCGCTTTTCATTTATCCGATAAGCCCCCTTTTTATGAAGCCTGCAAGCTCCTTTGCAAAATATGTTATAAGTATATCCGCTCCCGCCCTGAACATGCAGGCAGCCGTTTCACAGATCATTTTTTCCTCATCGACACATCCGAGGCTTGCCGCAGCCTTTATCATCGAATATTCACCGCTTACGGAATACAGTGCCGTTGGGATCCCATACTCCTCTTTTATCTTATACAGAACGTCAAGATAAGCCATTCCCGGCTTTACCATTATTATATCGGCGCCCTCGTCTATATCAAGCCCCGCTTCTCTCACGGCCTCATCTATATTATGAAAATCCATTTGATAGCTCTTTCTGTCCCCGAATGACGGAGCAGAGCCGGCCGCCTCGCGGAACGGTCCGTAAAATGCCGAAGCGTACTTCGCCGAATATGCCATCACAGGCGTGTTTATAAATCCGTTCTTATCAAGCTCGCTCCTGATAGCGCCGACCCGACCATCCATCATGTCCGACGGAGCGACCATATCCGCTCCGGCCTTCACATGCGATACAGCAGTCCTTGCAAGCAGCTCGACCGTTCTGTCATTATCCACATAATCACCTGAGAGCACTCCGCAGTGTCCGTGTGAGGTATACTCACACATGCAGACGTCTGTTATGTAATACAGCTGAGGATACTCGGCCTTCGCATATCTCAGCGCCCGCTGTATTATCCCGTTTTCATCCCATGCGCCGCTTCCGCATTCATCCTTGCGGGACGGTATCCCGAACAGCATAACACTTTTAACACCGGAATTTATGACCTCCTCAAGACATTCTCCCATGCGGTCTATGCTATAGCGATACTGTCCCGGCATTGCTCCTATCTCTTCCTTTATATTTTCTCCGTCCTTTACGAACATAGGATATACCAGTGAATCTGCGCTCACCCGCGTTTCGCGTACCATTGAACGCAGAGCTTCACTGCTCCTAAGCCGTCTCGGTCTGTACAGCATCTTTATCCCTCCATTGTTTTCTATCACAAATCCAACAAATACGGCGATACATCAGCTGTTAAGCCAATATATCGCCATATCCTAAAACTCCCTTATCAATGAGCCGCCAAAGACTCCGTTTTTCTGTATATCTTTAGATCATCCTCCAAGATGAAGTATCTGTATCAGCAGGAACCAGCTCAGTCCGTAATATGTCACAACTCCTATAAGGTCATTCATGGTCGTTATAAGCGGACCGGATGCAACTGCCGGATCCACCTTGATCTTTTTAAAGAACAGCGGGACTATAGTTCCTACCGCCCCTGATATCACCATTGCTACCAGCATCGCAAGCCCTATACAGCCCGACACCGCATAGGAAAACATGAAGTTCTTCCCCTTGAATACGATTATATAAAGTCCGACTACAACAAAGGAAATGACACCGACGATAAGACCATTGAAAAAGCCGACTCTCATTTCCTTTGCCACCAGCTTCAGCTTCTGGCGGCCCTTCAGCGATTCGTCCATCAGCACACGTATCGTTACAGCCAGCGACTGCGTTCCTACGTTTCCGGCCATGGACAGTATCAAAGACTGGAATGCCATTATCACCGTAAGCTGCGATACAACGCTTTCAAAGATCCCTACTACCGATGATACCATCATACCCAGAACAAGCAGTATCAAAAGCCAAGGCAGACGCTTTTTCATGCTATCAAACAAAGGTTCCTTGAGATCCTCCTCCGCGATAAGACCTGCCAGCTTAGCATAATCCTCACCCATCTCATCATCTACTACCTCAATGATGTCCTGCGATGTTATAACACCAAGTATACGGTTGTTATTATCAAGCACAGGTATAGAGTTCTCCGAATAATCCTTTAGCTTTTCTATACAATCATCTATGCTCTCATTTCCGTACACATACGGGAATGATGTCATTATAAGATCTTCAAGATCCGTATCCTTCCTTGCGATTATAAGTTCTTTAAGATCTATCGCACCGTAGAAATAACCGTCCTCGTCAACAACGAATATCGTGTATATGTTGTCATTTTTAGGCGCCTGTGCTATAAGCTCGCTCATGGCCTGTTTTACTGTGAGATTTACACTGATCCTTATAAAATTCGTGGTCATCTTGCTGCCGATCTCATCCTCGTCAAACGAAGCTATCAGCGCGATGTCTTTTTTCACATCCTCGCTAAGCATCTCGGCCAGGATCGCGCGCTTGTCCTTGTCGATCTCGCGCATGACCTCGACCACCTCGTCTGATTCCATATTGGATATAAGATCAGCGGCCTTTTTCAGATCCATCTCATCAAGATAGATCCCTACAGTATCCTTATCTATATATTCAAATATGTTGGAAAGCTGCTCAGTACCAAGAATTCGATAAAGCTTTTTCCTTTCAAACGCGGTAAATTTCGGCAGCGCCTCCGCAATATCATTTTCGTGATAATCACTCAGGCTGTCACGCAGCTTCCTGGGTGACTCACCGCTTCTTATTATCTCTATTATTTCCTTTTCATAATCAGGCTTTACCGCCGTTTTTTCTTCGTCCGAAACTATATTGCTGTTCGTTTCCAAGCTCTCATCCTGCATTTTTTCCTCCTCCTTTTCCGATGTTGATATAGGCCGCTGTGAAATATTTATTCCGCGAACACCTATTCAGAGATAATGATAGCCGGGGGTAAACTCAGAAAAATAAGCTTGGATCCTATAAACAGCACAATAACCAATACTGATCCTATAAATAAAGCCCTGTAAGCTTACGGGGCGAGTGGAAACAGCTGAACACAGAATGGCATACGGGTCCGCGGAAAAAGTTGTGTAAGCAATATCTGACAAACCTCGACAAGGCGAAAATTACAGGTATAAGCTTAACATGACTT
>CAJFVT010000040.1 GCA_904420525.1 uncultured Clostridia bacterium | reverse complement strand
TTATATCATAGATGAACGCAAAAATCAACATTTTCAAAACCTTTTTGCGCGGTCAATGCGCTCAAAAACTGTGAAATAGCATCATAAGCGGTTGAAATTTCATCTGATCCGTGATATAATAAACTGTGATGCGTGCTTTGGCACACCGGAACGGTACCGCTATGCTTGCACTGTTGTCCGCGGTGTACCGAGCGCTATCGGGAAAATATCATAATATCACATGAGAGGAGCCACTATGAAACAGCAAATGAAAATGAGTACGCTTATAAAGCGTTTCCTGCCTTATTTTAAAAAATATAAATGGATACTTATATTCGATCTTATATGCGCATCGCTCACTACAGTATGCGATCTTGTTTTTCCGCTGATAGTGCGGAATATAACGGATCTTGCTGTAAGCGATCCCGCGGCGCTGACGATCGCATTTATAGTAAGATTAGGCGTTCTCTATCTTATACTGCGCCTGATCGATGCCGCCGCAAACTTTTATATGCAGCACACCGGTCACGTCATGGGCGCAAAGATAGAGACCGATATGCGCCGCGACTTATTCTCGCATCTGCAAAGGCTTTCCTTTTCATATTTCGCAACACATAAGGTCGGGCAGATAATGTCAAGAATAACGAGCGACCTTTTCGATATAACAGAATTCGCCCACCACGGTCCGGAGGAGTTTTTTATTGCCGGACTTAAAATAACAGTATCGTTCGTAATATTGTTCGGGATCGATCCTCTGCTCACCGTTATCGTTTTTGCTGTTCTGCCGTTCATCTTTATATTTGTAAAATTCTTTAACACTCGGATGAGACGCGCATTCAAGGATCAGCGCGTACAGGTCGGCGAGATCAATTCACAGGTGGAGGACTCGCTCCTAGGCATACGCGTTGTAAAATCCTTCGCAAACGAAAATATCGAAAAAGACAAGTTTGAGCATGGAAATAAAGAGTTTCTGCGACTGAAAAAGCTCGGTTATCTATACATGGGTGGCTTTGGCAGCACAAACAGATTTTTTGAGGGGCTTATGTACCTTACTGTTGTCGTTGCCGGTTCACTGTTTCTGATGAATGGCAATATATCCGCAGGCGATTTCACCGCGTATCTTTTGTACGTGAGCAGCCTTTTCGCATCGATACGCACGATAATACAGTTCACCGAGCAGTTCCAGCGCGGAATGACCGGTATAGAGCGCTTCTGCGAAATAATGGACGCGCCTCAGGACATTATCGAAAAACCGGATGCAAAGGAACTGAAAAACGTAAAGGGAGAGATCGATTTTGACAATGTGACCTTCCATTACAGCGACGATGATACAGAGGTGCTGAGCGGTGTCGATCTGCATGTACCGAGCGGCACGAGTGTCGCTCTCGTAGGCCCCTCCGGCGGCGGAAAGACCACCATGTGCAATCTCATCCCCCGTTTTTATGACGTTACGGAGGGAAAGATAACTATAGACGGTATAGATATAAAGGATGTTACATTGAAATCGCTTCGCTCGTCAATAGGCGTTGTACAGCAGGACGTTTATCTGTTCTCCGGAACCGTATTCGACAATATCGAATACGGCAAGCCCGGCGCATCGCGCGAGGAGGTAATAGAAGCCGCAAAGGCAGCCGGCGCACACGAATTTATATCCGCGCTGCCGGACGGCTATGATACATATGTTGGAGAACGCGGCGTGAAGCTGTCAGGCGGACAAAAGCAGCGTATTTCAATAGCTCGTGTATTCCTTAAAAACCCGCCTATACTCATACTTGACGAAGCGACCTCCGCTCTTGACAACGAAAGCGAAAAGGTCGTTCAGGAATCGCTCGAACGTCTTGCGTCCGGAAGAACCGTGCTGACAATAGCGCACAGGCTGACAACGATAAAAAATTCCGACAAGATCCTCGTACTCACCGAAAAAGGCATTGAAGAAGAAGGGACACATCAGGAGCTCATAGCTAAGGGCGGAATTTACAGCCATCTCTACAGTATGTACGCGTCAATGTGATAATGGGTGTGTGTTTCATGTACGATTCATCTTTATTGCAGCGCGGACTGAGCGGAACAGCTCTTAAGCTGTTCGCGCTTGTCGTAATGACGATAGATCATATAGGCATGCTCCTGCTGCCTCAATTTTCCATACTTAGAATGATCGGCAGGCTTGCCTTCCCCATATTCGCATACATGATAGCAGAGGGCTGTCGTTATACACACAACAAACGTCTGTACTGGGGACGTATGGCTGTATTAGGCGCAGCAGCACAGATAGTCTACTACGCCGCGGCCGCGGATCTCACGATGTGCATATTTGTAAGCTTTGCGCTCGCTATACCTATAATATACGCGCTGCACAGCAATAAAAACTCAATATCCAAGCTTTTGCTCTCGGCCGCGGCATTTGCATTTGCGGCGCTCATTTCAGCCGTGCTTCCCGAACTGATCCCCGGCTTCAGCGTAGATTACGGCTTCAGCGGCATAATGCTGCCTGTACTGATCTCGCTCGGCAGTGACAAGCGGCAGCGGCTGATCCTTTCCGCGATCGGTATCGCGGCTGTAAGCTTTTCGCTGGGAGGCATACAATGGTGGTCACTGTTATCACTGATACCGCTCGCAATGTATAACGGCACGCGCGGCAAAGCTCCCATGAAAACGCTTTTCTATGTGTATTATCCTGCGCATCTGGCAGTTCTATACTGCATATCTGCGCTTTTGTAAAAGCTCATACAGCCTGCATATAAAAAACGAAGCACAGCAAAACGCAAAATTTTCCGTGCTTCGTTCATTTTTATTGATCAGAAATAACATCTGCTACCGACATATTTTCTATCCTTCTTGCCGGTCCGCGTACAGCCAAAACGCATGAGCAGATCACCAGCACTGTAATGATCATCAGCGAGAGCACCGGGAAGCTCCAAGGATCGTTCCAATGCAGATATATCAGATTATGCCATGCGAACCGGTGGAGCGGGATACCTATGATCACACCCGCGGCAGTCCCGAACAAAGCATACGTAAACGTCTCTGCATATACCATTTTCTTCATTTGATCCATGTCCATGCCCACTGCCCGCATCGCTCCGTACTGCTTCGATCTTGCCGATACACTCATCGAGACACTGTTTATGATATTAAATACTGTTATCATTGCAATGACCGCAAGAAATCCGTAGATAAAAAGGACAAACGAATAATATGCTCCCTTTGCCTCCTGATTTTTCAGTCTCTGATCGGAAAAGGTGTAATCCTGACCGGCATATGACCTTATCGCTTCCACATCCTCCTCCGAAGCGCCGAGACTCAGCTGAACATCTATGATCGTGTAATCCGTCTCTCCTGTAAGCTTTGTAAAGAGCGCCTCAGAGCAGACCAGAACAATGGTATCATCATCTCCGGTGAACGGACATACATATAGGGTCGCGGCGGCGGTCAGATCACCGAGCGAGGTCGATATAATATCGCCGTCATTTATATTATTCTGCTCCTTGTACGACACAAGCACATAACCCTCATCCGTATCCTTCACTGCCTTTTCAAATCCTACACGGTTCGATGCCCATTTCTCTTCGTCCACCCAGTTCATTTGGTAAGCCTCATAGGAGATAAGCATCACCTTTTTCTCCTCGCCGTTTACCTGCGCAGGTATATCATAGGCAAACATTCTTCCGAACACCCGTTTTATCCCGTCTCTTCCATTCAGCTCTGTGACCCATTCCCTAGGAACAGAGCAGGTGTTGTCCGGGCTGACTATAGAAACATCAGCAGTGTACGGCCGCATTGGTGTGATGCCGTGGCGCATAAAAGCTATAAGCGTTGAGAAGCACAAAAACAGCACTATACATACAGCAAATGAACCGGACATCAAAACCAGATTTTTTTTGTTCTGTTTCGCATGGTGGATACCAAGAGCTGTTTCGATCTTCATCAGCCTTGTATTTGCCGAGCGCCGGATATTTTTCACTTGCCCTGCATTTCCTGACACCGCTGCAAGCGGCGATACCCTTGAGGCCTTTTTCGCAGGTGCCTGAGCCGCGATCAGAACAGTGAGCAGGCCTACGGCAACGCCCATGATCATTCCGCTGACGCTTACTCCGAATACAGGAAGGGTAGAGAAAAATCCGGCGCTCAATGCCCGCAGCGCCGCGCAGAGCGCCCATGTCAGGACAACGCCCAGGCCGACTCCTATCGGTATAGCCGTTTTACACCAATTCAATGCCTCCATCCGTACAAACCACAGTACCTGCTTAGGCTCCGCGCCTATACACCGCAGCATACCGAAAAATTCAGTCCTCTGCGCGATATTGCTGTTCATACTGCTGGCGATCATCAACACTCCGGCCGTCAGGACAAGGACAAAGAGCACGGCTGCTGTCAAGTAAAGACTCTGCATCACATAGCTTCCGCTGTAGCCCATAGCACCTAGCAGAGCTGTATTCTCTCCCACCTGCTCATCACTAAGTCCATATTTGGTCTTCACGTCCTGTATTGATCCTGCAATATTCACACTGTCCTTGAACTGCACATAATACATCATGTCGATATCTGTCAAATCACGGTCCTGCACCGTTCTGTATATATCCTTAAACGGTCCCGGAAGCATCAACACCGCTATGGCATCGGCACGGTCGGTCATCACAGAATCCATTACAAAGCCGGATACTGTGAAGGAAACAGACCCGCCTTCAGGTATGGATATATCAACATCATCGCCGACCTTTATACCAAGGCCCTCCTCAGCATTCTTAGTCAGGATGACCTCATTCTCCGAACTTGGAAATTCTCCTTCTATAAGTCCTCCAGAAAAAATATCTGTTACAAAGTCTTCCTCAACGGCGCAGACTGCTATTTTTTTGCCGCTGATCTCATAATCATCCCGCAGTCTGTAATTCAGCGCCTCATACCTTGAGGCTGCCGCGACGTCCGGACGCTCCGCTATCAAGTCCGCGTCTTCATCCGTGATGTTTTTTATTCCTATATGCCAGTTGCCGTAATTTGAAACGGCGCGTATTTGCTGGCTCCTGAGCTCCATTTCCGCCATACTGAAAATACCGGTAACAAGAAACACGGCAAGCACGATACAAACAAGCGTCATCCTGTTTTGCCGCTTGTGTACTCTTGCGGAGATCGGGATAAGATCAAGATAGCTTCTCATTGCACTTCCCTCCCAGATCTGTCAATATGCCGTCGCTCACGCTCAGCACCCTGTCCACTGACGCAGTCAAGCCCGTATTATGCGTGATCATTAGAATAGTCTGACTGTACCGTTTTGACGCCGAGGTCAGGATATCCATTACATCACGGCTTGATCTGCTGTCCAAATTTCCGGTAGGCTCGTCAGCCAGGATCAGTATCGGCTTGGTGATCAGCGCCCTGCCTATCGCAACACGCTGCTGCTGACCGCCGGACAGCTGACTTGGCAGGTGCCTCCGGCGGTCAGCCAGTCCAAGCATATCGAGCATCTCCTCCAAAGCATCGCAGTCCGGTCTCTGATGATCCAGCAAAAGCGGAAAGATGATGTTTTGCTCCACATTCAGCTCCGGTATCAGCTGAAACGACTGGAATACAAATCCGATATTGCGTCTGCGGAACACAGTCCGCTGTTTTTCCTTCATGGAAAACAGATCCTGACCGTTTAAATACACCTTCCCGGAAGTAGGATCATCCAAAGCGCCTATGCAGTTCAGAAGCGTGCTTTTGCCCGATCCGGATTCACCGACGATCGCTGCGAATTCACCCTTTGCAACTGTAAAGGATACACTGCGCAATGCATGTACCGCATTTTCTCCCGTACCATAGGTCTTAGTCAGATCCTGAACTTTTAATATTTCCATAGTTATCAAACCTCCTTACGCCTATATGATACGGGATAAAGCTTACGATAAGATGAATTTCAGCTTACGATTTCGTAAGCTTACTTCGGGAACGATAATATAAATGTCGTTCCCTCTCCTATCTTGCTTTGCACAGATACAGTTCCGCCCTGACCTTCTGCAATTGATCTTGCCAGAGGCAGTCCAAGTCCTATACCCTGTTTATCCAGAGAATTTTTACTGCGGTAAAAACGCTTGAATATATGATGAATATCCTCCTGCTCAATTCCGCTCCCATTATCTGAAACAAAGATACGGAACATCAGAGGTGTCTGATCCCAGCTGATCTGTATGATCCCGTCCGGCTGTGTATGGTCCAGCGCGTTTTTAACGATATTGCCTATCGCTTCGCGCGTCCACTCTATATCACAGAATATAAGCTCCCTTTCATCCCCGGTTATCCTCAGCTTCTTGCTTTCATTTTCGGCTCTGTCGTACAGCTCCTCAACAGACTGCGCTATCACCTCGCCTATCATATATTCTGACTTGCGGAACACGATACCACCCGCGTCAAGACGCGTCAGCTTCAGCAATGTTTTGATCAGATGTTCCATCCTGCCCAGCGCCGCGACCGATTTTTTCGAAAAGGTCCTGACCATCTCGGTATTGTCCGGCTCGTTCTGAATGATCTCCTGATACATCGACAGAGCCGCGATCGGCGTTTTCAGCTGGTGAGAAATATCCGAAACAGTGCTTTTTAAAAACTCCCTCGCCTGAAGCTCCGTTTCCTGCTTCGCCCTCAAAGCTGTCGCCATTGCATTGATCCTTGCGAACAACTGATAGACTGTTCCGCTATCCTGCTGAGGAAGCAGAGAAGAAAAATCTCCGTTAGTAAAGCATAATACCGTACTGATAGCAGACTGATAAAGCCTGTCCCGTTTGATCAGAAAAATTAAGATCATCAGAAACAGCAGCACGGAAACTGCTCCCGTTTCAGCCAGAGCTGCTGTATCTATAAGCTTCCGCATATCATTCAGTACCCGCGGATCTGCCGCCGTCGATATCCCCAGCTTATCCATTATCTCTCTCCCGCTCTCTGTGCCGATGTCGTTTGTGATGGCTTTGGCTATCGTATCTGTTTCCACACCCTGGTCCAAAAGTGATGAAACCACCGCCGTGTCATGCTCAAGCATGATACTCTCTATTTTTGCTCCATATATCCTTGACCGTGCGGCGCCGCTCAATGCAATAAGGATGATCAATCCAAGCGCTGCAAGACAGAAGTACCTGTTTTGTTTTTCATATAAGATCCTCATTGCTCTACCTCGTTCCAGCGATAACCAAAACCGCGTACAGTTACGATGTGCTTTGGATGAGCCGGGTCTGTCTCAACCTTTTCTCGCAGACGGCGGATATATACCGACAGAGTATTGTCATCCACAAAATTGCCCGTGCCATCCCAAAGCTCGTCCAAGATCCTATTGCGGGTCACGACCATATTGACATTTCGGATCAGGAGACACAAAAGACGATATTCTGCTGCCGTAACATCCAATGCTTTATTCCTAAAAACGACACGGCTGGATAACAGGTCGATCGTTATGTCGCCCGCACGTAAAACAGAGGTATCCTTATCAGCTCTCATCCCGGCGCGTCTGAGCAGCGCCTTTATCCGTGAGCACAGCTCCCCAAGCTTAAACGGCTTTGTGATATAGTCATCGCCTCCGCTGTCTAACCCGCGGATGATATTTATCTCCTCATCTGCCGCCGTAAGGAATATGATCGGCACATCACTTCCCTTTTTTCTGACATGCTCACAGATATCAAAGCCTGTGCCGTCAGGAAGCGTCACATCAAGCAGCAGCATATCGTATTTACGCTTAGATAAATAGCTTTTGGCTTCCCCGACCGTACGCGCTACATCCAAGGAAAATCCATTCTTCTCCAAGGAATAGATCAATCCGTCAAGCAAGCTGACGTCATCCTCCAACAGTAAGATCTTACACATAATTTCACCCTCATACATATCGATATAGCTTTACAGGCACACTGACCGTACAAAAATACCACAGCCGTTATTTAACAGACTGCGGTATTTTACGATCCAGTATTTATTAAACAGGATATACCTTGTTCTCTCTGTCCACCAGAGTATTATCTACCTTGTCGAGATTTGCCTCGCGGTATTTGAAGAATTTGACTGCGACCTGATCAAACAGCGCATACGAAAGAACGTCCTCCGGCTGGCGAATCCATTCCGCGCACTCCTTTTTCATCTTCTCAAGCTCAGGCTCAAGCAGGTCTGCCGGACGGCAGGTGATCCTTTCCTCGTCTCCGATTATCTTCTTGACGATGTCCTGCGAGATCTCGCCCGGACACTTTCCGTACTCGCCCTTGACTACGGCCTTTGTCTCCTTCGATACCATCTTGTATCTCTCGCCCATGAGAACGTTCAGAACAGCCTGTGTTCCTACTATCTGCGATGACGGAGTTACAAGCGGCGGATAGCCTAGATCAGCTCTTACACGCGGTACCTCCTTTAATACATCCTCATAAGCATCCTCTCTGCCCTGCTGCTTGAGCTGCGATACGAGGTTGGAGAGCATTCCGCCCGGCACCTGATACTTCAGCGTATTTACATCAACGCCCATTACCTTCGTGTTCATAAGTCCGCTTGAGATATACTTTTCACGCAGCGGCTTGAAGTAGTCACAGATCTCTATAAGCTTGTCAAGATCAAGCCCTGTATCATACGGCGTTCCCTGCAGCGCAGCTACCATAGGCTCTGTAGCAGGCTGCGAGGTACCCATAGCCATAGGCGATATAGCGCAGTCGATAACGTCTACTCCCGCCTCTATGGCCTTCAGATATACCATTGAAGCCTCACCCGATGTGTAGTGAGTATGCAGCTGTATCGGTATCTTTACCGCTGCCTTCATCTTCGAAACAAGATCGTATGCCACATACGGTCTTAAAAGACCTGCCATATCCTTTATACAGATAGAATCGGCGCCCATGCCCTCAAGCTGCTTTGCAAGCTCCACGAACTTTTCATTCGTATGGAATTCCGAAGTCGTGTAGCAGACTGTAGCCTGAACATGACCTCTGCCCTCCTTCTGGCAGTATTCCTTAGTCGCGTTAATAGCGCATTCGAGGTTCCTGACATCGTTCAACGCGTCAAAGATCCTGAGTATATCGATACCGTTCGCAATAGATGCCTGTACAAAATATTTAACTATATCGTCCGCATAATGACGGTAACCAAGGATATTCTGTCCTCTGAACAGCATCTGCAAAGGTGTTTTCTTTGCTTTGTCCTTGATCTTTCGCAGTCTCTCCCACGGATCCTCATTCAAAAATCTGAGACACGCGTCAAAAGTCGCGCCGCCCCATGCTTCAAGTGAATGATAGCCGACATCGTCGAGCTTTTCTACTATAGGGAGCATTTCCTCTGTCGTCATTCTTGTTGCGATCAAGCTCTGATGCGCATCACGGAGGACTGTTTCGGTAATACCTACCGGCTTTGGCTGAACATTGTTTTTTGCCATTAATATTCTCACTCCTTATTCTGACTCTATTGGCGGTATTTGCCGCCGTTTATCTCTTGCGGTCTTGCGCCGCCATGCCTGTTTAACTTCTAAATCAAAGTCCGCTGAACATTGACAGGAACACGCCCGCAGCAACTGCCGAGCCGATAACTCCCGCAACATTCGGACCCATCGCATGCATAAGCAGGAAGTTCGAAGGATTTTCCTTCTGACCTACTATCTGCGAAACTCTCGCCGCCATAGGAACAGCGCTTACTCCGGCTGAACCGATGAGCGGATTTACCTTGCCCTTTGTAAGAATATACATAAGGTCGCCGAGCAGCAGTCCGCCTATCGTTGAGAAGCAGAATGCTATAAGTCCGAGCACTACTATACCAAGTGTCTGTGCAGATAAGAACGTAGACGCCGAGGCTGTCGCTCCCACCGTAACACCCAGGAATATAGTTATGATATTCATCAGCTCGTTCTGCGCAGTCTTTGCAAGACGGTCACATACTCCCGATTCCTTCAGCAGATTTCCGAGCATAAGACATCCGACAAGCGAGACCGCGTCAGGAACGATAAGCGCAACAACTATGGTTACCACTATCGGGAAAAGTATTTTTTCCGTCTTTGATACAGGTCTGAGCTGATCCATAACAGTTGAACGCATCTTCTTCGTCGTCAAGAGCTTCATGAACGGCGGCTGTATAATAGGTATGAGCGCCATATAGGAATATGCCGCGACAGCTATAGCCGACAGAAGCGAAGGAGCGAGCGTCTTTGTTACATAGATCGCCGTAGGCCCGTCCGCGCCGCCGATAATACCTATTGACGCTGCCTCCTTAACGCCGAAATGTATACTCGGTACCAATGCGCTAAGCACCAATGCGCCCACAAATGTAAAGAACACGCCGAACTGGGCCGCAGCGCCAAGCAGAATACTCTTAGGATTTGCAATAAGCGGTCCGAAATCCGTCATGCATCCTATGCCAAGGAATATAAGCGGCGGATATATACCCAGCTTGACTCCCAGATACAAAAGATCCAGCAGACCTCCGTTACGGCAAACCATGCCGACATCCAGATACTGACCGTCTATCAGATATTCCGGGTCAGTGAAAAATTCCGGATGCATCATGATCGCAGCCGAGTCCTTTAGCATCGGCAGATTGGTAAGAAGCATACCGAACGCGATCGGCAGGAGCAGCAGTGGCTCAAATTTCTTTACTATAGCAAGATACAAAAGCACACAGGCAACCGCCAGCATTATGACTGTTTTTATCGCATCCACGGGACCGCTCGAAACAAGCGCGTATATTCCCGTGCTTTCCAAAAAGCTAACAAAACTTTCTAACACTTTTTAGTCACCACTTTCTTAATTCAATTGATCAGTTTACCGAGACTATTACATCCTGCGCGTTTACGCTGTCGCCTGCTGAAACATTAACGCTTGCAACAACGCCGTCAACGCCGGCGAAGATCTCGTTTTCCATCTTCATTGCCTCAAGAACGGCAACAAGTGTACCCTTTTCCACTTTATCTCCAACATTGACCTTTACAGAAACTATAGTTCCGGGCATCGGCGCTACTACCTTCTGAGCGCCCATAGATCCCGAAGCCTTCGGCGCGGCCGGTGCTGCCTCAGGAGCAGGCGCCGGTGCAGCGGCAGGCGCAGCCTTCGGCGCAGCGGCCGGTGACGGAGCTCCTCCGACTTCTTCAACTTCAACCTCGTAGGTTTTACCGTTTACGGTTATATTAAACTTCTTCATTGTAAGTTCCTTCCTTTCTGTGTCATGCACAAAATATTATTAAAACCTGTTCTCGATAGTATCACTGATACCGGCCCTGTTCCATGCCGGACGTGTGTTCGGAACGCGTCTGTAAGATCTGATCTTTAAATTATATGTCGATGTGTTCATGCTGGCAGCAACTGCTGCTGTGAGTACCGCAATAAGCTCCTCATCATCCTCCGGCTCCTCTTTCTTTGCTGACACGGCGGACACATCAGGCGCTGCAGCCTGTATGGGATCCGGCGCAGGTGCCGAAGATACCTTTGCAGGTTCCTTATAGAAGAATACCTTGAACAGCATCAGCACTATCATGAGTATAACGAGGACCGAAAAAACTATGGCCAACCCTATAAGAGTTACCTCTCCGCCTGTAGCGAGCGCTTCATCGATATGAACGCCTACTCCGCTTATAAGCGACTCTGATAATTCCATAATAAGCTCTCCTTTCTTCCGGCATCAGACAGGGAGATTACCGTGCTTCTTTGCCGGTCTCGAATCGCGCTTTGACTGAAGCATCTCAAGCGCCGCGATGATCCTCGGTCTTGTCGAATCCGGCTCGATAACATCGTCAACATAACCTCTCTGCGCTGCCATAAACGGCGTAGCGAACTTATCCTTGTATTCCTGTATCTTGTCTGCCCTCGTCGCGATAGGATCGTCGCTCTCCTTTATATCATTCTTGAATATTATATTTGCAGCTCCGTCAGGTCCCATTACCGCGATCTCCGCCGTCGGCCACGCCATAACTATATCGGTAGCAAGATGCTTTGAGCTCATTGCTATATAAGCTCCGCCGTATGCCTTCCTGAGTATAACGTTTACCTTCGGGACCGTAGCCTCACTGTAAGCATAAAGCAGCTTTGCTCCGTGACGGATTATGCCGCCGTGCTCCTGATCCACGCCCGGGAAATATCCCGGAGTATCGGTCAAAGTCACTATAGGTATGTTAAAGCTGTCACAGGTCCTTACAAATCTTGCAGCTTTATCCGATGAATCGCAGTCGAGCGAGCCTGCCTTTACCTTCGGCTGGTTTGCGACTATGCCTACAGTATTGCCATTCATTCTTGCATATCCCACAACTATATTCTTCGCAAACTGCTCATGGACCTCAAAGAATTCGTCGTTGTCAACTATCTCAGCTATGACCTCCTTGACATCGTACGCTCTGTTCGCTTCGTCAGGAACGATAGTCGTCAGCTTTTCCGACAACCTGTTTATGTCATCGTTCGTTTCAACATACGGAGCCTGCTCAAGATTATTGGATGGAAGATATGATAGCAGCTTCTTTATCTTTTCTATGCACTCAGCGTCATTCGGAGCCGTAAAGTGACATACTCCCGATTTAGACGCGTGTACCGCGCTGCCGCCGAGCTCCTCCGCAGAGACCTCCTCGCCCGTTACTGACTGGATGACCTGCGGACCTGTGATGAACATCTTAGACGTCTTGTCCACCATAAATATAAAATCCGTTATCGCCGGTGAATATACCGCTCCGCCGGCACACGGGCCCATGATCACTGATATCTGCGGGATAACGCCGCTGTTTACAGTGTTTCGGTAGAATATCTCTCCGAAGCCCGAAAGCGCGTCGAGTCCCTCCTGTATCCTTGCGCCGCCCGAATCGTTCATCCCGATTATCGGTGCGCCCATTTTTGCAGCCATATCCATGACCTTGCATATCTTTTTTGCATGCATCTCACCGAGCGAACCCCCGATAACGGTGAAATCCTGTGAATAAACAAAAACAAGGCGCCCGTCCACGGTGCCGTAACCAGTTACGACTCCCTCTCCCGGAGCCTCAACCGCATCCATACCAAACTCGGTACATCTGTGGCTGACAAAAGCATCAACTTCAACAAAGCTGCCTTCGTCCATAAGAGCGTTTATCCTCTCTCTGGCAGTCATTTTGCCGGAATCATGCTGTTTTTTGATTTTCGCTTCGCCGCCGCCGTTTTCGATCTTGTTTCTGCGGTATTGAAGCTCAGTCAGTTTATCAACTGTTCCCATGATTTAACCTCCGTTTTCTTAGATATAGAGATATTTTCAATTATACCTTGTCTACTATTATATCATTTTTCTAAAATTTTTTCAACAGCTTTATATTTTTCGGATTTCAGATTTACACAAAACACATAAACCCACTGCTATTTTTAATATTTTTTGTTGAAATTAAACAATTAGTTCAAATCAGCTAACACTCTGGATGTCCAACCGCAGCTCTCCGCAGCACAAAAAGGCCGCTGCACAAAGCTCATATGCAGCGGCGCCTTTTCCAGATCAGGTCTTCGATCTTCTAATATTTGATGTTATTTGAACACTCAGCTATAAAATGGATCTGTATCCGGCCCGTTTATTATTACGATACTTTTTTCGTCCGGAAAAGCATCGCAATGATACCGGCAGCCAGTAAGGCACACTGAGCTGAAACAACTGATACCGGTACAGCAAAAGCAGGATCCAGCGCTCCCAACTCAATAGGATATTCAGTAAAGAAGCTACCGTTCCATAATCCCAGAGCTTCCGGCAAGGGCAAGGCCATACAGATAAGCGGAGCCGTCATCCAGACATAGATAAGCCAGGGTCTGATCTGTCCCAGCAGCCATCCGCTGCCCAATGCGAATACAAGCGGAGGGAGCAGGGTTATCAAAAACGGCTTTAGCAGCCCGCCCCAGTCATACCACCCAAAATAGC
The DNA here is from genome assembly GCA_904420525.1 of uncultured Clostridia bacterium. Taxonomy (GTDB): domain Bacteria; phylum Bacillota; class Clostridia; order UBA1381; family UBA1381; genus Ornithomonoglobus. The sequence goes on along the minus strand of CAJFVT010000040.1, from coordinate 1,430 downwards.
TGCCGTAAAACACAGCTGCCTCCGCAATACATATGACAGCCAGCAGTCCGGTCCCCGTCAGGGCTGCGGCACATCTTGCCGCGGCATACCGCACAGCTCCCGCATTTGCCGCGTCTGTAAGGACTGACACGCGCCGCGCGCTGCGAGAGGTGAAAAAAGTAAGAAAAAACAATGCCCCGATCCACAGCAGCGGAAGCATGCGGCTGAGATAGTCTCCGAAGCTCCAGGCTGAGAAAGGCGCGGTATGCGCCACTCCAGATATTGTTGTGCCGCTCAGCACCTGCCAGCCGTAAAAGAGTATTATCATCATTATCCCAAAGAAAAACTTATTCCACAGCAGTCTTTTACATTCATATATAAATATCTTACCCAAGGTCCAGCTCCTCCTCTCTAAGTCCGCATGCATCCAAAAAATTCTGGTAAGTCAGATACGGGTAGCTTGCATCCAGCTCCCGGTTAAAAAGCTCATAAAGTATGCTGTCCATAGCTTCCTCTCCGCCTACAAGCTTTTCCGCTTTCAGGATCTTAAGAGGCATTTCACAGTATTGCCGGACGTGTGTCAGATCGTTTGTGATCTCCAGCTGCTTGTTCTCCGGCAATTTCTCCAGATATTCAGGGTTGCGGACATAGAAATCCAAATAATAATCGTCTGTCTCCCTCTGCCACTGCTCCACATAGTATTTCTCGGCATAGTCATCACCGTACAGCTCCTTTATGATACGATATGTGGTATAGACCGTCAGTCCCTCTGCCGACCAGGAGCTCGTCTCATCTGAAACGTCAAACATGTTTGCCAGCCCCCACCACTGATGGACAAGCTCATGGATCATAACCTCCCCCGGCACCGCGCCTTTGCTGCCGTCTCCCAAATTTGCGGCAGCAAAATCCGCCTCATCCAGCAGACTGGCTCCATCCGATGCATATCCGCCTCCGGACACCCGGCTTTGGATAAGCTTTAGCTTTCCTCCTGCTCCGAAGGACAGAGAGCCATAGTGCTCTGTGCAGTAATCAACGACTGACCTGACCGCATCTGCCGCTCCCGCCGACTCCATGATCTCCTGATGCTTGCGTCCATAGTAGAACTCGATTTCAATGCCGCCGGCCTCAATGCTTTGACACACATAATCACCCGCATACAGTATCCCGCCCGCACCGTTGTCCTCATACCGCCAGGTAACGGTGCCGTCATCATGCTTTGCGGCTATTTCCGCTTCGCTTTCGCAGAACGGTACCACGGTCATTCCCTCCGGCAGCGTTATCTCTATCACGGCAGGATACATATTTTCATCCGGCATGACATTCATCAGCCTCGGCGCAAAGTCAGAATTCTGCAGACAAATGTATTCACTGCTGATCTCAACGTAACCCTGATGCGAAGAAAGTCCCCTTTCCTCCTGCGGAAATCCTCCGTATTCCACCGCAAGCTCTAC
>CAJFVT010000039.1 GCA_904420525.1 uncultured Clostridia bacterium | reverse complement strand
GAGACGCGGTAAACTAAAGGTACAGCTCATGCAGCGAGGTATGGCATGGCTCGATACCGGTACACCCGGAGGGATGATCAAGGCAAGCGAATTTGTCCAGACTGTGCAGGAAATGCAGGGAATGTACGTTTCATGCCTTGAGGAGATAGCATGGCGAAGAGGTTTTATTACTATGGAGCAGCTGCGAAAACTTGGTGAGGAATTACATATGACGGACTACGGACAGTATTTGCTGTCGCTTGCGGAGGGTGCAAAATGAATTTATTAATAACAGGTGGCGCCGGATTTATCGGTGGAAATTTTGTTCACTATATGGTGAACAAATATCCGGAGTACAACATAATTGTATTGGATAAACTCACATATGCCGGCAATATAGAAACGCTTGAGCCGGTTATTGACAAGATAACCTTTGTCAGAGCGGATATAGCGGACAGAGATGCGGTGTATCAGATATTTGAATGTGAAAAGCCGGATATAGTAGTCAATTTTGCGGCGGAGAGCCATGTTGACCGCTCTATAGAAAACCCCGAAATATTTCTTGTGACAAATATTTTGGGTACACAGGTATTGATGGATGCGTGCCGCAAGTATGGGATCAAGAGATATCATCAGGTATCGACTGATGAAGTATACGGCGATCTGCCGCTTGACAGACCTGACCTGTTCTTCACGGAGGAAACTCCGATACACACTTCAAGTCCATATTCAGCTTCAAAGGCAAGCGCGGACTTGCTTGCGCAGGCGTATCACAGAACATACGGACTGCCTGTGACAATTTCAAGGTGTTCAAACAACTATGGACCGTATCATTTCCCGGAAAAGCTCATACCGCTGATGATCGCGAACGCGCTCAACGATAAGCTGCTGCCGGTATACGGAAAGGGACTTAATGTGCGCGATTGGCTCTATGTAGAGGATCACTGCAAGGCGATAGATATTATCATACATAGGGGAAGAGTTGGTGAAGTGTATAATATCGGCGGACATAATGAGAAATCGAATATTGATATTGTAAAGATAATCTTAAAGCTGTTGGGTAAGCCGGAAAGCCTTATAACATATGTAGCAGACAGAAAAGGTCACGATATGCGTTATGCTATAGACCCGACAAAGATACATAATGAGCTGGGCTGGCTGCCGGAAACAAAGTTTGAGGATGGAATAGTGAAGACGGTAAATTGGTATCTTGAGAATAAGCCGTGGTGGGAGAAAATCATCAGCGGTGAGTATATGGATTATTATGCCAAGATGTATGAAAACAGATAACACTCTGATCAATAACAAGTTATACAGCTGCAGTTTTCCATTATGAACGCTGGACGCTTTTTGTTGCAAAACATCCCTGTATGTGTTATAATACCCATGCAAAGGGGGCATATCATTGTATATACGGGAATACAGATCATCGGACATTACGGAAATATTGCGGCTGTTTTATGATACGGTGCATACGGTAAATGCGGCGGATTACAGCGCGGAGCAGCTTGATGCGTGGGCGGACGGGAAAGCGGATCCTGCTGTGTGGGACAGGTCGCTATCGGAGCATTATTCGCTCGCAGCGATCGAGGACGGCGAGATCGTCGGTTTTGGCGATATCGACAGCTCCGGGTATCTCGACAGGCTGTATGTGCATAAGGATCATCAGAAACGCGGGATAGCATCGGCGATATGCGATAAGCTCGAAGCATCCGTCAGGACAGATCAGATAACAGTACACGCGTCTATAACGGCTAAGCCGTTTTTTGAAAAACGCGGCTATAGAGAAGCTAAAGCGCAGGAGGTGGAGCGTAAGGGGATATTGCTCCGAAACTATGTTATGATCAAGAAAATGTAAGATTTTTAATTATTTGTGTAATATTTTATGATAATTTTTAAACAATCGTTGACGAACTGGGTTGATCTGTGCTATAATCAATATGTATCCAGCCGGTATTGCGGATACAATAAATATATCAGGAGAGGAAGCTATGAAACGATCATTGGTAATAATGGCTGCAGGTATAGGCTCCAGGTTCGGCGGGGGGATAAAACAGCTTGAGCCTGTCGGCAGACGGGGGGAAATAATCATGGATTATTCTATCCATGATGCGATCGAAGCAGGTTTTGACAAAATTGTTTTCATTATCAGAAGAGATATCGAAAAAGCGTTCAAGGAGGCGATAGGTAACCGCATTGAGGAGATATGCGGGAAGCTGAATGTTGAGATCGCCTATGCGTATCAGGCGCTTGATGACCTGCCGGAGGGAGTGAAATTGCCGGCAGAGCGCACAAAGCCGTGGGGCACAGGTCAGGCGGTTCTCGCGTGCAAGGGTATAGTGAATGAGCCGTTTGCAGTTATCAACGCGGATGACTATTACGGTAAGGAAGCATTTGTGAAGCTCCATTCATTTCTGGAAAAATATGATCCGTCATCGCCGGAAAAGCTTTGTATGGCCGGGTTCATACTTAAAAACACACTAAGCGACAACGGCGGCGTAACGAGAGGCATATGCAGAATGGATGCAGACGGCTATCTTACGGATGTTGACGAGACCTCAAATATCGTAAAAACTGAGGTCAATGGCGTCATCGGCGCCGAGGTGGACGGGAAGGCCGTAAATGCGGATTCTCTGGTGTCGATGAACATGTGGGGACTCACGCCTGAGTTTATCGATGTGCTTGAAAAGGGCTTTGTCGAGTTCTTTGAAGGTATCGAGCCGGGAACGGAAAAGGAGCTCAAGGCGGAATATCTGCTTCCTATATATATAGACAGTCTGCTCAAAGCCGGAAAGGTCTCGGTAAAGGTGCTTGAAACTGCGGACAAGTGGTTTGGGGTTACATATAAGGAGGACAAGCAGATAGTTGTAGAGTCCTTCGCAAAGCTTATAGACGATGGGGTTTATCATGAGGATCTCTTCAGCGACCTCATCGGTAATGCATAATTATTGAATAATACTATAAAAAGGCGGGGAATTCCCGCCTTTTTGTGGGTTTGAACTGATATTGTGAAAAAAAATTTGAATTAAAGGTAAATAATCTTGACAATGCTTTTTTTGTATTATAAAATATAAGTTACATCTAAACAACTTGTTAAGCTGCCGGATAGGCAGATCATTGGCGCGATTTTACATATAAAATTTGCCGGGGGCTTTTTTTATTGCAGTTTTGTCGTGAAATGGAGGTAGATTATGAAGGAATTGGTAAGGCTGATGAGCTATCTCGGACCGTATAAGAGATCAATGATAACGGCGGTCATACTGCTGCTCGTTGAGACCTGTTTCGAGCTCATCATACCGGTGATAATGGCGGATATAATAGACATTGGAGTGGAGCAGAGAGATGTTTCGGTCATTATGTCAAAGGGAATACAGATGGGCGTTTGCGCTGTCCTTGCGCTTATAACGGGGCTGCTGTACGCAAGATACGCTGCAAGAGCGTCATATGGACTTGGCTCAAGGATAAGGGAAGCACAGTACGAAAAGGTGCAGAAATATTCGTTCGCAAATCTTGACCATTTCGATACGTCATCACTTGTAACACGTATGACGACTGATGTAACTGTAATACAAAACTCGATAAACGGCGGACTGCGTCCAATGGTCAGAGGTCCGGTGATGCTTATACTCGGCATAGCGCTTTCGGTATGGATGAACGCTAAGCTGGCGGTCGTATTTATGGTAACGGCGCCGATACTGGCTCTGATCCTCATATTTGTAGTAAAAAAGGTAGCGCCGATGTACGGGGTGCTCCAGAGAGCGGTGGACAAGCTCAATAACGTTGTGCAGGAGGGCTTGACTGCGATACGGGCCGTGAAGGCGTTCGTCCGCGGCGAGTATGAGGAGGAAAAGTTCAATGAGGTAAATAACGAGCTTATGCAGACAGGACAGAAGACATTTCATTATGCCGTATTGAACCTGCCGGCATTCCAGATAACGATGTACGCTTCTATCGTGCTTATAATGTGGTTCGGCGGTAATATGATAATTTCCGATAAGCTGCAGGTCGGCGAGCTGACGGGATTTTTAAGCTATGTCCTTCAGGTAATGAATTCGCTCATGATGATATCGAACGTGTTCATACTGCTCACAAGATCGCTTGCAAGCGCTGTCAGGATAAATGAGGTGACAGATGAAAAGCTCAATCTTGTATCGCCTGAAAATGCTGTGACTGAGATAGCCGACGGCTCGGTGGATTTCAGGGATGTATCATTCAAGTACCGTGAAACGGCAAAGGAGTATGCTCTTTCAGATGTGGAGCTGCATATAAGCTCCGGAGAAACGGTCGGTATCCTTGGAGGAACAGGCGCGTCAAAGACGACGCTTGTGCAGCTGATACCAAGACTTTATGACGTGAGCAAGGGCGAGGTCTATGTCGGTGGAAGGAACGTTAAGGAGTATGACCTGAAGGCTCTGCGTGACGCGGTCGGGATCGTGCTTCAGAAAAATCTGCTGTTTTCGGGAACGATACGCGAGAACCTTCAGTGGGGAAATAAAGAGGCTGACGATGATACGATATGGGAGGCATGCAGAAAGGCCGGAGCGGCGGAATTTATAGAAAAGATGCCCGATGGATTGGATACTGATCTCGGCCAGGGCGGAGTAAATGTTTCCGGCGGACAGAAGCAGCGCCTGTGCATAGCAAGAGCGCTGCTCAAGGATCCTAAGATACTCATTTTCGATGACTCCACAAGCGCTGTTGATACTGCAACAGAGGCTAATATCCGTGCAGCGCTTTCAGAGCTTAAGAGTGTTACGAAGATAATAATAGCGCAGAGGATAACCTCGGTAATGAACACAGACAAGATCGTGATAATGGATGACGGCAGGATAAACGCGATAGGCACGCACGATGAGCTGCTTGCAGAAAACTCCATATATCAGGAAATATATCATTCACAGATGAGGGAAGGAGCTGAGGACAATGGCGCGGCAGATAACGGGTAAGAAGCCAAAGGACCTGAAATTTACTGTTAAGTCGCTGCTTTCATATATGGGAAAGCACAAGATACTGTTGTTTTTGGTCGCGATGCTCGTAACGGTAAGCGCGCTTGCAAATCTTATTGGTACTTATATGATACGTCCGGTCGTAAACAGCCTTGCGTCAGGAAACATCAGCGATCTCATAGCAGGGGTACTCATAACGGCGGCGATCTTCGCGGCCGGTGCAGCGTCCGCTTATGGCTACAGCCAGATAATGGTCAAGGCAGCGCAGAAGGTGCTGTTCGATATACGCCGTGACTTGTTCTCGCATATGCAGAAGCTCCCGCTCAAGTATTTTGATACGAACCGTCACGGTGATATAATGAGCTATTTTACAAATGATGTCGATACGATATCGGACGCGCTCAACAACAGCTTTGCTATGGTAATACAGAGCTTCATACAAATAGTAGGAACTCTTGCGATACTGTTCATATTGAACTGGAGACTTTCTCTTATAGCCATCATCTGCTATGCCGTAATGTTTGCGTATATACGCTACAGCGGAAAACGTAGCAAGCGGTTCTTCAATCATCAGCAGAAGGCGCTCGGTGATCTGGACGGTTATATCGAGGAAATGGTAAACGGTCAGAAGGTCGTGAAGGTATTTAATCATGAAGATGAAAACATGAAGAAATTCCGCAGAAAGAATGAGATGCTCAGAAAGGCCGGGACAGGCGCGCAGAGCTATGCAGCGACTATGGTGCCGGCGGTAGTCAGTATCTCTTATATAAATTACGCTGTAGTAGCGGTTCTTGGCGGCATAATGGCGATAAATGGACTTACGGATATAGGAAGCCTCGCAAGCTACCTCGTTTTTGTAAGGCAGGCAGCGATGCCTATAAACCAATTTACTCAGCAGAGCAACTTCCTGCTCGCAGCACTGGCCGGAGCTGAAAGGATATTCAATGTTATGAGACTGGAGCCTGAGCCGGATGAGGGAAAGATCAGGCTCGTTAATGTAAAGGAAGAGGACGGAGAGCTTAGGATATGCAGGGGAAAGACCAACAGATGGGCATGGCATAAGCCTGACGGCGAGCTTGTTCCGCTTCGCGGAGATGTACGGTTTGAGGATGTGAGCTTCGGCTATGATGACAGCAGGATGATCCTGAAAAATATCGATCTCTATGCGAAGCCGGGCCAGAAGATAGCGTTCGTAGGCTCTACCGGAGCGGGAAAGACCACGATAATCAATCTTATAAACAGATTTTATGATGTTCAGGGCGGAACGGTAGTGTATGACGGTATAGATATACGTGATATAAAAAAGGATGATCTGCGCCGCTCACTGAGCATAGTGCTTCAGGACACGCATTTGTTTACCGGGACGATATCGGACAATATCAGATTTGGAAAGCTCGATGCTACGCAGGAGGAGATAGTCCGCGCGGCGAAGATAGCAAATGCTGATTCGTTTATACGCCGTCTGCCGAACGGTTATGACACTATGGTGACAGATGACGGGGCAAATCTTTCGCAGGGACAGCGGCAGCTGCTTGCTATAGCCAGAGCGGCCGTTGTCGATCCGCCTGTGCTGATCCTCGATGAGGCGACTTCAAGCATAGATACGAGAACGGAGCGGCTTATAGAGAAGGGTATGGACAGTCTTATGGAAGGCAGGACTGTGTTCGTTATTGCTCACAGGCTCTCGACGGTACGGAACGCTAACGCGATAATGGTGCTTGAGCACGGCAAGATCGTAGAGCGCGGAGATCATGACGAGCTGCTGGCAAAGAAGGGAATGTATTATCAGCTGTACAACGGAATGTTCGAGCTGAGCTGAGAAGCGCAGCCTTAAAAACAAGCGGCTGGTCTGAATTGTTTGATAATGAATAAAATTTTACAGGAGGGATATATATGACAGAAAAAGAAAAAATGCTTGCCGGACAGATATATGATCCGTCTGATGCGGAGCTGGCACGTATAAGAAAAAACGCACATGCTCTCAGCACGCGCTATAACGCGCTTGCAGAGGGTGATGAGGAACGAGACAAAATAATAGCGGAGCTTCTTCCCAATATGGGCAAAGGCGCGACAGTACAGGGACCGGTACAGTTCGATTATGGTCTGTTTACAGAAATAGGCGATAATTTCTATGCAAATTTCAATTTTACTGTGCTTGACTGCTGTAAGGTGACTATCGGCAGAAATGTAATGATAGGTCCAAACGTGTCTTTGCTTACGCCGGTGCATCCTCTTCGGTGGCAGGAGCGCAATATACGGTTCAGACCGGACGGCAGTCCGTATGATTACGAGTATGCTAAGCCGATAACGATAGGCGACAACTGCTGGATCGCGGGCAATGTAACGGTATGCGGCGGTGTAACGATAGGCAGCGGCTGTGTGATAGGCGCGGGCAGCGTTGTAACGCGCGATATACCCGATAACAGCCTTGCAGTCGGAAATCCGTGCCGTGTGATCAGAGAGATAACTGAGGCGGACAGGATGGATATACCCGAATAACAAATGGGACTGCTCACTTAATAGCTTTATAAAGCCATTTAGCGTTCTGCGCTAAAATCGAGCAGCCCCATGCGGTTAACGCAACAGTTCCATTTTTATGCTTTGTTTTTCATGATAACGGCGGCGGTCATGATATTGTCCTCATGCCGTATATCAAAGGCGCCGTCATATTTTTCAGCTATCTCGCGGATAATACCCATGCCGTGACCGTGCATGGTCCTGTCCGGCTTGGAGGTTCGCCATGAGCCGGTATCAGCGGCTGAGGTGTCAGCGGAGTTTTCAACTATGATCTTTATGTTGTCGCTGTCGCTGAATATCGAAACTGCGACAAAGCTGTCATTCAGGCTGCGGCAGCCCTCGACAGCGTTGTTTATAAGATTGCACAGCAGTGTGGATTTATCCACAACATCGATATGTACAGGCTCATCGACCCTAGTCTTGACGGTGTAGCGGATACCGTTTGAGACTGCCTTTTTCCGTTCGGCGTTCAGTATCGAATCTATCTCGGCGTCCTCGGTGTAAACTCTTGAGGTTATCTGTTCAGAGACCTGTTTAAGACGTTCGTAATATTTTCTTGTCTCATTTACATTCCCGCTTTCGGCAAGCTCTGTCATAACATCCATATAGTCCCGGATGTTGTGCCGGAGCTTTCTCAGCTCCTGCTCATTCTCGCGCATCATTCTGTAGTTTTCGTCATGTACGCGTATTATTTCCTCAGTCTCGGCAAGCCGCACACGCGCGCTGTAGTTGTCGATGAAATCATATAAAACGAGGTTAAAAAGAGACAGGCAGATGATTATGAATAAAAACATCGCCGTGTTCTTTGATGAGACAGGTATGAGCTGATATACGAGCAGTACCGCGCAGAAGCACGCAATGCTGCATATTACCGGTGCCGCGAAAAGGAGTATGCTGTATTTCAAGGGAAGGGTCTTGTATTTTTTCGTGAAAACAGCCGCGGCGAGCTGACTCAGCGTGAACATCAGCGGATGCAGGAAGGCAGAAAATATGTATCTGCTTTCCGAGGTCAGAACATATCCATTGTTCAAGGGATCGTTCAATATATTACTGACTATCATCGAGATGGAGGAATCTGCGGCTACCATGAGTGCCATATACACAGCAGTAGCGATCAGTTTTTTTATAAAACCGCCTCTGTATATAAAAAAGCACGCTAACAAACACCATACGGCGCTTATGGACAGGTTGAGCGAGACTTTTATCACGAGAAAGCTTCTTGAAAGGTCGAGCAGCATGAACAGGACGAACAGTCCGGTATTGGGCGCAAGGCCGCGGTACCGTCTCTCAAACACCCTGTTGTAGAACAGGACCATAATGAGCGTTTCAAAAAAACAATTTATCGTTTCTGCAAGCATTTTTACACCTCCGTAAGATATGCGTATGCGGCCTTTGCCCGTGCCTTATAGCCGCGGCTTATCGGCACCGCTTCGCCTGTGAAAAGCTCAAACGCGCTGTCATTTTTTACAGAGCGTATGAATTCATTGTTCACTAAAAAGCTCCTGTGACAGCGTATAAAACCTCCGCCTTCAAGCTCCTTTTCAAGCGCCGTCATCTGGACGTACATCTTATAGCTGCCCCTTGCGGTATGTATATTTGCGACACGTCCTGTGATCTCGATATACACGATATCCTTTATGCGTATTTTGAAATCCTCGCCTTTATATCTGCCGTTTAGGTATTTGTGTATCCTTATGTATTCGTTGAACACATCGTTTATCCTTTTGTCCATAAGCGTTTTCGGCTCGCTTTTCAGGATGTATCTGAATATCCTGAATTCGTAGCCCTTTGCCATGAACTCCGCGTGATTGGTCACAAAGGCTATGATGCAGTCAGGATTCCGCAGCTTTACATATCTTGCGGCCTTGAAGCCTGATCCGCTGACCTCTATATCCATAAAGGCTATGTCGAATACTGTGTCTGACAGACATAAGCTGTTGGCGTCATTGAATATATGTACATCTCCGCCGTATGCGGAGATCCTTGCTTTTAGTATTTCACAAAAATGATTGTCATCGTCTAAGATCGCGATCTTCATTTGAAACCTCCCATATAAGGATCTGATTATAGTATATCATAATATACTCGGATATTCCAGTGCATTTTATTACATATATCCTGCCGTCTGTGCAAAACAGTTGACTTCGGCTGTATAATACGCTATAATGCAAGTATATTTTTGTATAACAGGGGGGATCGGAATGCGGTCTGTAAAAAGCAATTTATTTATGCTGTCGATCATTTGGCAGGCGTGCCCCGGCAGGGTGGCGCTCAATATCGCCATGTGTCTGCTGCAGAGGATAACGCAGCTTATCTACAGTATTTTTCTGCTTAGTGAAATAATGCTGGCGATAGAAAGCGGAGATTACATGCGGGTCGTTATATTCATTTTGGCGCTGGTGGCGTTCAGTCTTGTGACATCACCGCTGATAGCATGGTATGAGAGCAAATACAGAAACGAGACAAATGTTGTGATACATAAAAGGATCATAGAAAAAATATATGCTCAGGCGGTCCGCTGTGATCTGTCATGCTATGAGGATCCGAAATTTTATGATAAATACACCATGGCAAATGAGGAGATACTTGAGCGGGGGATAAATATACTCGATAATGTGAGCAATCTTTTTTCGATGTTTTTGCAGATGTGTATATGCATAGTTATCATAATACGCTCGGAGCCTGTTATACTGCCGATCATCCTTGTCTGCGCTGCGGCATCGATGTTCATTGACACAAAAAGATCAAAGCTGGCGTTTGAGGGAAATAAGAAGTCCGCGCCGTACAGACGCAGGATGGATTATGTGAAAAGGACGGTATTCCTTCAGGATTACGCAAAGGAGCTGCGTATGGGGAATATCTTTCTGCCTTTGCTCGATGTATTCGATGATGCTCTGAGGTCGGCGATAAAGGTAAGCCGCGGATACTATGGAAAAGCGTCCGTTCTGCGCGTTGCGCGTGAGCTTTTTATGAGCGTCGGCTTTCATCTGGCGGTACAGGGAATGATAATATATCAGTTCATTGTCAATAACGCGTACCCGCTCAGCGGCGTTGTAACAATAATAAATGCCGCGCAGCAGCTTCAGAGCAGAGTATACAATTTCGGCAATCATGTCGGCGAATTTATAGACAACGGTCTTTATGCCGATAATATCCGTGAATTTCTGAGCTATGAGCCGAGGATCGTAAATGATGATAACGCGGCCGCCCCGGACAGAGACAATGCGGGCATTTCACTGAAGAATGTTTCGTACAAGTATGAGGGTGCGTCAGAGGAAACGCTTAAAAACATCTCGATAGATATACCCAAGGGCTCAAAGATAGCTCTCGTCGGTCATAACGGCGCGGGGAAATCCACGCTTATCAAGCTCATTCTGCGCCTTTATGACGTTTCTGACGGAGAGATAACCTTCGGCAGAACAAATATTAAAAGGCTCAGGCTTGAAGAATACAGGAGATGCTTCACAACTGTCTTTCAGGATTTCCGGATATACGCGGCAAGCCTGGGCGAAAACATCCTGCTGCGTCCTGTGGTCAGCAGTGAGGATAAGGCGAGGGTGCTTTCCGCGATAGAAAGCAGCGGTCTTTCTGAAAAGGCAGGATCGCTTGAGGGCGGTATAAACGCGCAGCTTACGAAGGAATTTGACGATGACGGAGCATTCATGTCCGGCGGTGAAATGCAGAAAACGGCTGTAGCGCGCGTGTTTGCCGATGATGCTCCGGTCGCGATACTGGACGAGCCGTCCAGCGCGCTGGATCCTATAAGCGAATATGAGATGTTTGAGAATATGAACAACGCCTGCGGGGATAAAACAGTTATATTCATATCGCACAGGCTGTCCTCAGCGGTTATGGCGGACAAGATATACATGCTTGAAAACGGAAGAGTCGTTGAGGAGGGCACGCACCGCGAGCTTATGGACAAGAACGGCAAATATGCCGAAATGTTCAGGATACAGGCGGAAAAATATATGGAGGTGGATGAATAATGAGATCAGCTTTGCATATTATTAAAAATATAACACGTATGCTCGGATACATTATAAGATTTTCACCGATGTATTTCATTTCTATGACGGTATTCTGCATCTATGTTTCCGCAGTGGACACGCTTTCGGGGACGATCGCGGTGCAGTACATATTCAATTCGCTCCAGAGAGGGACCGATTTCAAGACGGTATTCATGTTTCTGCTGTTTGTGACGGCGGCAATGGTCGTAAGGCATATAATGGGCGCGTATGTGAATTATCTTTCACCTCTGGCGTTCACGAAGATAAAGGCCGGGATAAATCGTATGATATCGCGCCATGCAGTGAAAATGGATCTTGAATATTATGAGTCGCCGAAATTTTACAATGACTTTGTCTGGGCATCGGCACAGGCGGACACGAAGCTGGGCGCGCTTATGAACACGTATGCCGTGCTTATCGCGAGACTGTCCGAGGCGGTGTTCCTGGGACTCGTGCTTTCAAGTATCGACAGAACAACTCTTTACATAATGCTGGCAGTGATATTGGTAAGGGTAATATTTGAGAATATATATTCAAAGAAGTATGTAAAAATGGAGCAGAAGGCAAAGCCCTGCGAGCGCAGGCGCGATTATTTCAGACGCATACTCTATCTTTCGGATTACGCGAAGGAAATAAGGATTTCGGATATGCATAAAACGCTTTACAAGCGGTTCTGTGATACCATGTCGGAAATAAAGGAGATATACAGGAAGGACGGCAGGATCCTGGCTGTGTATATGACGGCGGCCCGGACGATAACCTCCGGAGTGCTTGACGCATCGATATATCTGTATCTGGCATATAACGCGGTGATAACAAAAACGATCATGTTCGGTGACGCTGCGGCCATAATAAGCTCCGCAGGCAGCTTTTCATGGATACTTACGGAGCTGCTCATGACATTCCCGGAGTTCATAAAGCACAGTCTTTACATAGACAGCTTTAATGATTTTATGGATACCCGGCCGAGGCTTGAGGGGCAGCAGGGGAGAAATATATTGAATAAAAACGGCACGATCGAGCTTAAAAATGTGTCGTTCTCATATCATGGCGAGAGCAAAAGGAGTCTCAGCAATATAGATCTGACGATCAGACCTTATGAGAAAATAGCTATTGTGGGCTATAACGGAGCGGGGAAATCCACGCTTACAAAGCTGCTTATGCGGTTTTATGATGTAAGCGGGGGCGCTGTATATTATGACGGAGTAAATATCAAGGAATATGATACAAAGGAGTACCGGAGCAATTACGGCGCTGTGTTTCAGGATTATAGGATATTTGCGGGAACTGTCGCGGAGAACGTTGTTATGGACCGCGTCCGGAGCCGCGAGGGTATATGGGAGAGTATTGAGAGCAGCGGACTGGGCGAAAAGATCTCTGAGCTAAAAGACGGCATAGACACACAGCTTACAAAGGAATTCTATGAGGATGGAACGAATCTTTCGGGAGGCGAGGAGCAAAAATTAGCGATATCAAGGATATTCTATAAGGACTGCGGCATCATCATACTTGACGAGCCGTCAAGTGCGCTGGACCCCATAAGCGAATACAGGCTGAATAAGACCATATTATCTCTTTCGGAGCATAAAACAGTCATATTTATATCTCACAGGCTGTCAACGACCTGTATGGCGGACAGGATACTGATGATGGAGAACGGAGAGATAATAGAGGAGGGCTCTCATGCGGAGCTTATAGCCAAAAACGGAAAATACGCGGAAATGTTCAATTTACAGGCTGAAAAATACCGGAAAACCTTTCAAAGCAGTTATTGATAAATTCGTCAAAATATGATAAAATAAAAGCAACAGAGGCAATAAAGCCGTTCTGCGGCTTTATTGCAAAAATTTATCAAGCTCATTGAAAGGGAGGGAAAAGCATGGCAAGGTACAGGTGCAGTATCTGCGGATACTTATATGATGAGGAAAAGGAGGGCAGACCTTTTTCGGAATTGGAGAAGTGCCCTATGTGCGGACAGCCGGCGTCTGTTTTTGAATTGGATGAGAAAAGGAAGACTGTATCGGAGCCGGAAATGACAAGCGGCACGGCTCTGGATTATCCGGCGGAAACGAGAAAAACGGACAGTGATTACAGGTATATGAGGTATATACATGAAATGGCAGTGACGGGAAAGCCTATAATAGAGGCTATGGGAACGCGTATGCCGATGCCTTCGTGGGATGATATACTAATACTCGGTGCGCAGCTTGATCCGCCACCGCTCGATGAGGATGCGCCTGTATGTGTATCGACTGTCATAGGAAAAAACGCAAAACGCCCGCTTTTTCTGAAAAATCCTGTGTACATCTCGCATATGTCGTTCGGTGCGTTATCGAAGGAGATGAAGGTCGCGCTTGCAAAGGGCAGCGCGATGGCGGGAACAGCGATGTGCAGCGGCGAGGGCGGGATACTGCCGGAGGAACGCGCCGCGGCAGGAAAGTACATATTCGAATATGTGCCGAACCGATACAGCGTTACGGATGAAAACCTGAGAAATGCTGATGCGGTGGAGATAAAGATCGGACAGGGCACAAAGCCCGGCATGGGCGGACATCTCCCCGGCAGCAAGGTGACCCCGGAGATAGCGTCGGTAAGGAACAAGCCGGTGGGAAAGGATATAATAAGCCCCTCAAAATTTTCGGATGTAAATACGAGAGAGGATCTGAAAGCGCTGGTATCAGAGCTTCGCACCCGCTCTGACGGGCGCCCGATAGGGATCAAGATAGCCGCGGGCAAAATAGAAAGGGATCTTGCATACTGCGTGTTCGCTGGCCCTGACTTCATAACGATAGACGGCCGCGGCGGAGCGACCGGAGCGTCACCCGCGCTGGTGCGTGATTCTACGAGTGTTCCGACGATATACGCGCTCTACCGCGCGAGGAAGTATCTTGATTCGGTAAAGTCGGACGCGGCTCTTGTGATAACCGGCGGACTGCGCGTATCATCGGATTTTGCAAAGGCGCTTGCGATGGGCGCGGACGCAGTAGCTGTAGCGTCGGCGGCGATGGTAGCGGCGGCATGCCAGCAGTACCGCATATGCGGCAGCGGCATGTGTCCGGTCGGAGCGGCTACACAGGATGAAAAGCTGAGAGCTAGACTTGATATAGATGCTGCGGCAAGAAGAGTCGCTAATTATCTGAACTGCTCGCTTGAGGAGCTCAAGACCTTTTCAAGGATAACCGGACACAGCAATGTTCACGATATGTGTGTGGACGATCTGTGTACGATAAACCGTGAGATCTCAGAATTTACGAATATCGCGCATGCGTGAGAAACAAACGGGGCTGCCGCGTTAGCGCAGCCCCAACTTGTATCAAGGCAGTGCGATGCTGCTGCGGCTTACTTCTTTCTCACCGGGAAATAGACCCTTGTTTCCCATTCATCTACGGGGATCTTATCAAATTGTGTTTTTACATATATCTCGTACGGTGCGCCGGCGATCTCGTAGCCATTGTCAAAGATCCACTTTGTCACTGCTCCGTAGGCCTCGGAAAGCCTCGAATATCCGCCGTAATGAGTGGTCACCGCGCATTCCGTGCCGCTTATTATCTTATCGTATTTTTCACCCTCCTTTACTCCTAGAGCAAGCTCGATATCGCTGTTTTCGGGGTCGAATTCCTTATCGTGATATATAGCCATGCATATGCCGTTCAGGATCAAATCCTCCTCCCAGCAGCGTTTATACAGCATACTGTAATATTTGCCGAAATCGTCTACGCTCATATTCTGCCTGTTTGAAATGACCATGATGTCAGCTGTCGTTGTTATTTCTACCCTATAATTATTTTCGTTTTGCATAATTGTTCCTGTCCTTTCCAGAGCTGCGATGTATGCGTCTATCTCGGAAACAGCCTCGCGCTGCTTGCTTATTTCCTCGGAGAGTACACCGCGCTGCTTCTTAAGTCTTGCGATAAGAAGATCTGTATCGGAGGATTTTATATCCTTTATATCCGAAAGAGAAAAACCACAGCGCTTGAGCTTGTTTATATAGAGCATGTCTGCGATCTGCTCCTCGGAATAATAACGGTAGCCGTTCTCTTTGTTTACATAACAGGGATGTATCAATCCCATTCTGTCGTAATGCCTGAGCGCCTTTACTGTTACCATGCATATCTTTGAAAATTGTCCAATACTCAGCATAGATATCCTCCATTCTCACCTGAACACATTTATTGCATCCGGTATGATCTGATCTTTCTTTAGAGCGCCATCGCTCATTTCTTTTGTTCCGGAACAATTAAAGTATATCATATCCCCTTACGGGAGAGTCAATAGCCTAAATACGATTTGGCAATTTCAACAGTTTTCATGCTTGAATTTTGTGTATATTATATATGGAGCTGTATTCGCTGTACGGAGACCGTGAGCATCTTGCGGATGCTTCAGAGAT
>CAJFVT010000038.1 GCA_904420525.1 uncultured Clostridia bacterium | reverse complement strand
CAGCTCATATCGTCAAAGGACGATATAATAAACAAGATGGGGCAGGAGATAGCGGCCCTGCAGGCGGCGGTAAGCGAGCCTGAGATGATCTATAACTATATCGATGAAAATATGCCTGAATGGGCGCGCGAAGCTGTGCAGTGGTGCGCCGATAACGGCGTTATCGTGGGTACCGGTGACGGGCTGGGGCTGGATGATAAGGATCTGAAGTGGTGCGTGATCGTACACAGGCTGGCTGCTATGACAGGCTAACTTGTGAACATGAAGGTTTAATAAAAAATAGTTGACAAAATCGCAAAACGATGATAGAATATAGGAAAGAAAAGAATAAAAGCATAGGGGCGGTGATGCACCTATGCTAATAAAATATTATGTGGTTATCGGACGTAGAATAAAAGCAGTAATTCAGTGAAAAATGTAATATATTTTTCGTCAGTCACTACGTCAGCTCCACCAGTTGTAACGACAGGCGAACAAAGGCGTATGCCTTTGTTCGACCGGGATAACAGATAATTGAGAATAGATAAGAGGTAAAATGGTATTCGGTCTATTCTTATTTATCTGTTTTTTTTTGCGTATATGCTGTACTGAGTATATTTTCCAAACAGAATTCGGACATATGATCATCTCCTTATATCATCTAATATTACTTTATATTATTATATATTATTTTATCACATTTTACAATATATAATTTTATTTTGTATTATAATATGTTACAAGAGGTGATGAATTTGAGACCATTAAAGCAGAGAGTGAGCTTAACGCTGGATGAAGATGTTGTTGACAAGCTGAAGGTACTGGCGGAAGAGTGTGACCGTTCGCTTTCACAATATATAAATCTGGTATTAAAGGAACATTTGAAGAAAAATTAAAAAGACAGAAAAATACTGAACAAATTCGGAGGCGGCATATGGAACAGCAGACGTTTTTTGAAAATGAGGATGCGCGTCCGCTTGCGGCGCGGCTCAGACCGCGGACTCTTGATGAATACGTGGGTCAGAAGCATCTTATGGGCGAGGGAAAGATACTCAGAAGGCTTATAGAAAGCGACAGGATCTCATCCATGATATTCTGGGGACCGCCGGGAGTTGGAAAGACCACTCTCGCCAGGCTTATAGCGAACCATACCAAAGCTGAGTTTATAGACTTTTCCGCTGTTACCAGCGGCATAAAGGAGATAAGAGAGGTCATGAAGCAGGCGGAGAGCAACCGTCGGTACGGTGAAAAGACTATCGTTTTTGTAGATGAGATACACCGGTTCAATAAGGCGCAGCAGGATGCGTTTCTGCCGTTCGTGGAAAAGGGAAGTATAATACTTATAGGCGCTACAACGGAAAATCCATCGTTTGAGATAAACGGCGCGCTGCTGTCGAGATGCAAGGTATTTGTGCTGCAGGCGCTCAAGACGGAGGATATCGTGCTGCTGCTTGAGCGTGCTATCAGCGATCCGCGCGGCTTTGGGGATAAAAAAATAGTTATACAGCCGGATATGCTCGAAATGATCGCAAATTTTGCGAACGGGGATGCGCGAACAGCCTTATCCACACTTGAAATGGTAGTTCTTAACGGAGATATCAGCGGCGATACGATAACGGTATCCTCTGATACGCTTGAGCAGTGTACATCTAAGAAATCTCTGCTCTACGATAAGAACGGCGAAGAGCATTATAACCTTATATCAGCGCTGCATAAATCTATGCGGAATTCCGATCCGGACGCGGCTGTTTACTGGCTTGCGCGTATGCTTGAGGCGGGAGAGGATCCGCTGTATATAGCAAGGCGAGTGACACGCTTTGCGAGTGAGGATATCGGTCTGGCGGATCCGAGGGCGCTTGAGATCGCCGTTGCGGCGTATCAGGCCTGCCATTTTATCGGTATGCCCGAATGTTCGGTGCATCTTACGGAAGCGGTCGTGTATATGTCTTTGGTACCAAAGTCGAATTCGCTGTACACTGCGTATGAAAGCGCAAAGAAGGATGCGCTGAGCATGCTTTCCGAGCCTGTTCCGCCAGTACTGAGAAACGCGGTTACTAAGCTGATGAAGGAGCTGGATTACGGAAAGGGCTATCAGTATGCGCACGATACGGAGGAAAAGCTAACGGATATGCAGTGTATGCCCGACTCGCTTTTGGGGAAAGAATATTATCATCCGACAGCACAGGGGCTGGAGGTGAAATTCGGTACAAGATTAGAACATATCAAAGAATGGAAAAAACAGAAAAAGAGCGGATAGGCCGATAAATGATAAAACGCAGATATCCAATAATTTTTTTTAAAACCTATTGACAAACTGAAAAAGTATGCTATAATATAAATCATATTGAAACGATAGGAAATAATATCTGCGGAGGTATAAACATGGCAAAAAGAGAATGGAGCTTTGAAACGAAGCAGCTGCATGTCGGACAGGAAGATCCTGATCCGGTAACGGATGCGCGCGCTGTTCCGATATATGCATCAGCATCATTTGTGTTTCACGACTCACAGCATGCTGCGGACAGATTTGCGCTGAAGGACAGCGGAAATATTTACGGCAGACTTACAAATCCGACACAGGAAGTTTTTGAAAAGAGAATGGCGGCGCTTGAGGGCGGAACGGCGGCTCTTGCCGTAGCGTCCGGCGCTGCGGCGATAGCGTATACGTTTCAGGCGCTGGCGTGGGGAGGCGGACATATTGCAGCGTCAAAAACCATTTACGGCGGAACATATAACCTTCTTGCGCACACGCTTCCGGCATACGGGATAACAGCCGATTTTGCAGAGCCTGATGCGGAGGCGCTTGAAGCTGTAATAAAAGAGGATACTAAGGCCGTTTTTATAGAAACGCTGGGCAATCCGCACTCGAATCTTATAGACATTGAGGCAGTGGCTGCGGCGGCGCACAGACACGGTATACCGCTGGTTGTGGATTCAACGTTTGCCACTCCGTATCTCATAAGACCTATAGAGTACGGCGCGGATATCGTTGTCCATTCCGCTACGAAATTCATCGGCGGACATGGCGCGGCTATAGGAGGGGTCATAGTTGAAGGAGGAAGCTTTGACTGGAGGTCATCGGGCAAATTCCCTCATTTTAGTGAGCCTAATCCATCGTACCATGGAGTGAGCTTTACTGACGCGGCGCCCGCTGCAGCATTTGTAACTTATATGCGAGCAATACTTCTGCGGGACACGGGAGCGACACTATCGCCGTTCCATGCGTTCATGTTCCTGCAGGGGCTTGAAACTCTGTCCTTAAGGGTGGAAAGACATACTGAAAACGCTTTGCGAATAGTTGATTATCTCAGCGGACATCCTAAGGTAGAGGCAGTGCATCATCCGTCCAGACCTACAGAACCGAGCCATGAGCTTTATAGTAAATATCTTCCGAATGGAGGAGGCTCGATATTTACATTTGAGATCAAAGGCGGAGCAGAGGAAGCGCACAAATTTATCGATAACCTAGAGATATTTTCTCTGCTTGCAAACGTGGCAGATCTGAAATCTCTTGTGATACACCCTGCCACGACAACACATTCGCAATGCACGGAAGCAGAGCTTGAAGAGCAGGGGATAAAGCCAAACACTATACGGCTTTCGATAGGGACAGAAAACGTGAATGACCTTATAGCGGCTCTTGATGATGCATTTGCCGCGGTATAATAGATGGAGGGACATAAAATGGCAAGAGTATATAAAACAATTACAGAGCTTATAGGCGGTACGCCGCTGGTCGAGCTGTCAAATCTTGAAAAAAACATGGAGCTTGACGCGGTGCTGCTGGCTAAGCTTGAGTATTTTAACCCTGCCGGCTCAGTCAAGGACAGGATAGCAAAGGCGATGATAGACGATGCTGAGCGCAGAGGGATATTAAGACCCGGGAGCGTTATAATAGAGCCGACCTCCGGCAACACGGGCATAGGACTGGCCGCAGTTGCGGCGGCGCGCGGATATAGGATAATAATAACGATGCCGGAAACGATGAGCATTGAGCGCAGAAAGCTTTTAAAGGCCTACGACGCTGAGCTGGTGCTGACCGATGGGTCAAAGGGTATGAAGGGCGCTATCGAAAAAGCTGAGGAGCTTTCAAAAGAGATAGAGGGCAGCTTTGTTCCGGGACAGTTCGTAAATCCTGCAAATCCAGCTTACCATAAGGCAACCACAGGGCCGGAGATATGGAACGATACGGACGGAAGGGTAGATATATTCGTCGCGGGAGTCGGAACGGGCGGCACGATCTCAGGTGTAGGAGAATATCTGAGGTCAAAGGCTCCGGGAGTCAAGATCGCCGCTGTTGAGCCGGCTGACTCGCCTGTGCTCTCAGAGGGAAGAGCCGGTGCGCATAAGATACAGGGCATAGGAGCGGGCTTTGTTCCGGACACTCTCGATACTGATATATATGATGAGATCATAAAGGTAAAGAGTGAGGACGCATTCGAAATGGGACGGAAGCTTGCGGGAACGGAAGGGATCCTTGTGGGCATGTCCTCAGGTGCCGCACTCTGGGCGGCAGTGCAGCTTGCGAAGCGGGAGGAGAACAAGGGCAAGACTATAGTAGTTCTTTTGCCGGACACAGGCGAAAGATATCTTTCAACACCGATGTTTGATATATAAGGGACAATAAAAAGCAGGTAATGCCGTATCAGCGCGGCTGCACCTGCTTTTTGTTTCTCAGCTATTTATAATTGCTTCCGTCATTTTTACGGCTCTGTAATTTTCTTTCACGTCATGTACTCTAACGAACATAGCTCCCTTCATACACGCCATTACGGAGGTGGCTATGGTGCCTTCAACGCGTTCCTCGCGCGGCAGGTCAAGAGACAGTCCTATCATTGACTTGCGTGAAGCGCCTAGGAGAAATGGGTAGCCGAGAGTGCCGAGAAGCTCAAGATGATTTGTAAGTCTAAGATTTTGCTCAAGGGTCTTTGCAAAGCCTATGCCTGGATCGAGTATTATTTTTTCATCGGCTATTCCCGCGTCTTTTGCTATAGCTATGCTCTCCCTGAGATCGGACAGAACATCATTCAGAAAATCAGAGTAGTCCGTATCTGTACGGTTGTGCATAAGGCAGACCGGTACATCGAACTGCTTTGCATATTTTGCGCATTTCGCATCGTATTTAAAGCCCCATATATCGTTCAAAAGATCAGCGCCCGCGTCAAGCGCGGCATATGCGACAGCGCTTTTGTAGGTGTCGATCGAGACAGGGACATCAAAATTTCTTTTTACTGCGCGTATGACCGGCACAACGCGGCTTATTTCCTCATCGTCAGGTATCATCGTATAGCCGGGGCGTGTGGATTCGCCGCCGATGTCTATTATTCCAGCTCCTTCCCTGATCATATCCTCGGTATGCTTTAGGGCGCGGTCGACTGAATTGAACCTGCCTCCGTCCGAGAAGGAATCGGGGGTAACGTTGAGTATCCCCATTATGTGAGTTTTATTTTCGTCAAATTTTTTGTTTCCTATTATCAAAATATCCAGCTCCTTATATTTTTATCTCGTTGTTTCTTTTTTCGTCAGGCCAGTAGCATTCAGCGGCGGCGCTGCAGCAGAAGCATAGCCTTGAACGCTTGTCCGCGTCATACAGCACGGCAGATAAACTGTTGCCTGTGCTTTTTTTTCTGTGACCGAGTATCGCTTCCGCAACGGCTGCCGTCTCGGCCTCTGAAAAACCGCAGTCCGGCATTATACGCATAGCTGTTTCAGCTCCGGCCTCGTGATGGGGTCTGCCGCTGTAGCGTCCGGTGTCATGCAGAAGCGCTGCGGCATAGAACAGCTCCTTGCTTATAGGAAGACCGTTTTCCAGTATCGTTATGTATCCAATCCTTGCGGTATCAAGCGAGTGCTCGATATTGTGAAGACAGAATTTTCTGCCTTTTTCCTTCTTGCGGATACGTTCCATGCAGCTCCGGAACAGCGGATGCTCGAATATTTTCTGACAGCGTTGCATATCGTTATTTCCCTTCTGAATTCATGATTATCTGTTTAGCCTCGCGGAGTATGGACAGCGAGCCGAAAATGAGTATGTTGTCACAGCCCGATCCGGAGGCGGATCGGAATGCTGCTTCAAGACTTTCCTTGGCGTATGCGACAGCGCCGCTTTTTCTGAATTCATCGCATAAAACTGAACTTTCAAGCCCTCTTTTGCCGGGAGGCTTTACAGTATATACGCAGTCGGCGCAGCGTGAGGTAACTGCCGCTATGGTTTTGTGATCCTTGTCCCTGAAAACCCCGCATATGAATACTGTATGTCCTTTCAGGTATGTATCAATGGATCTGACAAGCTCTCTGGCGGCTGCCGGATTATGCGCCCCGTCAAGGATATATCTGCCGATACGCTCGAACCTGTATCCCCACTGCGCGGATAAAAGTCCGCGTCTGATCGCGGACTCGTCTATGCCGAGCAGCATGCATGCCTTGGCTGCAGCAGCCGCGTTCTGAGGCTGGAATGTGCCTTTAAGCTTTATTTTTAAGCTGTGCATATCTTCGAGATCAAAGGTGGTCAGGGCCTCTGAAAAAACAGTGTTTCTTATATCCTCCGCTGTGCAGAGCGGGGCGGACATGGTCTCGCAGGTGTCGGCTATAAGCTTGGCTGCCGCGGCAGGCTGACTTACAGTTACAACTGGACAGCCGTGCTTTATGATCCCGGCCTTTTCCCTTGCTATCTCCGATATACTGCCGCCGAGAAAGGCGGTGTGATCAAGGGATATTGAGGTTATCACCGAAACGGCTGGAGAACCCAGAACATTGGTGCAGTCGAGCCTGCCGCCCATCCCGCATTCTATTATAGAATAATCCGGAGCGAGTTTGCTGAACA
This sequence comes from uncultured Clostridia bacterium, assembly GCA_904420525.1. Lineage (GTDB taxonomy): Bacteria > Bacillota > Clostridia > UBA1381 > UBA1381 > Ornithomonoglobus. Next base: position 1,556 of record CAJFVT010000038.1, on the reverse strand, counting down.
TCATAAAAGCCGCTGCTGTTTCGGCCTCGAAGGATGTTGGGAAAAAACCTTCGGCTTCAAGCTGCTTTATCGACGGCAGCAGGTTTGTGATGCAATCTGAGTAATCCTCCTCACTGACCGGCTTACCGTTGAAGGTAAACATCTCAAGATGACCGCCTACCGCAGGAGAAGAGAAACGGCAAACCGAATATCCCGCGCTCATAAGGATGCTTTCAATAAAAGCCCCGGTCGAGCCTTTGCCGTTCGTCCCGGCGATATGTACCGCCTTGATATCAAGCTGGGGATCTCCTGCAAGTGCGCATAGCCTGGTTATAGTCTCCAGTCCCGGCTCTATACCGCGCGGTGCAAGCCCCTCTATAAACTGTCTTGCCTCGGAATAATTCATACTGCGGTCGTTCCTTTCAGTGATAAGCTTTTAGTTATATTGTTTATTATGCCATAAGTGCGGCACTGAGATGCTCCGCAACATACCGGAACAATAAATACATCGTAGATAGTGTTTATTATAACACAGCAAAAGCATATTTGCAATAGTATGATAAAGGTTTTGATCCGGAAATGGGCCGGGACATCTTGTGTGTCAGTTCTCCTGCTCTGTGTTTTGCGGAAGCTCGTCAAGCGATCTGAAAACGAAGCCCTGCTGTCGTGCAGCATTTATTATACTCTCCAAGGCTGAAGCATTGTCTGAGGATACGGCATGCAGGAGTATGACGGCGCCGTCATGCAGATACGGCATAACGCTTTCATATGCATAGTCAGCGCCCTTTTGTGTATTTACGTCCCAGTCCTTATAGGCGAAGCTCCACATAACGGTTTTCATGCCAAGATCGCTTGTAACAGCAAGAGTGCGTTCGCTGAATTCCCCCTCCGGAGGGCGCATATACTTCATCTCATATCCGTAAAGCTCACGGCAGCGGTCGTTCAGCTCGGTTATTTCGGATATCACAGTCTCTACCGGCTGTTTGGGGAGATTAAGGTGATGTACCGTGTGATTTCCTACGATATGACCTTCATTTATCATCCGCTGGATGAGCGGTCCCTGCTTTTCAAGATAAGGTCCTGTTACGAAAAATGCCGCGGGAGTCTGCGTCTTTGCGAGAACATCGAGTATGACCGGGGTAAATCCGTTTTCGTAGCCCTCATCAAAGGTGAGATAGAGCGATTTTTCACCACTGTGGTCAAGGTATACTCCGTTGCGGCTCTCAAGCATATCCACCTGGGACTGCGGAAGCTCAGGAGGGGCGCCCTTTACGCGTACAAAGCCCCAGCCGGAGCCTGTGGAGTCAAGAGCGGAATAGTCTCCGCCGCCAGTCTGCATATCGGAGCTGGTCTGTACCGATGTGCGGCCGCCGCAGGAACATGTCATGACGGATAGCGATAAAGTCATCAAAAATATAAGTAATTTCTTCATTTTTACCTCCATATAACATTTTATTTGGTGAAAAATTTGTTGTGATGAATGATGTACATATAATTATAAGCGCCGGCGATTAATTTTATGAATTTTTTTTGCAGAATAATGTTGAATTTTCTGCTTTTATAACGTATAATAATAT
>CAJFVT010000037.1 GCA_904420525.1 uncultured Clostridia bacterium | reverse complement strand
AAGCCAGTCGGACACCTCATCGAGCGTTCTAGTGTCGCTGCGGTCGAACTGTGCGGTATTTTCTTCCGGGGACTCAGGCTTTACGTAGCCGCCGACTGATGTGGACGAAGCGCCTGAGATCTGCGATATTCCAAGCTCCAGAGCTGCCTTTCTGTTCTCCTCGCTCTCGCGTGTTGATACTATCATACCGGTATAGGGAACAGAGATCCTTATAATAGCGACTATTTTCTGCCATACCTTATCGGGGACGGCATTTGAAAAGTCGTTTACATCGATATCATCGGCTGGGCATATACGCGGCACGCTTATCGTATGAGGACCAACGCCGAATACTGCCTCAAGATGCTCGGCGTGCATAAGCAGTCCGCAAAGCTCATAAGCGTACGTGTCAAGACCGAACAGCACACCCAGACCGACATCGTCTATACCGCCCTGCATTGCGCGGTCCATAGCTTCTGTATGCCAGCGGTAGTCATGCTTCGGACCCGCCGGATGCAGGGTCTCGTAATTCTTTTTATTGTACGTTTCCTGGAAAAGTATATATGTGCCTATGCCGGCTTCCTTAAGCTTTGTGTAATTTTCTACAGTAGTTGCCGCAATATTCACATTAACGCGTCGTATAGCGCCGTTCTTATGCTTGATCGAATATATGGTGTTTATACACTCAAGTATGTATTCCAGAGGGTTGTTGACCGGATCTTCTCCGGCTTCGAGGGCGAGGCGCTTGTGTCCCATATCCTGCAGCGCTATAGTTTCCGCCTTTACCTCCTCCTGAGTGAGCTTTTTTCGGCATATATGCTTATTCTTCACATGATACGGACAGTAAACACAGGAGTTTATACAGTAATTTGAAAGATAGAGCGGCGCGAAAAAAACAATCCTGCTCCCATAGATCTTCTGCTTTATCTGCTTTGCGAGCGCGTATATTTTTTCGTTCATCACATCGTCATCGCAGGCGAGGAGAACCGATGCTTCACGGTGTGTAAGCCCGCGGCATTCCGACGCCTTTTCGATTATGGATCCGATAAGCTCGTGATCGTCCTTGTGTTTACGTGCATATTCGAGTGTTTCAAGGATCTCTTCATCATTGATAAAATCCTCTGCATGCATAGATCTTACATCATACATAGCTTGCTTCATCCTTTCGTTATAGAGCCGTTGACTTTGCGGCAGGTTTATTGTATAATTAAAATGTACCGGAAATATTGTATTCGGTATAGATGAAAGAAAGGACTGAACCGATGGAAACAAGAGTAGCCTTAGTAGGGATAATTGTCGAGGACATGAGTGCCACAGACAAAATAAATGAAATACTTCATGAATATGCCGGGTACATAATCGGCAGGATGGGCGTGCCGTACCGGCAGAGAGGCATATCGATAATAAGCGTTATACTCGATGCGCCTCAGGATAAAATCAGCGCCCTTTCCGGTCGGCTGGGGAACATACCCGGCGTAAACAGTAAGGTGCAGTATACTAAAGCATAGATCTTTCCGGTCGGATACTATCCTCACAGTCAGATGCAGAGCCGCATATGCGGCTTTGTTTTGCATTAATCATTATAGCACATTTGAATATGATTTACAAGAGTTTTTTACAAACGTTTATAAATGAAAGAGAATAGATTTTTCTGAGGAACAAAATAGAATAAATAAAAACAGCAGACAAAGATATGTCCTTGCCTGCCGCTTCATTGGTGCGAGGGACCGGACTTGAACCGGCACGGTTAAACCACACGCCCCTCAAACGTGCGCGTCTGCCTATTCCGCCACCCTCGCATTTAAGCTTTCTGTAAGACATCCTCGCGTCTCACAACAATAAATATTATAGCAGAAGCTGACTAGTTTGTCAACACTTTTTTTGAATTTTTTTTGGATCTCTTTACGTTTAGAACTTTTTCACAGCATTGAATTTACATAAATCTGATGTATGTGTGCAGTTGGCACAATGGAGTGAGTGAGCCAGCTGCGGTTTAAGTATAAATTGTTCAAGTATGGAAAAAAGACTTGACCTGATAAAAACATGGGAGTATAATATATTCATATGAGATCTTAATGCGGAGCAGCGCTTCGCGCAAAGTTATTGATCCCGGAACGGAGGATGAGCATGGATATATTAGAAGCGGCGGCAAAGCGCAATTCCGTAAGGAACTATATCGATAAAGCTATAGACCCGGAAGCTGAGAGTGCGCTCAGAGCCGAAATAGAGCAGTGTAACAGTGAAAGCGGGCTTAATATCCGTCTTGTGACTGATGATCCGCGCGCGTTCAAAGGGCTGATGGCTCATTACGGCAAATTCAGCGGTGTGAAAAATTATATTGTAATGGCAGGAGCAAGGGATGATGTTAAGGACGAGAAAATAGGCTATTACGGCGAGCGGATAGTGCTTAAGGCGCAGACGCTCAGCCTTAATACCTGCTGGGTAGCCGCAACATTTTCTAAAAGAACGGTACGCCGTATGCTTGACAGGGGAGAAAAGCTTGTGTGCGTTATCGCATTAGGCTATGGTGAAACACAGGGAAGGCGACACGTGTCAAAGCCGATAGAAGCGTTTTACAGTGATTCCTGCCGAAGGGAGGCAAGCTGCTCAGGTCTGCCGGAATGGTTCAAAAATGGTGTAAAGGCTGCGGCTTTGGCTCCTACCGCGGTAAATCAGCAGAAATTTGAGTTTGGGATATCAGCAGACGGACGCGTTACAGCAAGGTCTCTCGGCGGGTTCTATTCGAAGGTGGATCTTGGGATCGTTAGATATCATTTTGAGATAGGCGCCGGAATTGAAAATTTTGAATGGGCTGAGATGCTTTGAGTCGTGCCGGCGCGCTCAAGCTGAAATATATAATTTCTCAGGTGAACGATATGAGGAGCTGTCACGTTAAGAAACGCACATGGCTTTTTTGACGCAAAACGGACGAAACGCACACGACGGCGTATACGCACCACGCAAGAAAGCGCGGGCAGACCCAAGGTATGGCTTTTGCAAAGCAAAAGTGCTGAGAGGTATACTCCGAGTTGTGCGTTTTGTTCGCAGCTAAATGGCTTTATAAAGCTATTTGGTGATATGCGCTAAAAGCGGCAGCCCCCCAGGAGGCGTATGCATCATTTAAGCTTATATGCTATATCGTTCCAGAACAGCTCTTTTTCCAGAGCTTCTACAGTTGTGTCTTTTCCTATATGTACATATTCTATTCCCATCATATTTGCCCAGTCGTGCATCATCTCTGCGGTGATATCATAGCTGAGAACTGTATGATGAGCACCGCCGGCAAGTATCCAGCTCTCAGCTGATACGGCAAGCGAAGGAAGAGGCTTCCACATTATGCCTGCTACAGGCAGCTTGGGCATAGGATGCAGAGGATTGCAGGCTTCCACATCATTGACGATAAGCCGCAGTCGTCCGCCCATATCAACAAGTGATGCGACAATGGCGCTTCCGTTTTTAGAATCGAAAACAAGACGTGCCGGAGCCTTTCTGTTGCCGATACCGAGCTCATGTACCTGTATCTTGGGCTTGTTTACGGCAACTGAAGGACATACCTCAAGCATGTGTGCGCCTAATATATATTCATCACCCTTAGGCATATGGTATGTATAATCCTCCATGAACGCCGTTCCGCCGTCCAGGCCCTCTGCCATTGCCTTCATTATTGCGGTCATAGCTGCGACCTTCCAGTCTCCCTCTCCGCCGAAGCCGAAGCCGTTTGACATAAGGTTCTGTGCTGCCAGACCCGGCAGCTGCTCCATTCCCCAGAGGTCTTCAAAATTTGTGGTAAACGCACTGTAGCCGAAATCATTGAACATTTTCTCCATGCCGATTTCGGTTTTTGCCTGATAGCGGACAGCGTCTATATCATCGGTGTCCATATCATATTTAGAAGCGTATTCCTCCATTTTCGCATCGATCTCAGCAGCTGTGACCTTGCTCATATAGTCTACAAGATCGCCTATGCCTCTGTACTCAACGTCCCAGCCAAGCTTGATCTCTGCCTCAACCTTGTCGCCCTCTGTAACAGCGACCTGACGCATGTTGTCTCCGAAACGCACCATTTTGAATTCGCGGCTCACTGCCGCGCCTACAGCGCTTCTCATCCATGAGGCGATCTTAGACTGAGGCTCGTCATCCTCCCAGTAGCCTACAACGATCTTTCGCGGTATACGAAGTCTGGCGCCTATAAATCCATGCTCTCTGTCACCGTGTGCGGATTGGTTAAGATTCATGAAATCCATATCGATCTCGTTCCATGGTATTTCACGGTTGCATTGAGTGTGGAAGTGCAGATACGGTTTCTTGAAGTCCTTAAGCCCGTTTATCCACATTTTTGACGGGCTGAAGGTGTGCATCCATGTGATAACTCCTGCGCAGCGGTCGTCATATGCGGCCTCCTTGAAAATGGCCGTTATCTCAGACGGAGTCTTTACTGTGTCTTTGAGCACGATCCTGCACGGCATTTTACCGCAGGAATTAAGACCGTCAACGATCTTCGCTGAATCAGCAGCTACCTGTTCAAGTGTTTCCGGTCCGTAAAGATGCTGGCTGCCTGTAACGAACCAAAATTCAAAATCTTTCATTTTTCTCATTGGAATCATCCTCCCTGAAAATATTGCGGACATCTCCGCATTTATGATATTATTATATAGTTAGGTAATTGCGAAACGCGGCAGCGTTTTGTAATTACTTCCTTATACTGGGGTGCTCGAGGGTGTTACCCTCGAATTGGATCAATTT
>CAJFVT010000036.1 GCA_904420525.1 uncultured Clostridia bacterium | reverse complement strand
TTTATCGTTTATCATGTATATTATACCTTTTTACAGGTCTTTTCGGAAGTTCAAAAAAGTTTATCAGCTATAACCTAAAGGTTCAAACAAAAAAAACGCTGCACAGATCAGCTCCGCGCAGCAGACTATATTATTTTAAATTACTATCAGTTATCTATATCGAGCACCTTTGCCACTGTGTCAAGCAGCAGTGCGACCTGCTCCGAAGGCTTAGGTGAATGAAGTATCCCGAACGGAACAGTATGATCCCAGTTGACCGGTACATTCCTCACCATTGGATGCACATTGTACCATGGTTCCACCACTGCAAGGACATTTCCGTCCTGTTCGCTCTGATTGAATACATCAACGCAAAAGAACGGAAAATCCACAATGTTTATCTGCGAATGGTTCTTCCATATATCATCGCGCAGATCATCCATATACTGATTCCATCCGCGGTTGATTATCATGAGGTTTTCACCGTACAGATCCGTTATATCGATCGCCGGCTTTTCGGCTAACGGATGATTTACTGATACCGCACAGCATATAGGTGTATCCGACAGCTTCAGGGCTTCACACTCGCGCGACTTCAAAAACGCATCATCAAAAACACCCGCCACAATATCGATACCCTGTCCGAGATTTCTTAGTATCTCCCTCGCGTTCTCCGGGGTGTTCTCAAACGACACGATCTGAAATTTAAGATTGGGACATTCCTTATGTATCTTTGGCCACAGATCAGTTACAAACCGCGACGGAGTCATGAGCGACGTCCCGATGCGGATCACCTGATCATTCTTCTTCATCGCATTTCTTGCACGGTTCAGAGAATCTCTGGAATAGCGAATTATATACTTTGCATCCTTGTAAATAGATTTACCCGCCTCTGTAAGCGACAGCCCGCGGTTCGTGCGGTTGAACAACAGAAATCCCAGATCGCTTTCAAGCAGATTTATCTGTTTCATAACAGCGGTCGGAGAAATATACATAGCATCCGCTGCCTTTGAAAAGCTTCCCAGATCAGCTACCTGTATAAAGGTCTCAAGCTGTTTATTATACATGACCGTGCCTCCTCTGCGTGCTGCCGCTTATGCCGCAGCAACATCCTATCTGTCTATTATTTTATCACAAACACGGTCTGTTTGCAAGTCTTACGGGATATTTTTTATAGGTTTGATGCACGATCTATTTGCTTTTGAGTCAATGATACGCTCCATACTCTATCAATTTCTCTTGACCTGTCTCGTTCCTCCAAAAACCTCAGACATTGGGATCGTATCGAGCGCAGCATCCAACTTTCCTACCTCCTGCTGAGTCAGCTCTATATCCGCAGCAGCCGCATTCTCTTTAAGACGGTCAAGCCTGCGTGTTCCGGGTATCGGAACGATCCTATTGTTTTTACACAGCATCCATGCAAGCGCGATCTGAGCCGGAGACGAATTTTTACTTTCCGCCATATTGCGTATCAGCTCAAGAAGCTCTCTGTTCTGATCGATGCCCTCGCTGCTGAACTGAGGCATTATACTGCGGTAGTCGGTATCGTACTCGAACACTGAATCCTTGCCGTATTTTGCTGACAAAAATCCGTTTGCCAACGGGCTGAACGCAACAAAGCCTATATTAAGCTCATCCAATACCGGAAACAGCTCCTCATAATGTCTTGCCATCATAGAATATCTGTTCTGTATCGCTGTTACCGGGCATACTCTGTTCGCCCGCCTTATATTTTCCTCCGTTGCCTCGGACAGTCCCCAATGCGTTACTTTTCCCTCTCTGATCAGATCATACATCACTCCAGCCACCTCCTCAACGGGTATATCCGGATCGGTACGGTGCTGATAATACAGATCTATATGATCAGTACCCAGTCTCCTAAGCGAGCCTTCTACCGATGCGCGTATGACCTCCGGCTTGGAGTCCGGAATGAGAGGCTTATTCGGCTTCGGAGATGACATATCGAATTTTATACCGAACTTGGTTGCGATAACTACTCTGTCTCTAAACGGCTTCAGCGCTCTTCCAAGCAGCTCCTCATTATCATGCGGCGCCTCCGGAGTACCATATACCTCGGCCGTGTCAAAAAAAGTATACCCGATATCCACCGCCTTCGCCAGAAGCTCCGTCATCTCCTTTTTATCAGCCGGAGCACCATAGGCATGGCTCATGCCCATACATCCAAGTCCTACCGCCGATACCTCCAGATCCTTGCCTATCACTCTCGTTTTCATTATTATCCCTCTTTCCTTTATTGTGTCAATATCTTCTTTATCATCTCTTGAGCGACATGAACCGCTCTACTGTTTCCGGATCGGTATGTGAAAAAAACAGACTTTCTTTTTTATCCAGCGCACGTATCCTATCCATATCCTCCTCAAGCAGAACAAAATCAAAAATACTGATATTCTCGGCCATTCTTTCTTTCCGCACCGATTTTGGTATCACCACAATTCCGCTCTGAATAAGGAAACGCAGTACTATCTGCGCAACGCTTCTCCTGTATTTTGATGCGATGCTTACCAGTGTTTCATTCATGAACATATTGTTTCTTCCCTCAGCAAACGGACCCCACGACATTATCTGAACATCATATTTATCCATGTATTTCTTTGCCGATACCTGCTGATCAAAGGGATGCGTCTCTACCTGATCTATCATCGGCGGTATCTCAGAAAAATTAACAAGATCTATCAGCCTGTCTGTATAAAAATTTGACACGCCTATGGCACGTACCTTGCTTTGCTTATAGGCCTCCTCCATAGCACGGTAGGTGCCGTAATAATCACCGAACGGCTGATGGATAAGTATCAAGTCGATATAGTCAGATCTGAGTTTTTTCAGAGACTCGTTTATAGACGCTTTTGCTTTTTCATAGCCTGAATTCGCTATCCAGATCTTAGTCACGATAAAAAACTCTGATCTTGGTATATCGCTCTTTGCTATAGCGTTTCCCACGCCTTCCTCATTACCGTAGGATTGGGCTGTATCGATTAACCTGTATCCCTCATCTATCGCGTCAGTAACGCATCTCTCGCAGTCCTCCGCACTGATCTGATACACACCATAGCCCAACTGAGGCATTTTTATTCCGTTATTCAATGTTACAAACTTCACCTTTATATCCTCCCTTTTGTTTTCTTCTTCCCTTTATGTATCTCCTGCCGCTTAAGTCTTTTCCGGGTATGCGCATACATCCCCAGCGGCACAGGAAGCATTATTATCTCGACCACAAGCTGTGTCCAGATCATACCGTAAAGTCCTATCATATGATCCATAACAATAAGCAGCGGCTCCCGCGCAATATATGTTCCCGCAGAGAAAATAAGCGTAGCCGCCGCACCGCCTCATACGCTAAAGGATGAGACCACCTTGATATCTTTATGATTTTTACTTCCCAGCATTCTCGAAATCAAACTGCTCCCGCCCAGACCAAACAAATTGCCCAGCGCTGTTAACAGATTAAACCAAGGAGATACGAGCGATACGGCGGCTGCCATATATGGATCACCCAGCTGACCGATAAAAAAACGTATCCGCCAGATTGTAGATCAGCGTAACCACCTGACTGATCACAGTCGAGATCGCCAAGACCGCCACTGTCTTTGGCGCCGGCATGGTCTCAAAAAATTCTTTTTCTGAAACCTTCCTCATGATCTCTGCCTTCTTTCACTAAAAATATACACGCGTACCTTTTTACAATCATATTATACACCTTCATCCGCAGGCACGGAAGTTCAAAAAAGTTTATCGGCTTTAACCTTAGGGTTAAAGCCGATATGATGAAGTAGATCTATATTCAGTTAAACGATATATACAAGATTTACGACCAGTCCGCTGAGCAGGGCAAACGCCATTATGAACGCTATATAAAGAGCAAAATGCCTTATACCCAACACGATCTTCAGCGCACCGAGATTTGTGATCTTTGTTGCCGATCCTGTTATCATAAACGCGGACGCGCTGCCCATGCTCATGCCGCTTACGAGCCACTGCTGCAGAAGCGGTATCGTACCTCCGCCGCAGGCATAGAGCGGAACACCTATGGTTGCTGCCATCAGCAGCCCGAAGCCGCGGTTATTCACGAACAGATCCGCGAAGGCATCCGCCGGAACATATCTCTGAAACAGAGCGGAAAGAAGCACGCCTATCAAAAACCATGGTCCCGTGGCTTTAATATTCCTGCCCAGGTTCTTTAAAAAGCGTATTAACAAATTCGGATCCGTATCACGACTCGCTCTTTCAGAAAAGCCTTTGAAATTAAAGAAATGCTTATCCTTAAAGCAATACCTGACGACCAGTCCCGCGGCAATACCGCACAGAAAGCAGGATATAAATCTTACACAAAGCGCAAAGCTGCCCAAAGCTGCACTGTATATCAGCAGCTGCGGATTTAACAGCACTGAGCTCATCATGAATGCCGCAAGATAATCGTCACGCATACCCTTCTGCGAAAAGGACGCCGCGATAGGTATCGTTCCATACATACAAAGCGGCGAAGCTATCCCGATTAGACTTGCAGGAATTATTCCGAGAACTCCCAAATGTCTGTCCTGTATAGCATCCATAAGAGAATGTATCTTCTGCTTGCCAAAAACTGATATAACGGAACCTATTACCATGCCCAGCGCCCAGTAAACAATGATCTGCCTCAGCTGGACCTCAAAATAATACCATATATAAATAAATTCGCGCTGTATGATCTCAAACATCTTCTATGCCCCTCTGTGAACCATTATTTACTCTTCAGTAAACTTCTTATCCTGCCGTTCGGATCCTTTGCCAGCAATGCCGCGAGCCATATAACCAGTCCCAAAGTCACCACAGACAAGCCCAGAAAGCCGTCATTGAGCAAATCAGCCGCAGCCGGAGTAAAATATCCCGCGCCTATCTCTATGTATTCCGCCACAGCGTCTACAAGCCACATCAAGGACGCACCCCAGTAAATAAGGCTAAGCATCCCAAGCTTCAGTCTGCTCTCAGATAAATACCAAACAATAGTTGATACGACTGCCGCAATGACAGTTATCAGCAATGTCATTATCGCTTTCCTCCCGTTTCGGCACTTAAATTTTCAGTACGCTTCTCCAGCATTCCTGATGCAAAAACTGTGAATACCCATGCCGCTGTGACCAGAGCAGCCATAGCCACACCCGACGTTGCCATTTCACGAAGCATTCCTGCCGCCGATATAGGATCAGCCGCATTCGTCAGGAACGGGAACCACGGGACCACCTCGCCATGCCACACATGCTCAAACGCAAGCAGCGCGCTTCCTCCCCAAAGCATATTATTGAGCCAGTTCATCCTTCTCAAAAACGGATTTCTTATCTCTGTTTTTTTACTGTCCGCCTTTTTATCAGCATTCTTTTTTACTATCGTTGTGACAACGGCTTCCGCCGCCGGTACTACAAAACAAGCCATTTCATTTTCCTCCTTATATTGATTTTTCCAACGGACGGCTGAGGAATATATCATTCAGGCCGTCCGTTCAGTTCGATACGTTTTGCCATGGAGACTCCGAATCTGTCAGCTGTCAATGCTGATCAGATCATATTCGCGGCTGCCAAGTCCTATCTCCGCCGCATGTTCAAGCGTGTGCAGCCCATTCCTTGACTCGATACGCTCAACGAGCGACTGCCCGTCGCCGTCTTTCTGTGCATAGACCAGATCAATACATGCCTGATCCAGCGCTACAGGATCAGTTGAAGCCAATATACCTATATCATGCATATCAGGCTCCGCCGGGTTGCCGTCGCAGTCACAATCAATAGATAAATTGTTCATTACGTTTACATATACCACCTTGCCGTCAAGATAATCTACAACAGCGCTGTTCGCCTCTGCCATCGACTCAAGGAATTTATCCTGGTCACCGCCCCACGGGCTTTCCATCGATGTTCCTGCTGTGTGTATCCAGCTCTTGCCCTCTCTTGACGCTATGCCTATCGACATATTCTTTATCGCTCCTCCGAAGCCGGCCATAGCATGACCCTTGAAGTGCGAGAGTGTTATCATCGAATCATAATTGGCAAGATGCGTGCCTACATAATCCTCTGTCAGGTTAGTTCCGCCCGTAACGGGTATGGGCATTGATCCTTCCTCATCCATGATATCTACTTCCGCTATTGCCGTAAATCCATGATCCTCAGCCACCTGCCTATGCATGGCCGTTGTCGTTCTGGAACCGCCGTATGCGGTATTGCACTCAACTATCGTTCCGCCCACAGACTGCACCAAATCCTTTATAAGCTCCGGATCAAGATAATTGCTTGACGGAGGCTCTCCTGTGCTCAATTTGACAGCAACGTTACCTTCCGGAACAAAGCCGAGCATATTATATACAGCCATAAGTCCCTCCGGTGATATATCCGCAGTCATGTACACATCCGGAGCATCGGTATCCGTCCCGGTATCACCTGACACAGAAACAGTCGGAGCATTGGTGCTGACCGTCTCTCCCATAGCCGGAACTGTTATCGTTACAGTCTGTGTTTCCTGCTCCCAGCCCACAGTAAAGCCGAAGCTTTCAGCAATAAATCGTATCGGGAGCATGGTCCTGTCGTTTACGATCACCGGTGTCACATCAAGCGTCTGCTGAGCATCATTGAGATATGCGTCAGCGGAATTGATCGTAAGACGTACGGTGTCGCCGTTATAGTTAAGTGATGCCGTCTGTGTCCCATCATCCCATTCAGCAGTGCCGCCCACAGCTTCGATCACTGCCCGCACAGGCAAAAGAGTCCTGTCATTCTCTATTATCGGTACTGTCCCCCGTCCCGGATCTATCTCAGACGATATTCCATTTACCGTCATATACGGGTCTCCGATCCTTAACGTAACAACAGTATCATCAGCCGCCATAGCCTGATGCTCGGTTTTGTTGTTATTCAATGATACTACTGCCGTAAAAGCAAGACATACTGCAGCCAGCATTGAAACAAATACTATGCCTCTTTTTTTACTATCCGGTTTATTCATAGCATGACCTCCTCATTTTTGTTTTCTGACTCCATAGGGCAAAACTATTCCAAACTACATTGTCTTAATTATGATTATACAGCTTAAAGTTTACTTAAGGTCAATACTATTCTCATACTTTTTTTATTTTCTGTATCTTTGCACAAAAACACAAAATGAATACAGTCAAACTACACAAAGATGGATTTGACACATTAAGCAGCGTACATATCTGTTCAGTACATCCAATATTTTCATTCAGGGCAGTAATATCCATATATGCATTAACCGCTGCTCTTCGTCATATTCCATGCGAGTGAATTTATCGCATTATCTGACAGTTCACAGATCTTACAAAGCTTTATAAACACCTTGATCGGCATACTGATATGCCCTGATTCATAATTATATATACTTGAACGCGACGCTCCTATCTCCTCTGCAAATTCTGTTTGAGTCATATCCATCATTTTTCTTATATATTTATACTTAAGAAGCTTTGTATCACTGAATTCATCAGCATCACTGCCTCGGATCCCTATCAGCTTTGTCACTGTTGTTCCGCATACCTCTGATATTTGCACCGCTGTTTCCACAGACATCTGATGCTCCCCGTACTCGTATGCACGTAATGTTCTCTCCGAGATCCTAAGCAAGCATGCCAGCTCTTCCACTGTATAGCCCGCGCACTCCCTGTTTCTTGCCAGATTTTCTCCTACCTCTGATAATACTCTGTCTCTCTCTTCCTTTTTCATTTGTTATTCTCCGTTTCATAATATGATCGATAAAAATTATCATTACATTATCATATTATAATTACAGATATATACAAAAGAAAGCGTATTTTTATATTTAAAGTAAATTTTGTTAATTTTTAAGAGAGCAAAAACGTATAATAATTGACTTTTTTCAAATTTTAATGAATAATTACTATCTTTATAATATAATAAAATCGCTTATTTAAAGCAAATATTCAATTTTTTAATAATGTTTATTATTGGTAATATATAGAAATTAAATACAATCAATTACCAAGGTAAGATCGTAAGCAAAACCGACAATTTCACTACTGTCAGACCGCAAATGCAATGTCGTTTTCTGCATAAGAAAAGCGACTTATCATCTATGATAGCCGCTGATCATTATATTTTATGTATGGATCTTAACCCTGAGGTCATTGCATCCACAAATATCATACATTTTCAACATAATGAACATCATATTTATCCCAATATTTTCGATAAATACGCTCATCCTTTCCATCTAAATTTAATTGGTACATTCTGAAGGTGACCAAAATTCCCTTCGGCTGCCACTGTTCCTCGTATGAATAACGGTAAGTCATACCTATCTTTTTCATCACCTCACCGCTATACGGATTATTGACATCATGTGTTGCCGTCACATATGGCAATCCGTTTTTACGCATTTGGGCAATGACTGCTGCAGCTGCCTCACTAGTTATTCCTCTATGCCAAAATTCTCTGCGGAGAGCATAGCCTATATCGTTGCTGTCTCCGATATCGTTTACATGTACATAACCTATGACACGATCGTCCTGTTTCTGTGTTATTGCATAGGTATACGCAATATCCTTTTTATAGACAGGATAAATAACATTATGCAGATATCTGATGACCTCCTCCCTCGTTCGGAGCGGAAACCACGGCAGAAATTTATTTACATCTTCATCTCCATAAAGCAGAAGCATATCATCAATATCACGGTCAGTGAATTTTCTCAGCAGCAGTCTTTCGGTCTCAAGCTCCGGTGTATTCTCACAACCGGCTCGTTTTTCTTCTTTATTAAAGCTTATTTCTTTTATATCCATTGTTTTACCCCACTAATTCAAAATTTGATATTTAAATCTACTATAATATAATTATCTGTCAACATAAACCTGTGCCTCATAAGTCCACCGCAAAACACCCGATACAATAACAAGCTGTACTGTAAATGCAGGATCCACCCTATATTTTGTTTGAGCTATTTGTATTAACTCATTTAAAATCTGTTCTCTATCTTCCTCGGTACAGTTAGCGCATAAATATTTTCCTTTCGGCAATACCTTTAATCCATCTGTATCCGCATAACGAATACAGACAGCAAAGAGCCTTGATATCCCCTTTTCTGTATATATGCCGGCCAGATCTTCGAAGAAAAATTGCTCTTTCAGCGCAGGAGTGACTTTATCATAGAAATGACCAAGATAATTCCAAAGATTATCAAGTGTCGGCATCTCTAATGTATCTGAGATCAAAATAACACGCTCCGGAAGATCTTTTATAAGAACCCCATTGAAATTTTTCTGCCCCTGCAATTTTTTCTCATAATCCGCTTTTGCTGTCTCAATTTTTGATTTACTGTATTGCAATGCCGCGATTTTTTCATCAGCCTTTTTCTCCGCCCGATCTAAAAACTCCACGATTTTTTCAAGGTCATCATATTCTAAAACCTTTTTTATCTCTTTTAGAGACAGATCCATAAGCTGTAACGCACGCACCGTATTTAACCTGACAATATCCTGCTCTGTATAGTAACGATAATTTGTCCATTCGTCTTTTTTGCTCGGCCTCACCAATCCGATGCGATCATAATGACGCAGCGTTTCACTCGTTGTACGGGCAGCCTTGGCGGCTTCTCCGATCGAAAAAAATTTTTTCATTTTCATTTTCCCCTATTGACATTTGTGTTACACAAAGGTTTATAATATATTATAGCATAAGATGCTGCGAAAAGCAATAGGTATATAAACTTTATAAATATGGAGGAATTAGAATGAAGTTACTATTCAGGTATCGCGCACTCCAAAAAGACCTATTTTGCCATAATAGGTCTGTCTAAGAGCATCTCTGTTATCTTACCAAACACGCTCTCTCCCTTGCGTTTACATGTTTCTATGACGCTCA
>CAJFVT010000035.1 GCA_904420525.1 uncultured Clostridia bacterium | reverse complement strand
CTGATCATCAAATGGTCTGTTAAAGCAACAGTTATCCAAATACAATCTCATTATCGATCATTCCTTCCATATCTGTTCCTTCAAATATAGTATACCATATTCATTTCAAAATTGCAATAAAAATATCAGCAAATACCGCTTATCGCTGTGCAGAAAGTCCGCTGTTATCACAATTGCGGATAAGTCCTGTAAGAACAATCGCATCACGTACAAGAGCAGTGTCGAAATTTGTAACATTTCGGCACTGCTCTTGTTTGCAATGATTATTAATTTACAGTTCAAGCTCCGCTATCCATTCGGCTACATCGCTCTCCGACGCGCTGCCGCGGAACCTCATACCCTCAAGCCATTCGCCTGTTCCTGCCATTTCCTCAAGCAGCATTCCGCTGTCTCCCATATCTGAGCTTGACGAGGTACAGAATGGAATAACAGTCTTTCCGGTAAAGTCATTCGCCTCTACGAACCCGTCCACCGGCCATGCCGCTATACCCCACCAGATCGGATAGCCGATAAATACTGTGTCATACGAATCCCAGTTTTCAACGGTATCGGCAACCAATTCTACATCACGCAGAGCGGGGTCATCATGTTCACGAGTAACACGGCTGTTGTCATCCGTCCAATCCAGATCATCGTCTGTATACGGTTCGGCAGGCTCAAGCTCAAAAAGGTCTCCGCCGGTCGCATCAGCTATATAATTCGCGATCGTCTCAGTGTTCCCGGTGGCTGAATAGTATACAATAAGCGTGTTTCCTGTACCGGCGCCGCAGCTATTATCCGCAGCCGTCTCTGTTTGCGTTTCAGCCGCAGCCGTTGGCTCGGCAGCCGGAGTTTGTGTTGCGGTCTCCGTTCCGCTATTGCCGCAGCCGGCAATACCGAGTGTGAGCAGTATTCCTGTAAGTAAAATGCTTATTTTTTTCATTTTCTGTTTCCTCCTATCCATATATTATAATTCAATTATATACTTCTTAACGGGCAATGTCAACAGACTGCCGCAGCCTCGTTGACTTTTCTCATAGTTTATGTTAGAATATATACCATCATATAAAAAGAAAGGTCGTGCGCCCATGTCAGACGATATGAAACAAAAAATAGATGATGCGGTCCGTCTGCTTAACGAAAATGATTACATCGTCATTCCGGTCAATAAAGGACAAATGTGCCTTTGTGATTCATGCCGGGAACCCGAAAGCGAATGCCGCTACGGAGCCTTCGGCTATACCTGCTCAAATCTTTTATGCATAAACAAATTCATAAAGGAACAGATAGATTATAAGACTAAAATAGCTGAAATAGACGGCTGATATCCGGCTTATGCTCAGCTTACAGCTTCAAGCAAATATGAAAGACCGGATCCGTATACAGCCCCTGTCAGGGCCGCTGTGGATCCGGTCATTTTTTTTGATCAAATTATTATAAAACTCAAAAACAAAGCAAAAATATTATTTTGTATTCCTTATCCTGAACACCGTAACGCTTAACGGCGGGAACTCGTATTCAAAGCTGCCGTTCTCGCCAATGATACTTTTTGTTTTCGGATATATCTTCTCAGGCTCCTCAAAGCTGTTCTTATCCTCAAGCGAATACCCGGAAAGCTCCGATACCTCTGCCTCGGCTCTGCCCCCGAACGGGTATTCGACCGTGCTCACAACAGGCATTTCGTTTATATTCACCGCCTTGACTATTATCTCACCCGTTTCATCATCGATACCGGCAGTGAAATAAAGCTCCTCATTTATCTGACGCTTATCAATAACGTCATTCATTTTGATGCCGTTTATATACGTTTTTATGCCTCTGCCGCTGACCTCAAGCCTCAGCCTGTATTCTATACCCGTCTCAACAGTGAACCGGCTTTGTGTCAGACACGACGCGTGACCCTCTAACTTATCTATACAACAGTCCTGATTTTGCCATCCGCCTACAGACCATACGTATCTGCTCCGCTCACCGCTGCTGCCGAATGATATCTTAAACCCAAGCTCACCGCAGATCCGTCTTGCCGTCAGCTCTAATGTATATTTATCCGCATATACGGAACAAAGCTCCGCTTCGCCGTCCGCATCCGTAAGCACACCGAATTCCATTACCTCGCCGGTATCATCATTTGTTACGCGTATGTCACTGAGCACCGCGCCGCAGCGGTCTGCCGCGATGCTTATGCCTCCCTCTATCCGTTCCGGACCTGCCGCATACGTTTTGTCCAAGCCCTCACGCTTTGTTTCAAGCAGATAAGACGGGAGATTTGTCATGAACAGCTTCTGCACATAATAATTCGCGCTTCCAAAAACACGATGGTTATCGAACCATATCATATCCGGTTCCCAGTTTACATACTGAGCGTTACACAAAAGAGGCGCATAGCAGACCAGCGCTACTGCATGAGCGTCGTTTTCAAGCCCGGTCATAAACGCAGCCTCGGCCAAGGCATTCCGGTATTTGTTATCCCACGATGCATATTCACCCAGAAAAACCTTGGTGCCATCACCGCTGAAATCATCATACCGGTGACAATTTGCGATAAACCACTCCGGAGTCATATAATAATGCTCGTCTATAATATCCGAGCCGTTCTTTTCGGCACTGGTCCAGCCGCGGTCATACTCGCTTCCGTGATTGAACGGACCTGCCGAGTTTATTATCTTTATCTCAGGATATCTCTCGCGTATCGCCTTATGGAAAAAGTCATACCGGTCAAAAAATCCCTGACCTACCTCCTCGTTCCCGATCGCGATATATTTCAGACCGAACGGCCCAGGATGCCCCAGCTCCGCTCTCACCGAGCCCCATTCAGTATCTGCATCCCCATTCGCAAACTCTATAAGATCAAGCGCATCGTCTATCCATTCACCCAGCTCATCGAACGGTACACCCTGCTTTGAATGAGGATTATAGCCTGCCGGAAGCACCGGCAGCGGCTCCGCACCTATGTCCTCGCAAAACAGGAAATATTCATAGTAGCCCAAGCCCAGTGTTTGGTTATAGCGCCAGTTGTTACGCCTTGCCGCGCGCTTCTGAAGCGGACCTATACTGTTTTTCCACCGGTAGTTCGCATCGCGGTCATCCTTGTTTAGGGAACCGTCATGTATAAGACATCCTCCGGGGAAACGCACGAATTTAGGCTTAAGCGCTTCAAGATATTCCGCAATGTCACGCCTTAAGCCATTTTTACGCGACTTATATGTATCCTCCGGAAACAGCGATACAAGATCAAAGCACGCCTTGCCGTTCCTGTTCATGGAAAGCATCAGCCGTGCCGAGAAATCCTCCGTGTCAGAGGTGAGCTTTGCCTTATATTCCCGCCAGTCCTCGCTGAGAGAGAATGCGGCACTGTCATATATCCTTCCATCCACGCTTACAAGCGCTGCCCTTACGACTGTTCCCTCCGCCGCCCGCGCGCATATCTTAAGATAATAGCTTTTATCCTTATAAAGCGGTATACCGCTGTTATAGCCCTCATTTCTTACTCCGGCCTCCGCACCGTCCGTTTTTACATCCATAACAAGATAATGCGGATTTTCCTTATACATCGGATCCTTGCGGTCAATATGCAATGATACCTTCGTCCCCTCAGGCTCATACTCATTCCATGCAGTCAGACCATTATAGGACGGGTTATCTATAGGGGAGAACTCAAAGCTCCTGTTTCGTATCATTTCCGCATAAAGCCCGCCGTCAGCGGCATGGTTTATATCCTCAAAAAATATTCCGTAAAAATCGCCCATGGGCGCCTTCTTTTTATCAGTGACTATAATCCTATTCATTGCCCTAAAACCGATCCTTATATTTATCAAACCTGAGCCATAAACCTGTCAAACGCAGCCATGCCCTGCTCATTCCTCTTATAAACACCTGCATGCTCAAGGACCTTAACAAATACTCTGCCGACTTCCCCGCGGAGTATCTCATCCGCATTTTCCGCGTTAAGCTCCGGATGCGCCGCGGCTACCTCCTCAGCCCAGCCGGCATGAGCCATTGTTTTTTCATCGTTGCGCATATCCTTTCCGTTTACAAGGGCGTCCGCAACTGCGTCAAGCTCTTCAACCAATCTTGACGGGAGGACTGCAAGTCCCATCACCTCTATAAGCCCTATATTTTCCTTTTTTATATGATGAAGCTCCGCATGCGGGTGATACACTCCAAGCGGATGCTCATCAGTGGTAATATTGTTCCGAAGTACAAGATCAAGCACATACTTGCCTTCAGACATGCTCGCTATCGGTGTTATCGTATTATGCGGCGTTCCGTCCGTCTCTGCAAATATGAACGCCTCCTCGTCAGTATATCCGCGCCAGCTTGCAAGGATCCTGTCAGCAAGCTCCACAAGCTTTTCTTTATCACTGCATTTCAGCCTGATGACCGACATGGGCCATGCAACACGGCTGATCTCAACATCCTCAAAGCCATTGATATTATAGGTCTTTTCGCTCCTAGCGCGCTGCATAGCGAAAATATGGTTTCCGCCCTGGAAATGCTCATGCGTAAGTATCGAGCCGCCTACTATGGGCAGGTCGGCATTGGAACCGATTATGTAATGATTGAAGCGTGTTACAAAATCAAGCAGCTTCGCAAATGCGCTCCTGTCTATGACCATTGGTATATGTCTGCTGTTGAATACGATACAATGTTCATTATAATAAACATAAGGCGAATACTGAAAGCCCCACTTTTCACCGCATATATCTATAGAGATGACTCTGTGATTTTGACGCGCCGGATGATTTACCCTGCCGCCGTAGCCCTCATTTTCCACACAAAGCTGACATTTCGGATACGATGACTGCTTCTGAAGCTTTGCCGCCGCGATCGCCTTTGGATCCTTTTCCGGTTTGGAACGGTTTATCGTTATCTCGATCTCTCCGTATTCGGAATTTATCGTCCATTTGACATCCTTCTTTATTCTTCCGCGCCTTATATAGTTGGTATCGCCGGAGAGCTTGTAAAAATAATCTGTAGCTTCCTTAGGTGATCTTTCATAAAGGCTGTAAAATTTTTCGGTAACTGTAGACGGAAACGGCGTAAGCGTATCCATCAGTTCGGTATCAAAAATATCCCTGTACACTATGCTGTCATTTTCAAGCAGTCCGTTGGCCGCGGCATAGTCGAGCAGCGTTTCAAGTATATCATCAAGCTCTTCTATACTGCCGCATTCAGCACCTGTTTCCTCATACGCATCCAATCCGAGCTTTGTAAGCAGCCGGTTCCTGACATATATCCTGTCTCCATCACTGATAAGCTCTGTAAGCACTCCGTACGAAACAAGCTTATCGATAGCCTCATAAACCTTTTCAATTGTGATCTCCATATCTCTTCACCTTTCTTATGGCTCTGCCTGTTATTCTATTATCAATATTGTACCATGAAAACCATAGATTTTCAAGAGGGAATATAGAATGTGACACTTTTTCAATACTTATCTGAAAGGATTTGATATTCATACAGCCAAAACTGCAGCTGATTCATTAAATGCGGCGCATTATCCCGCTACGGCTCCAGCCCTATATCCTGACGTATTTTGCCGCGCATAGAAACCATTTCGGGAGATTTTAAAAATATATTATCTAATCCAAGTCCTTCAGCCCACTGCAATGAATGATCTGCCCATTGCGGCCATTCTGCATTTCGTTTTATATACCCACTTACTCCCAAAAATCAAATGAAACTATTATCCTGCTTCACTCCTTCGAAGGTATAAATCCATAACAGCCGGCCTTCAGCTAACAGCTATATTATATTACAATGTACAACATAAATCAAGTACTCAATATAGACAATACAGCGGTATTTTTTTAGTACGTATTGTATATTCTCCAGTCTTCCCCAGCAGGAAATATTAACAAAGCAAAAGCCTTATGCCATAATAATAGAATATTTATGTTATTCACCGCAAAACGTTATATATGTCTTGCCTAATGCAATGATCTATGCTATAATATTGTTGTATAAACAAAACAGAACGTTGCCAGGCTAAATGATCAGGCAAAAAATGTTGCTTTATGCTTGCAAATGCGCCCGCAGCGTTTGCGTACCGATATGCCGTGTTTTGCTTGCTCAGTATTAAAAGGGAGATTTAACAAATGGATAATAGCCTTAAATTCACAATAAAACACTTATCAAAGAGCTTTGAGAAAAAAACAGTTTTAAAGGATATTGATTTCACATTTAACAATGGTAAGATCTACGGGCTTTTGGGCCGTAACGGCGCCGGAAAAACCACATTGTTCAATTGTTTGAACCGTGACGTGAAAGCAGACGGAGGCGATTTTTATATTGAAGAAAACGGAACACGCCGCAATGTAAGGCCTGAGGATATCGGGTATGTTCTCTCCACTCCTACTGTGCCGGAGTTTTTAACTGGAAGAGAGTTTCTGAGATTTTTTCTAGATATAAATGAAAGTACCGTCACTGATAGAAGATCTATAGACGAGTATTTCGATTATATCGGCATTGACCACGAAGATCGCGGCAAGCTTCTAAAAGATTACTCTCACGGTATGAAAAATAAGATGCAGATGCTTGTAAATATTATTGCAAAACCCAATATTCTGCTTTTGGATGAACCGCTCACTTCTCTGGATGTAGTGATCGCGGAGGAAATGAAACAATTGCTCCGTTCCCTGAAGAAAGAATGTATAATTATTTTTTCCACTCATATCCTTGATCTGGCTGTCGATCTGTGCGATGATATTCTACTGCTGAGCCACGGCGAGCTGGAGCTCGTGGAAAAATCCGATCTCAATAATAAAGACTTAAAAAATAAGATCATTGAAACGCTCCTGGAGGATGGCAATGAATAAGACACTCAAGATCTCTTTTGCGCTGAAAAATACATATCGTGTAAACAGTATTTTATATGCTTTAAAGCAGACGCTGTTGATAAAAATGATCCTGCCTTCCGCATTATACAGTGCAAGGGGCTTAAAAACCTTTGCGAATATCCTATCGGTCGTATGGGAGCTCATTTCGGCATTTTTAGGAAAATTTATTTATCTTGGCTGTATTTACTTTATAGTTGCCAATGGATATAACGGAGTTTTTCCTATAAGCGAATTATTCCTGCATATGCTTTTGTTCCTGACTATCGTAGGAGCTTTTTTGAACACCAATCTATTTAATCCAACTAAAGAAAAATACTACGCAGTGTTCATTATGCGGATGGATGCGAAGCAGTACGTTTTGATAAATTACGGTTATGCTATTTTAAAGCTCATAATAGGCTTTTTACCATTTATGATCATGATGCGTCCGCTTTTGGATCTGCCTGTATGGCTAAGCGTTATGCTGCCATTTTCAATTGCCGGACTGAAGCTTTTTGTCGCTGCTACCTCGCTTTGGGATTATGAAAAACGAGGCCTTGCGTATAATGAAAACAAGCTTGGGAAATTCTTATGGGCTTTTGTGGCATTGATGGTCATTCTTTCGGGAGGTCTGCCCGCTGTTGATCTCGCAGTTCCGCAGCTCGTAAGCACATCATTATTCATTGCCTTTGTACCCCTAGGGCTTGTCGGCGCTTTAAGGATCATAAGATTTAATGAATATAAAGAAGTATTCAAAGATCTGTTTGCGCAGACACAGCCTTTTGCCGACAAAAAAACACAAGCCTTAAAAAAACAATCAGAAAAGTATATATCAGCCGATACAAGCATTACAAGCACTCGCAAAGGATTTGAATACTTAAATGAGCTATTTATAAAAAGACATAAGAACATCCTCTGGAGTGCATCAAAAAAAATAACATATGTGTGTGTCGTACTGACCGCCGGGATTATGATAGCCTCGTATTTGTTTCCTGAGCTAAAGGGAACTGTAAATTATCTGATCCCGAACCTGCTGCCATATTTTGCATTTGTTATGTATTTTATCAATAGAGGAACAGGCTTTACACATGCTCTATTCATAAACTGCGACCACAGTCTGCTGACATATCCATTCTATAAACAGCCGGGAATGATCTTGAGATTATTTGCGATCCGCTTAAGAGAGATCATGAAGATCAACGCGCTTCCGGCTGCCGCTATCGGGATCGGAGCGTCGCTTTTGCTGTTTGTTACAGGCGGAACGGACAATGCTATCAGCTATGCAGTAATTATTGTATCGATACTGTGCATGAGCGCGTTTTTCTCCGTACACTACTTAACGATATATTATCTGATGCAGCCGTATAATGCGGCATCAGAAATAAAAAGCGGTACATACCAGCTCGTAAAAATTGCAACATATTTGGTATGCTATTACATGATAAAAGTCAGGATGACTACAATTATTTTCGGTACGCTTACGATCGTGTTCTGCATTTTGTATTGTATTATTGCATGTATATTGGTTTACCGTCTTGCACCGAAGACATTTCGTTTAAGACAGTAAAACCTTATATAAAATAAAATTTGGTAGTGTAAAGTAGGATATGAAAAACTACAGAAAACCTTACTCCCTTTGTGCAACATTTTATCATG
>CAJFVT010000034.1 GCA_904420525.1 uncultured Clostridia bacterium | reverse complement strand
TGAAGCCCGGGTCCTCATTGCTTACATAATTCCCTGAGCCTTCAGTCAATTCCGTTGAACCTCTGAAGCCCTCCGCGTTTTGCGCGCCGTTATACTCGCTTAACGGAAAGGCTATATTTATAACTATATTGTTCTTAAATTCGTTTGTTTTCGACATATTCGGATGCTCGTAAAAGAAATCATAAAGCTCCGGAAACGCCGCTCCGTAAACCGGAAGATAGCTGTTCATCTGTTTTTTCAGATCAGCCGCCGTCACTCCGTTTATCATATCGGTATCAGCATACAGTGTCCCGTCCTCCGCAGGCTCGATCACCCGGTACTGCTGAGTATTGAAATATGCTTCGGTACAATCCACAAACAAATTGTTGGTGATGCTGTTATGTGTCCCCTCAGCTGTTACCGCCCCGATACCGTTATTTGCTCTCGTTCCCGATCCGCTGTCGCCGATCCTGTAAAACAGATTTCCGTAAACGCTGAGTCCGCAGCCCTTATTGTCTGTACGTATCGCTCTTACGTTTATCTGATGTATGCCGTTCATGGAGCTTCTGCCTATATCATGAAAATAATTTCCGTGTATCCTGTTGCCTCTTTCCCACGGATAATTTGAATTGTTCACGTATACAGCGTCCATATCACTGAATTCTGTCACAAGATCATTGAATTCGTTCCCATATATGTCGTTGTTTACTCCGTAGAAGATCATTCCCGCGTGCGGTCCGTCATGAACATGATTTCTCGCCGCGGTCGCTCCTACGCACCTATAGCCGAAATTTATCCCGGCCTTATAGCTTCTCTCAAGTCTTGCGAAATTATATATATCGTTGTTGCATACCATGTTGAAGTTCGGTGTAATATCTGCATACCCTCCGCAGTTTGAGAACAGTATCCCGTCCTGCCCCACATCGTGCACGCTGCACCCCCGAACCGTTATACGGTCGGAATAATCCATCCTTATCCCGTTTTCGCCGAAGCTGTCTATATCGCAGTTTATCAGGCTTATACCGCTGTTGTATCTTCCCGTTACGGCAGAACCTCTGCCGCCGCGGAGCGTAAGCCCTTCAAAAATGATATTGCTGCAGTTTTCAAGCCTGAACAATGAATTCACGCCGTTGCTCTCTGTACTCGGCGTAGACATCGTCAGAGTCAGAACCGCGTCCTCCGGTGTGTTCTCAGGAGGATAATAATACAGAACACCCGCTTCACGGTCTATATAATACTCACCCGGAGCATCAAGCTCCTCCGGAACATTCTCAAAACGGTAATAAGGCTCTGTGTAATATTCCACAAGCGCGCCCTCTCTTAAATAGACGCGGTTTTCCTCATTGTCAAACCTGCTCACAGGATAATAGTCGAACTCATAATTCGGACCGAGCGTTCCTGCGAGCCATGCCTCATCCTGCCTGCTCCACAATGACGGACGGTCATAATCCACCGCAAAGCTGCAGCCGTTCGCTATTCCTGTTCTCGATCTCGTTCCGTATTCGTCCGAACCGGCTGCCGGTCTGATAAGACCGGTATAGCCTTCGTTCGGCCAGCCCGCGAGCTTCTGCACGCTGCCGCCAAGACTCAGCTCCGCCTGAGCCTCCTTTTCCTCGGAAATAAGGTGACCCCTGCGCGAGATCTCTCCGTAGTCGGTCACACCGGCTGCCTTGAGATCATACTGCAGAACCTTCCCCTCCGCGGGCTTGTCGATTATCCTATCCGTGAACGAGGGATCTGCTTCCGTCATATCCGAAAGCCTTATATCATAGCCTCCGTTTATTATGACCTCCTCGCCGCGGTATGCGCTTATGCGCAGAGGTGAATACCATTCTCCCGAATATGATATATCTATTGTATCGGATACATAGTAAACTCCTCCGCGCATACATATCTCATCCGCCCCGCTTCCGCTCTCAGCAAGCTCTATCGCTCTTTCAAGCGTCCGCACAGGCTCTCTATACGTTCCCGCGGCGGCGTCATCGCCGTCAGGGGAAACATATATTTTGTGACCGTCCGTTAATTGAAAGGGACGGATACATCCGTCAGCGGAACCATTCCCTCAAGACTGTCCCATACGAACAGACGCATGGTGGAGCCCTCCGGTACATCCGCTCCTATCTCTACAGGCATTGTTACTGTCTCTTTAACGCGTGCATCTACAGTTGCGTTATGAGTATCGATCTGCACACATCTCTTATCAGGTGAGAACACTGCCGAGATAAGCGTAAATGTACATACTTCATTCAACTGATTGTCAACATCAACACATACATTTACTGTGCTTCCGGGAGCCATTTCTCCGGGACCTATGAGACTGCTTGCCGTAACATACTCATAACTGCCTGTTTCAGCATTCTTTGAAATAACAAGAACATCACTGTCTGTATTATCCGATGCGGTCGCAATAAACATGTCTCCGGCCTTGAATACATTCGTCAGCGGCATCGTATTTGCGCTGCCGTTTGCCGATGCAACCGCTGAAAGTGATGAGTTCGCAAATTCTGCTGTATCAGGAGCGGTATAAACATTACCGTCCTGTCCTGCAAGCATAAATACCTCGCCATTGGTATCGATTGCATTGCATATTACTCCTCCACTAACAACTGGTCCTACAGTCACCGAACCGCCCTTATTTATTATTGTTGTCCTATTTCCGGCTGTTGCTACAGCCACAAAGCTGTTGAGATCGCCACTGTATACCGAATCTGTGATTCTGCCTGAACCTTGTATGTTGGCGTTAATACTCCATTTGTCTATTTCCTCTCCACCTGTTACAGTGTTATCCCTGATTGCGCCTTCGGCATTTTGATATGTAAGAATTGCCGGATCCGCTTCATTACTTACTGATAGCTGATTCAAATACCAGCCACCGGATATCTTATCTTGTAAATTTATCGTCTCCATGCTTTCCGTACTCCATGCTGTATATTTTCTCACAGATTTACCGCTTCCTCCTGCATAGAGATTTCCGTCACCTCCGACTGCAATATCTACATTCAATCTTAATCCTGTATCCTTATAGGCACGGTGTGTCCATGTAATGCCATCCTCTGAAATCAACGAGTCACCCGAATGCTCCGATATTGATGCCGAAATTATAAATATTCCTTCATTTTTCCACCATACAGCGCCATTTCTAACTTCATTATAGCTTGCAACTACATTAGGATCATCCTTCGACATAGTTCTCTGTGTAAATGTATATCCCTGATATACTCTTTCCCAAGTGAGACCATCATCCGATGTAAAGATCATTCCCCAATAGCTCTCAACTCCGTCTTCATTCGGAAGTTTTTCTGTTGTATCGCCGTATACAACATATTTATCCAGCGTTGGGCTGTATGCTCCGCCTATAAGACGCACGCCCTCAAACGGATTTTCCTGTGTTTCTGTTGTAACATACGGATCACTTATGTTACGGTACTCAGCTACATAGTCGTATATATTGCAATAAAGCGAGGTATCGCCCTTGATTATTTTCTTTGAACTCAACGCAACAAAGCTGTCGCTCGTGTCATCGTCAAACACAATATTTGTTATAGGTTCCCCTATTTTGTTTGTCGGCTCTGTGATCTTTGTCCATTGAGTTGATGACGTAATCTCTGTTGCAGCCGTATAGTAGATTGTACCGTTGCTGAGACCTACTGCAATATAGTTATCATTAGCTCCTATAGCTGTTACCGATACAGTCAACTCCTCGCCTTCATCAGGTGCGAGAGACGGATCTATTTGCGCTGCAGTCATGTCCACACGTGTAACCGCATCCTTTGCCGCCGTAAGCTTGTCGCCGTTAAGGAACAGGAACTGACCGGCACTCTCTGCATATATCATATCATCTATCATCGATGCTATAGCCGGAGCGTTGAACTCGCTGCTCATGGTCACCGTTCCGTCCGAACTGCGTGTTACCGTCAACAGCAGACTCTGCCCTCCGATCATTGCTGTTATATTTCCGTTTTCATCAACCGGAGTCGCCGCTACAGCAGTAGGATAAGCTTTGTATTTGTCGCTTTTCCACATCACATCTACCATGTTCGCATCTGCAGTGTTTATAAAGCTTG
>CAJFVT010000033.1 GCA_904420525.1 uncultured Clostridia bacterium | reverse complement strand
TTCTCGGCCGGAGTCTCGCCCGCCTCGTACGAATTGTATATATACTTTACTTCATTATCCTCAAGGCTGTCGATATAGTCCTTCGCGCCCGCGTAAAGCTCCGCAAGCCCTACCTCAGGATCGGAAGCAGCCTTAGCTCTCATGAGCGCCGGCGAATCCGGATCAAAGCCGTTCGGCTTTTCTTCGCTCTCACTGTACCGTCCGTTTCCTGTTCTCGGCATGCCCGTAACGAGCACCGGGGTCATACCGCGCGCCTTTATAGCCTCAACATACATATCGAGCCATCTCTGATAATTCGCGTTGTTGGCTTCCAGATCGCCGCTGTAAAGTCCGGCTCCGCGCGAGAACCTGTTCAGACTCGTTGTCTCGTCATTATGCGCCGAGTGGATGAACACGTAATCGCCCTGCTTGCCTGAGATAAGCACCTCGTCAAACCGTCCCTCGGTGTAGCTGCTCTTCATCGCGCGTCCGCCCATGGAATAATTTACAACGTTTACTTTATCACTGTCAAAATAATTGCCCAGCGTCTGTCCCCAGCCGCTGATAGTCTCATTGAACGTATACGTTTTCTGAGTTGAGTCACCGAGTATATGGATAGTCGGCTTATCACCGGCAGGATTTACCTCAAGCGGCTTTATACTGATCGACTTTACTCCGACCGTCTGAGGCGCGTCCTCAGACGGCAGAGTCCTCGGCTCGATCTCTATCTCAACAAAATCCTCGCCCGTTGCAAAATCGTACGTCCATACGTTCCCGGTCCACTTCGCGCTTGCTGTGCGCTGCACTTCGCCGGCGTTATCCCAGTTGCTCGTGCTCGTAAGACGCGACGCGTCCATTCCCGTCGGAGCAACGTATACCGATGATGCGTCCGTCACCTCTACCTCAAGATGATACGCGCCCGCGCCCTCGGTGTCGAGCCTGTATATGAGTCCTCCGTGATTGCGGTTGCCGCCGTCGGTGCTGTTCGGGAATTGATCATCATCCGCACGCAGATAATCTCCGCTGTTTTCCGTGACAGCCGCAGCGCCGTCAGCGATCTCGATCTCGCTTACCGGAGCGACCTCGCGCTCATAGCCCTCCGCGGCATACGCGCCGGATATGGATTTGAAGCCCTGCCCTGTCTCAGCGGTATATACCGGTACTGAACCGGCCGCGGAAAAGTCTATCTTGATAGTGCCGTCAGGCAGCTGTGTCGGCTGTATGGGAGCCTCATGTGTAGGCGTTGCCGCGGGGGCATCAGCAACAGATGCTCCATCGCATACAGGCTTCATGCTCTGCAGGCTCTCCCACACAAATACCTTATCAGCCTCGATACCCTCCAATGTGATATCATCGCCGTCGATCTCCGCGCTCTTCATTGACACGAGTACATCATTGTCATATACAGCGCCTATAACTACACCTTCATCGATATTGTCCAGCTTGATCATAGTGTTTCCGCCGTCCTTATAAGCGCTTACTATCTTAGGATCAGTATCCGCCTCCGCTGTAGCCGTAGCCGTTGGATCTGCCGTTGCTGTCGCGGTAGCTGTTGCAGTCGGTGTAGGTGACGGCGGCTGTACCTCCACCACCTTATCATATGTTACGTTAAAATTAGACAATGTCCATTGACTTGTGACATCTCCTGCAAATACTCCCATGTTCAGGATGCCCTTTTCAGCTCCCTCCGGGAAACCTTCAAAGGTATACGGCGTTCCGCTGTTTTTATAGCTGCCGCTGTCCGATCCATCCACCGTTACCGTCTTATCCTTGTAATTGATCTCTATGCTTACTGTGTGTGTTGTATCGTAATTATCGAACTTCCCTGAAATATTCAAGCATTGTCCGGGTCCGTCATTTGAACCGCTGAAGCCCTGTGTATGGTTTACAGTATCGATCTGTTCCCAGCTGTCATTTATCTTGAACACTGCAAAACGCTGAGGAACAGCACTGTTTGCATCGCTCGGGGTTCCGAATGAAAAATCTACAAAGCCGGCCTTTACAGGTTTACTGTCTGCGTCCACGTCAAAGCTTACCTTTATGGTATCCGAATTCTCTATACCCTCGGCGCCTGCCGCATCCGCAAGCTCTATAATGTTAAATGTCCGGTCTCCGTCAGCCGCTGATGTCTCAATATCAAGCTCTACAGTATCCGGCGTTGTTACAGGCTCGTCAGTCGGTGTGGGCTTAGGATCGTCGTCTGTGATGATCTTCTTATACGTAACGCTTACATTCGAGATATTGTAGGTATCCGCTCCGACCGGATAGAACGCCATATAAAGCTCGCCTTTCTCCGCCCCTGCCGGGAAGCTGTTAAATGTAAATGATGAAACACTCTGGCTGTCTCCCGAACCGGATGCTGACGCGGTTACCGTCTGCGTCTTGTAGTTTATAGTCACAGCAACATGACTCGGCGTCTCGTTTTCATAATCGAATTTACCCGCAATATTGAGCCACAAAGCGCCGTCAACATTGGATGATCCTGAGATACCCATGCTGTTGTCTGCCATATCCAGCTGATCCCAGTTGTTCTTGATCCTTGTGAGCGTAAATCTGCCGGGATCGGCATTGTTATTGCAGCTTGACGGCGGCACAGACGATCTCAGATCTATAAAGCTCTCGCCTGTCGGCCGTTCGCTTGCAACAAAATCATACTCCACGGTTATAATATCCGATGACAGTATATCGTCATCCGCTCCGTTTGCCCTCGCGAGCGATATAAGATCATATGACTGATAAGTATTGTCCGATGGTGTAAACGATATACCTGTACCGGCAGTTTCATCGACAAGCTTCTGCGCCGTTACCGCCAGCGGTACATCCCGTCCCGTTATTCCTGTCACAGTCGTTTTTCCGCTGTCCGGAACAGTAACAGTAAAATCATCGCTCTCAGGAACTATCGAAACATCGTATGCTATGCCGTCCGCACTGGCAGGTATACCGGCTATATTCGCCTCAGTCTCGGTGCCGTTCACCTCTATCACCTGCTGCTTGATGAGAGCGCCGTTCTTCGTTACCGTAACGGTATAGCGGTTGCTCTCACTCGTTGACTGGCTTATCGTAACGGGTATGTCAAATACATTCTCTGTATCCGTAGTCGCCGCTATGGTCACGGGTATCTCCCGCTTATCGCCAAGACCGCTTTCCTTATCCCTTGCATAAAGCGTTACGGTCGTCTCGATCGGATCCTCACCCGCAGCCGGACGTATTACCTCTATGGATGAACCGTCATCCGATACTACCGCGTTCGTTGACGCGCTTTCCCACTTGAATTCTATATTGCTGTCCGAGGGCTCCGGAAGCGTTATTGATGTGTCGTTGCCCTCAGGAACGTTTATCTCAGCGCTTGCTATCTCTCTGTCGACCACCTCAAGATATGTTGAGCCGAAATCCATCGGATCCCATTCGTCCTTGCCCTTGGTCTCAAGCCAGAAATCACTGTTGAAGTAATTTCTCGGATTGTATTCGAGTATCTGCCATTCATCGAGGATGGAGCCGAATCCGTTCTCGTTCTCCAGTCTCTGGCTCAGATCCACGGCAGCGCCGCTTGCGTTGTATGTCCCGTACTCATAGAAACGCGCCTTATCGGCCTCATTTCCGGACATATCGCGCCAGCCGACGCTGTCTATCCCGGCCGGGCTTGCGCCGATATCCGCATTGTCGTCTATCTCCGTATTATAGAACGTGATCTGCGCATCCTGACGCCACGGTCTGCCGAGCATTGAGGTCCCTATGTTGTCAAGGACATTATACAATGTACAGTTATAGAACAAATATCCGTAAGGATTTGCCGAATCATGGTTCGCCGCAGTTATCGTTGCGCCGTAGTCGCGGTTCGTCATACCGGCAGCACCGAGGAGACAATTATCGAACACTACCGTCGCGTCACCGTAGATATAATCAGTTCCGCCTATAAGATCACAGTTCTTGAAATACTGTCTGCCTTCGCCTACCCATACACTGTCCTGATTTCCTCTCGCCCTGATGCCTTCAAGGATTATCCTGTCGCCGTTTATCGCGATAGCATGGCCGCGCTCGTTATACTTGTCCGAGCGGACAAGATATGCGCTCTCCTCCGGTGTGAGATCTGTAAGCGCCTCAAGAGCCTTTGTCTTTTCAACATCATTTTCTATCGCAAGTGCTTTGACTACCCTGTCCGTTCCCACCGGTTCGGTATCCTCATCACAGACCGCCAGATTGTCACGTCTCGGAAGTACATAGCTTGTAGCATTGTCGGCGTTCCTGTCCTCCTGAGGAACGACCTTTATTGCCTTCTCGCCTTCCGTCACCATAACGGGTATGGAATTTACTATATTGAAATCCTTTACCGTTATATCCGTAGAATCGCTGTCGATGACTAATGCCGCCTGCTCGTCAAAGTTGCCGAGATGACTTACTCTCACAGAAACATTTTCATGCGCAACGCCATCTGTGTCATAATAGGATATGGTATCAACACCTTCAAGCACCTGTCCGAGACGGTATTCGGTAAACTGCTCATCGCCCTCCTCATAGCCGCTCCAAGTCCTCGGATCGCTCCAGTTGATCTTCGGGTCATAGCGTCCGTCCAATCCTGTATTGCCCGCGCAGTAACCGGTACAGTAATACCAGTGAAGATCTACTTTGCCGTCATCCTCCGTTCCCGGTGTCTGCTGAAGAGTTATGAAACTCATGTCCTCGATCCTTACCTGCTCCTCGTAATCTCCGGGATCAACATTTATCGTAACTCTCCCAGCCTCGCTCTGAGGATCGATAGCCTTCGCCGCAGCAACGGCCGCGCTGATAGTCGTGTACTCCTTATCAGCACCGACCTCAAGAGTTGTCGGTTCCTCTGCCAAAGCGGCAGTTAACGATGCCGGTATGACCGATGCCGCTACTGCAGCCGCGGAAAGCAGCGCCGTTATTTTTTTTCTTTTCAAAAGAAATCCTCCCTTCATAGTCAAAAGGAGATACCGCAATCTTCGGTAAAGATGTGCAATATCTCCTTTCATCAATTATTCATATTTAAATTATACTACATCATATTATCCTGTTCCACGAATAATTTGACATAAACTCATTTAATTTTGTTTACTTCATACAAGGTCATCAACACTTCCGGCATTATAGACATTCATGTAGCCCAGCTCCTCTGCCGTCTTTACCGCCTGTGCCGCTCTGGTCCCCGAATAGCAGGCAAATATGAGTGTCTGATCGGGATCGTACGCGGCAAGCGTATCAGCGTCAAGCTCGTAGATCGGGATATTTACCGATCCTTCAGCATGTCCGGCAGCGTAGTCCGCAGCATCGCGCACATCGATCAGAACGGCTCCGTTGCTTACAAGCAGCATGGCCTCCTCCGCCTTGATCGAGTCTCCGCCTATATCTCCCATATCGATATTCTCTGTGCTTACACCGTCGGTGACAGTCATTACACCTCCCTCGATCGTCAGCTCCTTGATATCAAAGCCGCATACGCGCTTCAGCTGATAGCACTTGCTGCATGTCGTGAACACGATAACTATACCATCGTCACAGCCCGCGTATATCCTGTCCTTATACACGGCCAGCGAATTTATCGTAAAGGTATCGCCGTACCTATAGCCCTCGTAGGTCTCCTCAAAAACATCAGT
Source organism: uncultured Clostridia bacterium (assembly GCA_904420525.1). Taxonomy (GTDB): domain Bacteria; phylum Bacillota; class Clostridia; order UBA1381; family UBA1381; genus Ornithomonoglobus. The sequence goes on along the minus strand of CAJFVT010000033.1, from coordinate 1,341 downwards.
GCGGAGCTGTATCTTCTGATCGCCTATTATCGTCTGCCAGACCTTTGTTTCGCCTGTGGCCGGATTTCTGGTCAGCTCGATATTGTCCTCGCCGCCCCAGCTCACAGTCTGGATAACTATATCCTCATCGACCGGCTCCTCCTCCGGCACTTCCGAGACCGTAACGTCGCCGCGGCTGCCGTAGTATTCTACGATGATGGCATACAGATCCTTATTGCTGCCGCCGCCGTATACATAGACCGGATTTTCCGTATCGGTGATATCCATGCTGAACGCGACATCACTGCCCGTTGCCACGCCCGTTACAACCGTTTCGTTCTGCTCTATGTACATGTCTCTGCCAACGCCGCCGTTAAAGAGCACCGTTACCTTGCCCTCTCCTACCGGCGTAAAGTATAGGTTCCTGTTCGCCGTGCCTCCTCTTCCGGCTCTCCACGAATGTGTAAAGGTATATTCGTATTCGTTTCCGTTCACATCAGTGTAGGTGTACGGCGCCGATGTCTTTGACGCAAGTGTCCAGCTGCCGTAGCCCGAAAGACCGTTCACCGTCTCGCCAAACGCCGTCTCATCCGTTCCTCCGGTCAGCACCGTATAGTCATATTCCTCGCTGTCAAGGCTGTATACAACGATCGTACTCGGTACAGGCGTTAGATACACCTGCGTTACCGTCTCCGAAAGAGGCATACCCTCCGCATCGTTCACAGTCAGCTCAACAGAGATATTATCCGACGCTCCGGTGTCTATCCTGTATGTTCCTGTTCCGTCTACCGCAACAGTTACAGGCTCTCCGCCCTCCGGCTCCGCCGTGAGTATGCCTTCAAGCGGTAAGCTGCCGCGGAACCTTATATTTACCTCCATGGCTCCGTCCGCAAGATTGCGCGCGCCTTCGATAAGATACGGCACCTCATCGTTCACCTGTGTATGCGTCAGCTTGAAATAGTCAAGATTTGCCCTGTTTGTCTGGATATATATCGTTGCGCAGCCGTTATCGTCAAGCCCGGCTTTCCTTATAACGTCGCCGTTTACCGTGAATTCGGCGGTGCTCCAGTTATTCCATGCTCCTGTAGGCTCCACCGTGCCGGCAGCGATGAGCTTATCGGCGTCCGTGCTCTTGTCAAGGCTTATGTTTATATCAGCCGCGTCCGACTTGCTCGAATATCTTATAAGAACGCTTTCGAGCATCTCAAGCTTAACGCCCTTATATTCTATCCAGCTGTCTCTTGAGCTTCCGACATCCAGCCCGTTGCTTGCGCCGCCCTGTGAATCCGTCAGATCAGCGCCGCCCGAATCATCGGCATACTCGCCTTCGATCTGTGTGTTTATATATATTACCTGTCTTGC
>CAJFVT010000032.1 GCA_904420525.1 uncultured Clostridia bacterium | reverse complement strand
CATACCGAACACAGAAGTTAAGCTCAATAGCGTTGATGGTACTTGGAGGGCGACCTCCCGGGAGAGTAGAACGCTGCCGGATTAAAGGAAGGATGACTTTAGCGGTCGTCCTTTTTTTGTTGCTTATTACTCATTCAAAAACCGCGGTATTTGGCAAAAATAGATTGACAAATTTGTACTTATGGCTTATAATGTTTTTAAACAAAAACTATTTGAGAGGCGTTGAGTATTATGAAAAAGCTGCAAACCATATGTGGAATATTGATGATCTTTCTATTTGCATTTGATCCTTGTACCGCTCAAATTGCAGATATAAACACTCCGCAAAAAAAGTTAGAAAATGGTCAATATATTCAAATGGGTACCTATAATGGTGAACCAATATTATGGAGGTGCATTGAAGATACCGAAAGGAACGAGATCCTTCTGTTCAGTGATAAAATATTATGTTTTAAAGCCTTTGATGAAGAAAGCAATGAATGGAAAAATTCCGAATTGCGTTTGTGGTTAAATTCAACGTCATCAGCAAATGAATATTATGATGAAGAAGGGTTTTTATCAAATACAAATTTTAGCGAAACACAACGGCAGCTGATAAAAACTGTAAACCATTCAGTATATTTACCTGATTTGAATGATAATGAACGTCCATTTAAAAACAAGTATAGAAAAGGCCGGCCGCATGGTGATGAATTTGAAAAAATATCTTGCGTATCGGAGCTGGAATTTGTAATGGGCGGGAAGTCTGAAAGCGTGGAGGACAAAATCTTTTTATTAAATGAGAGACAAATATTTGATATATATTCATTTATGGGAACCGCGGCAAGGGATATAACACACAAACTCAATGATGAGTATTATGTGGATAATTATAGCTATGATTATTGGATCCAAAGCCCATATTCATTTGAGTTTGGTGATGACAATGACAATAACAGTGCTGTTTGTACTATAAGCGGTGAGTATGATGATCAACCTCATGAAGCATACTATGATAGTTTTGTCAAATATATTTATAATGAACGAGGTGATAAATACGCATATAGAAATGTGACTGAAAAATCAGGAGTTTGTCCCGCATTTTATTTAGATACAGACAATATGATTATAAATTCAGGATCGGGCAGTAATGATGATCCGTATATTATCGATGGCATAATCAATAATACTTCAACACAGCTATCGGATATACCAGTTTTTTACAATGGCAGCGAGATCGTTTTTGATCAGCCGCCGTTTATAGAAAACGGCCGTGTGCTTGTGCCGATGCGCGCGGTATTCGAATCATTCGGAGCGGAGGTAGAATGGAATGGCGGGGAACAGCAGATCACCGCTGTAAAAGGCAATGATATTATACAAATGCGGATAGGCGACCATAAAATAACAAAGAATGATATCGTGATAAACTCGGACGTTGCGCCAAGGATAGTCGGAGACAGGACATTTGTTCCTTTGCGCGTGATCGCTGAATGTCTTGATGCCGATGTCGAGTGGATAGAGGCTGAACAGAAAGTAGTTATATCGAAAGCTGAGGAATGATCTATATGACTGTAAGGGAGGGACAGCAATGGAACTGCTTATAATGAACCGCGATACAGTGACAGCGGAGTATTCCGGCGGTGATATAAGGATAATTAATGAGGCTCTCGTGCCGCTGTATCTTAGAAGGACAGGAAATGTTCAGGGCTGGCTTGAAAGCCGTGCGATAGATCAACACCGCGCGAATTCAAGACTGCTGAAAAAGGCGCTGCGTCTGAGGGAGCGGGATGATATAGGCACTGTCCTGGCGGTAAATGCTGCCACGATAACTGACAGCTACTGGGTAAAGCCGCCGGAGAGCTGTCTCAGCTACAGCGACATCCGTTTTGACAATGATTATTTTTCCACACTTGCGCTTCGGGGAGGCTATGACAGCTTTAACCGTGCGGCCAACAGCAACAGCTCAAAAACGCCTGAGCTGACAAACATCGGGAGCTTTGAAAAGTGCTGGAGGCTCATTGATGGAGAATGGTGGATATACAAGAGGGCTAACCATGATGAGCTTTTTTCGGAGCTGTTCATATACCGGCTTGGATCGAAGCTCGGTTTCAATATGGCTGAATACAGGCGCGGCAGGGACGTAATCAAAACAAGGGATTTTACATGCAATGCGTCAGTAAATTTTGAGCCGGCATTTTCGATAATGGATGACAATGAGGATTATGCCGAAACCTTTTCAGCGCTGAAGGAGCTTGAGCCGTTGTGTACGGGAGATTATGTGCGAATGTTATTTCTTGATACTATATGCGCCAATCCTGACAGACACACCTTTAATTTTGGAATACTTAGAAACGCTGATAACGGCAAGGTGCTGGGTATGGCTCCTAATTTTGATAATAATATGGCGCTTATATCACGCGGGTATCCGCGCAATATATCAAGAAAGAATGATCTTCTCGTGCGTCTTTTCAATGAATTCACAGAGGCGGTGCCGGAAGCGAAAGAGTATATACCGGAGCTCAGCGAGGAAATGCTTATAGAGGTATTGAAGGAGCTTGGGATGCGTGTGCGCGGCCGTGAAGTAACAGAATTTATTATGAACGGCTATAGGATGATAGAACGATAAAAAAACAGACCGGGATCACCGCTGAAACATCGGGTGTCCCGGCCGGGGGGCCTGTCGCTTTTAGCATCTAAGATCGAGCAGCCCTATGCGGTCCCTAACGCGAAGTCCCTTATCATATTTTTTCAAACACCGGTATTATCTCGATCGGAGCTGCGGCGGTTATCGTCTGTCCGCCGCTGTATGTCATGCCGGTGTGTATGTCACGCCAGCTGCCCTGCGGCAGGTAGACACTGCGCTCCGTCATGCCCTGATACATCACCGGGGCAACGAGGTATTTTGGACCGAACATATATTGGTCATCCGTTTCCCAGCATTTTTTATCGTCAGGAAATTCGTAAAACATCGTCCTGATAACGGGGGAACCGTTTTCGCTTGCCTCATCCATTACCGATTTTATGTAGTCTTTCATCCCAAGCCTTATGTCAAGATATTTCCTCAATATTTTATAAACATCCTCGCCGTAGCTCCAAAGCTCGTTCGGGCGGCCTGTGTCGGAAAAGCCGCCGCCGTAGTCCAGCTCGGACAGTTTGGGGATGTCGTGAGGTCCTCTGTCGCCGTGCATACGCAGCACAGGGCAAAAGACCGAGAATTGGAACCAGCGTATGAGCAGCTCATTGAAATGCTCATCGGTGACGTCGCCGAAGAAGCCGCCGGTGTCTGATACCCACCATGGGATCCCCGCCAGTCCTATATTGAGTCCGGCGCTCAGCTGATCCCTCAGCGAGGCAAAGTTCGATCTTATGTCACCGGACCATACGAGCACCGCGTATTTTTGGCTCCCTGCCCAGGCGCATCGCAGCAGGTTTACTATATCAGTCTGTCCCTCCGCTCTCATGCCTTCATAGAAGGCTCTCGCGTGCTCCTTAGGATAGCTGTTTCCGACCTTTAATGCCGGACCGGTATAATGGCGGTAATGCTCGTGATCGTACGCGGAGTATTCAGGCTCCGCCTCGTCCAGCCAGAACATATCGATGCCGAAGCCGTAGTAGTTTTCTTTTGCCTTGTCCCATATGAATCTGCGCGCTTCGGGATTAAGCGCGTCATAGATAACTGTGTCACCCTGAAAGTCAAAGCACTGCATAGAGCCGCGTTCCGTCCTTATAAAAAGCCCTTTGTTGAGCATTTCATTGAAGTTGACGCTTTTTCTGTCAACAGTCGGCCATATCGAGACCATGCAGCGAACTCCCAGCTCTTTAAGCTCGTCCGCCATTGCCTTTGGATCCGGCCAGTATTCAGGGTCAAAGCTCCAGTCGCCCTGTCTTATCCAGTGGAAGAAATCTATAACGATAACATCGAGCGATATGCCGCGGCGCTTGTATTCCCGAGCGACCTCAAGCACTTCCTCCTGTGTCCTGTACCGAAGCTTGCACTGCCATAATCCAAGAGCGTTGTCGGGGAACTCCGGCGCGCGTCCGGTGACCTCCGTATAGTTTTCCAAAAGCTTTTTCGGAGTATCATCTGCGGTTATCCAGTAATCAAGCTCCTCTGATAATTTGCTGTGCCATTGCGTGTAGTTTGCACCGAACATCACTTCGCCGATCCCGGCATTGTTCCATAAAAAGCCGTATCCAAGGCTGGAGATATAGAACGGTATGCTTATCTGGGAATTTCTCTGGGCAAGCTCAAGTATGCAGCCCTTTAGGTCAAGCTCAGGCTGCTGATACTGCCCCATTCCGTATATTTTTTCGTTTCTGACGGACTCAAATCTGGCTGTGATGCTGTAATCGCTTCCGCTTACAGGCTTGAATTCACGCGCGGAGAGCTTCATGCTTGGGCTATGCTCGTTTGCGCCGCTGAAATCCCTGCTGTATTCCTTAAGTATCAGCCTGTCGCCGCTGTAGAATTCCATCCAGCCGTTTTCGCTGATCATACAGCTTATCTTGCCGTTTCTTATGACGGCGCTGTGTTCACTGATCTTTATTTCTGCTGATGACTCAGCCGGAGTGAGAGCGTTATTGCTGCCGCTGAAATGGGCGTTCCGTGTCGCCCTTACCCTCAGCGCGTTTGTTCCCCATGCTTCTATCATCAAGGTCTCATTTCCTTGCTTAGCTGACAGTTTATTGTTTTTATCAAAAAAGTACATATGCTCCTCCTTTGGTATTTACATTGCCTGATGTATATGGTACAATATAATTATATTAAGAATATGAGCGTTTTTCTATAACTATCTTGATGGTTTATGAAACGATATTGACGAGGTTGCGATATGAGAAGAGATCAGCTTGATGAGCATGTCATGCACGGGACTATCGGCTTCCCGGTCGGGATATATGATACCGGCTTCAGGTGCGGCGGCGATGTGATATTTACTGTTCATTACCATAGAGAATTTGAATTGTTTATCGTTACGCATGGAAGGATCAGATTACAGCTTGAGGGCGATGAATACTGCCTTTGCGCAGGACAAGGGATATTCGTCAATTCCGGCGCGCTTCATTCTACATACGCTCTTACGGATGAGTGCGGCTTTTTGGCGATCGTATTCTCACCGGAGTTCATAGCGGCGGAGCATGAGGAGCTGTATACGAGGTATATACGCCCGATAATAAGAAGACAGATCACCTTTCCGATAATGCTCGGCGATGAGGCGGTAGGTCTAGCGTACAGCTCGAATGAACGGTTTAAAGCAAGGGACAGAGGCTATGAGCTTTTCATAAAGAGCGATCTTATCCGCATAATGGCATTGATCTCAGGACCGGCCGAGGTCATAGCGCAGGGGAGGAAGGATGCGAGAGCGGATATTGTAAAAAGTGTGCTGGACTTTATACATAAAAGCTACCGGGAAGCGATAACGCTTAAGGATATGGCAGATCATGCGCATATGAGCAGAGAGTATCTGTGCCGTGTTTTCAGGGAGGTGTCCGGTCTTTCCCCTGTCACTTATCTTAACCGGTACAGGATCATGAGGAGCGCGCAGCTGCTGCGAAGCGATGACAGGAGTATTTCAGAGATAGCGCTTGAATGCGGATTCAACGGGAGCAGCTATTTCAATAAGCTGTTCCTGCGCTACATGAGATGCACACCGAAGCAGTACCGGAATATGGATATCGGCTGAAGAGCCTGGAGGTGAAGGATATGCATGATATATGGAACCCATGGCACGGATGTGTCAAGTGCAGCGAGGGCTGCGAAAACTGCTATATGTATTTCCTGGACAGGATGCGCGACCGTAACGGACGGGATATTTACCGTACAAAAACAGGATTTAATTATCCTATACAAAAGAACAGAGCCGGAGCGTATAAGGTGGAAAGCGGCGAGATGATACGTGTATGCATGACCTCAGACTTCTTTCTTGAGGAGGCGGATGCATGGCGTGCTGAGGCATGGGAGCTTATGAGGATACGCAGCGATGTAAAATTCTTTCTGCTGACGAAGCGGCCGCAGAGAGTGGAAAAGTGCCTGCCGCCGGACTGGGGAGACGGCTGGGAAAATATATTTTTCAATGTGACCTGTGAAAATCAGAAGCGCGCGGATGAGCGCATACCGATACTGCATGAGCTTCCGTTCAAGCATAAGGGTATCATGACCGCTCCGCTCATAGGACCTGTGGATATAGACGAATATCTTTCCGCGGGGCAGATAGAGCAGGTGCTGTGCGGCGGAGAGAATTATGACGGCTCGCGTCCGTGCAGGTATGAGTGGGTAAGGGATCTATATGAGCAGTGCAGAAAATATGATGTGACCTTCAATTTTATAGAGACCGGAACGGTTTTTATAAAGGATGGAAAAACGTACAGGATACCCGATAAACGCGTGCAGTCACAGCAGGCGTTCCGTTCGGGGCTTAATCACAGGGGCAGAGATATCAGCTTTGTGCTCACTGACGCATACGGAAGGGTGATCCCTAAGGAGGAGCTTTATGTCCCTCATTATCATCCGGCAAACTGCAAAGAATGCGCAAGCCGCCTGACATGCAACGGCTGCAGCGGCTGTGGAAAATGCGAAAGATAATTTGATTTTTATATTGTATTGCGTCAAAGTTTTTGATATAATATTATTATGGGGAATTTGCAGTATAATGTCGTGTATATAAGCAATATGGTCTAGGAGGAATTATAATGAAAGTATTAATGATCAACGGCTCGCCTCATGCTAAGGGCAACACCTATATCGCTCTGCACGAGATGGAAAAGCAGTTTGCAAAGAACGGTATAGAAACGGAGATATTACATGTCGGCAACAAGGATATAAGAGGCTGTATAGCGTGCAGATCCTGCGCAAAGACAGGCAAATGCGTGTTTGACGATCTTGTGAATGAGACTGCGCCTAAGTTTGAGGCGGCTGATGGACTGGTGGTAGGAACACCTGTATACTATGCGTCGGCGAATGCTACGCTGATCGCTTTTCTTACAAGACTGTTTTACAGCACATCGTTTGACAAGACCATGAAGGTGGGCGCTGGAATAGCCGCAGCGCGGCGCGGAGGACTGTCCTCGACATTTGACGAGCTGAACAAGTTCTTTACTATATCCGGTATGCCTGTGGCTTCAAGCCAGTATTGGAACAGCATACATGGAAGAGAGCAGGGCGAGGCCGCGCGGGACGCGGAAGGAATGCAGACTATGCGCGCGCTTGCGGACAATATGTCATTTCTGATAAAGAGCATAGCGCTCGGCAAGGCGGAATACGGTCTGCCCGAAAAAGAGCCGTGGACGCCTACGCATTTTATAAGATAAGGAGGATAGAACAAAAATCGTCACCTATCATCCCGTTGAGAACTGGGGCTGGAACGGAAGCAATTTTTAAACATATTAGTCGGCGAGGCCGGGAAAGGGAGAGTTATGAGGAGAGAGATATGTATGCTGCTTTCTGCGGCATTGGCTATTGGTGGCTTGGGTCTGACAGCAGCAGCGGAGGATGCTGTTGATGTATCGTCAGAAAACCTGTTGTCAGATCCGGGCTTTGAAAATGAGCTTCTCGGTGCAGGGGAATGGAAATTTCCAAATACCGGAGGCTGGTATAATGAAACTAACGGCGGTATTTCCGAAAGAACTGAGGGGCAGCGGCACAGCGGAGAGTATTCGGCAATGCTGCAGCAGGCCACCTTCGGGCAGCGTGTCAGCCTTGAGGCAGGAAAGAGCTACAGACTGACGGCATATGTAAAGGCGGATCAGGCTACGAATTCGCCGGTGCTTGGATTGTATGACGGTTCGGAGGACTATCCGGCGGATGCGGGCAATGGAGTTCAGACACAAAGCATCAGCGCAACGGCTGAATGGCAGGAGGTGACTGTTGACTTTAATTGCAGTGCATCGCAGGATTATGTTGTGTGTCTTATGACATGGGAAGATAATATCAATGTCTATTTTGATGATATCACGCTCTGTGAGATCGAGCTTCCGTTTGACGGCGGAGGAGTTGTCAACGGCGATTTTACGGACGAGTCCGCGTGGACTATAGACGGCGCCGGAGCGATCGCGGACGGTGAGTTTGCCGTGAGCGGCACGAGCTATGAAACACGGCTCAGCCAGACCGTTGACGGACTGGAAACCGGTATCTACGATGTTTCGGCGTATGTGACGAGTACGGATATAAACGGTATCGCATATCTTTACGCAAAGACGGAGGGACATACAATGGCGTCCACGGCTTTGCCTGTGACGGATACGGCTATGCGGATCACTGTCCCCGGCGTTATAGTTGATAACGGAAAATGCGATATAGGTCTATATGCAAGCGGAGCATCCTCCATAACGCTTGATAATGTGTCCCTTGCAGAGTCAGATGGAACAAGAGTGAGTTTTCTCAAGGGCGGCGAGATCTCTAAGCTCACATATGTTGAGGATCAGGACGGAGTATTCCGCTATGCTGACGGCACTGAGGGGGATGCGCTGCAGATCATGGCTGAGAACGGCTTCAATCTCGCAAGGATAAGGCTGCTCGATGATCCGGGAAAAGGTCACGGCGACGGTACATGCTATCTTCCCGAATATTACATGACTGAGGAGGACTGCCTTGACCTTGCGCGGCGTGCTAAGGACAAGGGTATGCAGATCTGCTTTACCTTTGCTTACTCTGATTACTGGGTGGATGCAGACAAACAGATGGTGCCGTATGCGTGGCAGCAGGAGATAACCGCTCAGGGTCTTACGGGCGAGGCTCTTGTTTCATATCTTGAAAACAGAGTCTATGGATACACGAAGGACATTATGCTCAAGCTCATAGAGCAGGGAACTCAGCCGGAATTTGTTTCGATAGGGAATGAGATACAGGCAGGGATGCTGTTCAACCGGAATAGGGATAATAACGGACTGTATAACAACTCATCGTATCTTGCGCGGCTGCTGAGCGCGGGCGCTCAGGCGGTAAGGGATGTGTCGTCGGAATCGAAGATAATCTTCCACAGTGACAACGGAGGAAATCTTTACAGACGGGGCACATTTATAAGCGCGCTCAGAACTGTTGATGAGTCGCTCTATGATGTTATAGGCGTGTCGTACTATCCGTACTGGAGCAGCAAAACAGAAAATCCGGATAATGTACCATTGTCTATCGATGATGTTGTCAGTGATTTCGCTAAGATCATAGCTGAGTTTGACAAGGACGTTATAATAATGGAGACCGGCTACAACTGGGATGAAAAACGCGGTGACGGCTACGAGGGACAGCTGAAGGACAGCGGCTATTATCAGGACATATACGGAGAATCACAGGAGGGGCAGCGCGCGTTCCTGACAGAGCTCTATGCGAAGCTGAAGCAGGTCGCTGGCGGCAGGTGCATAGGCGATATGTACTGGGATCCTGTAATGATCGATGCAGATGAATTTTATAAGGTCGGCTGGGCTATAAGGGAGTCGGATGACTATACGGAAGGGAATATGGTCTCAAATTCAACGATCTTTGATTTTGAGGGCAGAGCGGTAGCCGGACAGCAGGCGATGCGGTATAACACTAATTCGGCTGATAATATAAATATAACCGGGACTGTCTCAGACGGAGAAAGCATTGCCGCGGAAAAGGAGATCACCTTTAGCGTGAATGGCAAAAAGTATAATGTCACAACCGATAAATTCGGCAAATATATAGTATCGGTGCCGTATCCGGCAGACGGGAAGCTTGAGATAAGCGCGAAAGGCTCAGAGCAGAACCACAGTACAAATGCGCCGTATGACGGTGTGCTGGTCAGCGGTATCGATTTTACGGATCTTGATATGCAGACAGAGCCGGACGAGAGCGGACTGACGCTTGAAGTGGAGCCGTCTGCTGACGCGATAAGCTATGAGACGTCAGTGATCGGAGAATATAACGGAACGCTGTATGTTGCGCTGTACGGCAGTGACATGGAGCTGAAGGCAGTCAGGCTCAATGAGGGCAGCGGCAGCTTTGAAGACCTTGAGCCGGACGAGTATACGATAAAGACATTTTTGTGGGGAAGCACACTGCATCCGAGAGTTGAGTCAAGATCAGAAACGGCAGCGGTCGGGACAGCAGTTTCCGAATAAGATCGTAATATGCAGGGGGCTGTTTACAAGTGGCAGTCTCTTGCATTCGCTTTAAAGGAGAGGACAAATAATAATGGGAACATATAATATAACGGATCATGGAGCGGCTGCGGACGGCACGGTCAGTACTGCCGCGATACAGAGAGCGATCGATATGTGCGATAAGGGCGGCACGGTCGTCATCCCCGCTGGCACGTTTATAAGCGGCGCGCTGTTTTTAAAGAGCAATATGACGCTGAGGCTTGAAGAGGGAGCGGTCCTTATGGGCAGCGGGAATATTGCGGATTATCCCGTCATGGGCTATCCTTACGAGGGCTTTGATCAGCTCTGCTATGCGAGCCTTATAAATACCGACAGCGCTCCGCATGAAAACATAACGATAGAGGGGAGCGGGACAATAAACGCTAACGGCTGCGCGCTGTTTGACGCGGAGCTGGCCGATGACCGAATAAAGCGCGGCAGAGCTGTATGCATCCGCGGCACGAAAAACCTCTCCTTGCGCGGCGTCACTATCCGCCAGTCACCGGCGTGGTGTCTGCACATAATATACTGCAGCGATGTGGATATAGACGGTATAGAGATACAATCTAAATACGATGAGAAAGGAAATGCGTACGGCATGCACAACTGTGACGGTATCGATGTGGATTCCTGCCGGAACGTGCATATTGCGAATTCGCTCATATCGAGTCAGGATGACTGCATCGCTGTGAAGTCGGGACGCGATGAGTTCGGGCGCAGAGCCGGGATACCATCGGAGGATATATTGATAGAGAACTGCCGGTTTACAAGCGGATTTGGTGTTGCTGTGGGCAGTGAAATGTCCGGAGGCGTCAGAAACGTTACCGTGCGCGATTGTGAATTCACCGATACGCACAGCATAGCGAGTGTAAAAGCGGTCCGCGGGCGAGGCAGCTATGTTAAGAATATCTGTTATGAGCGCTGCACGCTCGTGAACCGCAGCGCTGAATTTACGGATACGAAGTGGTTCCGCGGCGCGATATATGTGGATGGCTTTTACGGAAGTGAGGAATTTGACCCGGATACTCCGGCTGAGGTGAATGAAGGGACTCCGGCAGTATACGGTATATATTTCAAGGATATAACAGTGGATACTGCGGCAGGACGCGCTGTATACATGTGCGGTCTGCCGGAGAGCATAATAACGAACGTAAGCCTTGAGAATGTGAAGGCAAAGGGTGTCGGCAATAATTTTGTGAAAAACGTTCAATGTACGGTATTTGACGTGAAATATCCCGATGGAGAATAATTTGTTATGATAAAATATAGAACTCTGCAAGAGCAGGAAATAGACCGCAGTCTTTTCAGAGATTTTATACGTCATCAGGACGTAGATCTATGCCTGAGACGAGAGAACGGAATATGGGTCAAACGTTCTGACCCTTTTATTGATGACTGGTCGGAAAAGGATTATCAAGTGTTAATTGATTGTTTGCGCAATACGCTGAACACAGATGGTTTTGTTTACGGCGCTTTTTTAAACGGTGTGCTTAAGGGATTTGTATCGGTAGAAAGCAAAGTTTTTGGTGAAAAAAATAAATACATGGATCTTTCTTCACTGCATGTATCGGAGGATGCACGCAGAAACGGGATCGGCAGGTCTTTATTTATTGCCGCTGCGGATTGGGCAATGAAACACGGGGCTGAAAAGCTGTATATTTCGGCTCATTCCGCAGTTGAGACTCAGGCATTCTATATGTCAATGGGATGTTTAGATGCGGCGGAGTACAACAAGGAACATGCTGAGAGTGAGCCGTATGACCGCCAGATGGAATATATCCTGTGAGTTATCAGCAGCGGCAATTATCGTAATCTGACAAGACCTAGGCTCAGCTAAAACACTGCCGAGGTTGACATTTTACCTGTGTTAGAGTATAATAATAATGACGAAATATATTGATGAGGTAAATGAAATGTTTTTATCGGACAAATGGAAGGATTACAGGGTAGTGGACGCATCAGGCGGGGAGAAGCTTGAGTACTGGGGAAAATATCTTCTGCGCCGTCCCGATCCGATCGCGGTATGGGATCATAAAACTGAGCCGAGGCGCTGGGAGCGTGTTGACGCATGGTATCACCGCTCAAGCTCAGGCGGCGGAAAATGGCAGGTGTTCAATAAACGGATACCGGACAAATGGCAGATCCGTTACCGTGAGCTTGTGTTCAACGTTCGCCCGACCGGCTTTAAGCATACGGGTCTTTTTCCGGAGCAGGCTGTGAACTGGGACTGGATCGCGGAGCTTATCAAAAAGGCGGACAGACCTGTGAAGGTTCTGAATCTGTTCGCTTATACCGGAGGAGCTACGGTCTCGGCGCTTGCGGCGGGAGCGGAGGTATGTCACGTGGATGCGTCAAAGGGAATGGTGACATGGGCAAAGGAGAATGTTGCGGCGTCCGGACTGAGCGAAAGACGCGTGCGGTATATAGTCGATGATGTTGTAAAATTTGTAAAGCGCGAGATCAGGCGCGGGAATAAGTATGACGGGATCATAATGGATCCGCCCTCCTACGGCAGAGGACCGTCGGGCGAGGTGTGGAAGATAGAAAACGAGCTGTATCCGCTTGTTTCTGACTGTATGCAGATAATGTCGGAGCAGCCGCTTTTTATGCTGATAAATTCATACACAACAGGGCTTTCGGCGCAGGTACTCAAAAATGTGCTGACGATGACCGCCGTGAAAAAATTCGGCGGGCGTATAGACGCTGACGAGATAGGGCTGCCGATCGAGTCGAACGGGCTTGTGTTGCCATGCGGGATAAGCGGAAGATGGTATAAGTAAGGGGAGTGAATGATGATGCTTAAGGGAAAAACGGTAGTTCTCGGCGTTACCGGCTCTATAGCGGCGTATAAGTCGGCAAATCTGGCGCGGATGCTCAAAAAGCTTGGTGCGGATGTCCATGTGCTGATGACGAAAAACGCGGAGAATTTCATAAATCCTATCACGTTTGAAACACTGACACAGAACAAATGCCTTATAGACACCTTTGACAGGAATTTTCAGTACAGCGTGGAGCATGTGGCTATAGCGAAAAGGGCGGACGTGGTCATGATCGCCCCCGCCTCGGCTAACGTGATAGGCAAGATAGCAAACGGGATAGCCGATGATATGCTCACGACCACAGTTATGGCGTGTCCATGCAAAAAGATAATATCCCCCGCGATGAACCATAACATGTTCCATAATCCAATAGTTCAGGATAATTTGAGCAAGCTTGAGAATTACGGATATGAGATAGTCTCGCCCGGACACGGCATGCTTGCAAACGGCGACACCGGCGATGGACGTATGCCGGATGAGGAGATCCTGCTCGAATATATCCTGAGGGAGATCGCCTTTGAAAAGGATCTTGCTGGGAAAAAGGTGCTGGTCACGGCCGGAGCAACGCGTGAGCCGATAGACCCTGTCAGGTTCATAACTAACCGTTCCACCGGCAAGATGGGCGCGGCTATAGCAAGGGCGGCGATGTACCGCGGTGCGGAGGTCACGCTGATCGCCGGGCATATGGATGCCGAGCCGCCGATGTTCGTGAGCGTAGAAGAAACCGAGACGGCGGAGGATATGTATAATGAGGTACGCTACCTTGCCCCGTATATGGATATAATAATCAAGGCCGCCGCGGTCGCTGATTACACGCCTGTGCATACCGCGGAGGAGAAGATCAAAAAGACAGACGGCGGTGCGGAAATAAAGCTCAGGCGCACTAAGGATATACTTATGCACCTCGGAGAAACGCGCAGGAACGGGCAGTTCATCTGCGGCTTTTCTATGGAAACCGAAAATGTGCTTGAAAATTCGGCAGCAAAGCTGCAAAGGAAAAAGGCGGATATGATCTGTGCCAATTCGCTGCGCGCGGAGGGCGCAGGGTTCGGCACTGATACGAATATCATAACTATAATAACAAGGGACGGCGTAAAGGAGCTGCCGAAGCTGTCAAAATTCGATGCGGCAAACGCTGTTCTGGACGAGATAAAACGTTTGATGCCGTTGGCAAACACATAAAAAACCGGCTTGGGCCGTATGAAAAGGAGATAAAAACGCTCATGAGAATGAGAAAGAAAAAGAACTGCGCTGCAAGGATGGAGCGATGCGGTGATGTACTTATAAAGGAGCCGGAGAACTACAAGGGAAGATGGGGAACACTGTTCGAAAACGATGCCCCGATCCATATAGAGATCGGCTGCGGCAAGGGCGGCTTTGTCTGCTCGATGGCGGAGCTGCATCCGGATGTAAATTTCATAGCTATTGAAAAGGTAGAGGATGTACTTGTTATGGCGATGGAAAAGGCTGTTGCCAGAAAGCTTTCGAATGTTCGGTTCATGTCGATGGATGCGGAGATGCTGGATGAGTATTTTGAAAAGGGCGAGGTGAGCCGTATCTACCTGAATTTTTCTGATCCATGGAAAAAGAACAAGCAGGCGAAGCGCAGGCTGACGCATAAGAATTTCCTTGACCGGTACAAGCGTGTGCTGGAAAACGGCAGCTATATATGGTTCAAGACAGACAATAAGCAGCTGTTTGAGTTTTCGCTGAATTCATTCGCTCAGGAGAATTTCAAGCTTGAGAATATAACGCTTGATCTTCACAATTCAAAGTTTGAAGGCAATGTTATGACTGAATATGAAAAAAGGTTCACGGAGCTGGGGCAGCCTATCTATCGTTTGGAGGCGGTATACCTGGGCTGGCAGGATGATAGGGGGCCGGCGAAGCAGTGAGTGATATCACAATCAGGGATGTTAACGGATATGCTCTGTTTTTTTGCTTTAACCTTTATTTATCAGTAGGAAGGACAATCTCCGAGAGTCGTAGGCTCCGGAGATGTTATAACTGTGCAGTCTGGTGTTATGAACCGGCACGGCGCTGCAGACGACAGATCCGCATATATAGCTGTAAATATAGAGAGTTTCGGCGGCGATCCTGGCTCCGGATTACGTATATTAATGCCTGTTATGTACGCTGCTTAATGTCTCGCGTGCCTTGCGCAAATGCTCGGGTATCTCATCGGCGCTCATATCTTTGAGCACCGAGGTGGTACCCGCTTTTTCTGCTGTTTCGTAATACCAGCATTTATAATCAAGGATGTCGAGCGTTTTTTGTAGCTCCTCAAGCTGCTCCATGATAGCGTTACGCTGCTCTTTCATCATTTTAAGCCGTTCGGGCCTGTGACGATGCGGTATAATATAGTTATAGGAATATGGTAAAGGATAATACCGTTCAACAGCCATGGCGGAGGCGGCTTTTCACGAACGATCAGCATGATAAAGTCGCTTGAGCCTGATGCTGAGGTAGAGCGGGATACATTCACGGTATCAAGAAACAATGTGTCAGAGTCAGCCGGGGATATAGCGGCGTGGCTTGATGCTATAGGATATTGAGATATCGGTTTCGTCAGTGATAAAGGAATATAGGAGAAGTGAATGAAAAGGATAAGTATACCGGCCGGGATCCTGCTCATCTGTACAATGCATAGCAGGTTCATTTTCTGCTGCGGACGAGGTGCCGGCTGTAATGATAACAAAATAATTAAAATTGCGATCCAGTTAGACATTTGTGTTAGCTTCTATGTCCCCGGCCGATCTTGGCCGGGGACGATTTTTATGTTTTTGAACCAGGTTAACGCGCTGGGATCTCTGATCAGAGCTTCATTATCATCTCAAGTATCCGTTTAACGCATATCTCTATATCCGCGCGCGTTATCTTTCCGTCATTAAGAGCGGCAATTACTGAATCGTGATATCCAAACGGCATCTTTATATCATTGCCTGCAAGCAGCTCCTTATATTCTTCAGCGCTGTTTGCCCAGTCCGTCGTTACCATGCCCTCAAAGCCCCATTCACCGCGAAGCACATTCGTTATAAGGTCATAGTTTTCAGAAGCTCTTGTACCGTTTATAAGGTTGTAGGATGACATTACCGTCCAAGGCTGAGATTCCTTGACGCATATCTCAAAGCCCTTGAGATATATCTCGCGAAGGGCACGCTCCGAAACTATAGAATCGGATTCCAATCTGTTTTTCTCTTTATTGTTGGCACAGAAATGCTTTGCTGAGGCCGCTATATGCTGAGACTGTATGCCGCGAACCTTTGCCGCAGCCATTTTGCCGGTTATGAGCGGATCTTCGGAAAAATATTCAAAGTTCCTGCCGCAAAGCGGATTGCGGTGTATATTCATCGCCGGTGTCAGCCATATCCCCATATTATTTTCCTTTACTTCCTTTGCTCCGGCAGCGCCTATGCTGTACAGAAGCTCAGGATCCCATGTGCAGGCAAGCAGTGTGGCGCAGGGGAATGCAGTTGTAGTTACCTCGCATTCTTTGTTTATGCGCAGTCCGGCTGGTCCGTCTGCCGTCATAACATTTGGGATACCGTATTTTTCAAGGTTGCCCATGCCGCTGGTGTTGGCGACCCCGGTGTTAGGCTGACCGTATACAAGCCCGACAAGCTCGTCATCGGTCAGCTGCTTTATGAACGAGTCAAGTGTAACTTTGCCCTCATAAACATCTATGAGCATTGCAGGCTCGGCCGGCGCGGAAGCATCCGAGGCGGGAGAGGGGATCCTTGATGTGTTGTTTTCGCACGGCTCAAGTGTTTCAAAGCTGCCATCGGAGAGCATACGCTTTTCAAGCCTGCGCGGCGCTGCCTGCTGTGTGAGCTGTTCGGTCACGGTATCGCTTTCGACCATGTATTCATAGTCTGCTTTAACTGTGTTTCTTACCGAGTTCCCGACATAGAATTTGTAGCAGCCCTTTTCAAGCACGTATGCAGATTTTTGTACTTTACCTGTATCATCATAGCTCGACATGCTGCTGATCGGGAAGGTCATGTATACTGCTCTTGTTTCGCCGGGCTCAAGGATCCCTGTTTTACTGAAAGCAGCAAGCTCCAGTGCCGGCTTGCCAAGCTTGCCCTGCGGTGCGCTGAAGTATACCTGAACGACCTCTTTGCCGCTCATATCACCGGTGTTGGTGACCTTTGCGCTGACATGTATATTGTCTCCATCCTTGTATACATCGATATCGGATATTTTAAAATCAGTATATGAAAGTCCGAAGCCGAATGGGTAGTTTACACGGCCGTAAGCATCTTTTACTGTTTCAAAATAACGATAGCCTACATAGATGTCCTCATAGTATTTGACATAGTCATCGGATTCTGAAAAGCTTTCTGATGATGGGTAATCAGAGAAGCGCTTTGCAAAGGTATCAACAAGCTTGCCTGACGGATTGACATCGCCGCAAAGTATGTCTGCAATTGCAAGTCCGCCCTCCATACCGCCCTGCCATGCGTAGAGGACAGAGGAGATACGGCTGTCAGAATGGTACCATTCTGTGTCAGTCTGTGCTCCGGCGTTTATTACGGCTATGACATTGGCGAAACGATCAAGGACATCGTTCACCATTTTTTCCTCGGATCTGCTCAGATAAAAATCTCCGTCATATGGTTCCCCGTGGCGGTCCCAGCCTTCGCCTGAAAAACGACAGATGGTGATTATGGCTGTATCGGTATATGCAGCGGCTCTGTCAAGCATATCTTGGCTCAGCTCAGGTTCTTCTGTAAGCCCATTTTCTTTCCCGGCTGCATATTGCTTTTCCATCTCGTTTTTGTAGAAGCCGATAAGACCGTCAAACAACTCGATCTTACCTTCTGCTTCCTTGAGCTTTAATCCGTCATAAATGTTTCGCACATAGTCCACTGTGACGTATCCGCTGCCGCCGCCGCCTTTTACATAGTCGTATTGAGCCTTGCCGAAAACAGCAATGCGTTTCCCGCCGCGGAGAGGGAGAAGACCATTCTCGTTTTTGAGAAGGACCATACCATCCGCAGCAGCTGCGCGCGAGAGCGCGATATGCTCATCAGATGCGGTGACACACCGTCCGTCACGGCCCATGGGCAGACAAGGAGAGTATTTCAGTCTTGACCACTTGTTCATAAGATTACCTCTTTTCATATTTTATTATTATACTTGCATTTTAAACTAAATTGTGCTATAATTCAAGACATAATACAGATAAAATAGGTCATTTTGTGCACAGTTGAGGAAAGGAAGCGGATGAGTGATGAGATTTTTTTTTGAGAACAGAAATGATCAGATAACAGCGTATATGAGCGATAATTTGGATTTTGGCGCGCATCTCCATGAGCAGCTTGAGATAGGATTTCTATTTTCGGGAAAAGCAATGATATATATAGAGGATAAAGGATACGAGCTGAACAGCGGGGATATGTTCTGCATATTCCCCAATCAGATACACAGGTATGACGGTTCTGAAGAACTGCTGGTATGTATGATAATATTTTCTGCTGAGCTCCTGCCTGAGTATACAAAGCTTTTTTTCAGTCAGCATCCTGCTGCGCCGATCATAAGCAGCGGGAACGGCTGCTTATTCAGGCTTTTTGATTTGATGTTCCGAACAGAGGAGGAGCTGCCGTATGAAACAAAAAGAGGTCTTATATTAGCTGTTATGGGTATCGCGCTGAACAGTATGCGTCTGGAGAAGAATGACAGATACACGACAAGCACGCTGAGATCAATACTTATTTACTGTGATCTGCATTACAGTGAGCCGATAACGATAAATTCGGCGGCTGATTATCTGCATATAAGCAGGTCTCATATAGCTCATACAATGAGAAATAAACTCAATACGTCGTTCGGTGAATACATAAATGCTAAGCGTGTAGATCGATCGTGCGAGCTTTTAAAGAAAACGAATATGTCCGTAACGGAAACAGCCTTTGCGGCGGGCTTTGATTCCGTACGGACCTTTAACAGGGTGTTTGCAAAGCGCATGGGATGCAGTCCAAGAGAATTCAGGAAGGAATAGATAGCATCAGCAGATGTCAAACACATTTGATTTTCGTGCGCGGACGAGCAGCATCATTGGACGACGAAGCTCATCCTTCATACCGGGGATCGAAAGCATATCTCTGGGCGGTTCAGCCTCGATTACAGCTTCAAGCTGAAAGCCGGTATGTATGAGTCCCATTAGTATCTGTGTGAGAGTGTGATGCTGCTTTGTTACATCACGGCCCAGAAAGCGTGTTTTTCGTTTACCGGGATAGAAATAGTTGTCTACCGGCCAGTGTTCAGGATTTCCGTCTTTGTCATAGATCCAGTCCTGACCGACTCCTGCGGTAAATGTCGGGTGTTCTATGTTAAAAAGAAATATCCCGCCGGGAACAAGCGTTTGCCATACCATTTTATATGTGCTGTCCAGATCCTCTACATAGTGCAGGGCCAGGTTTGAGATCACGAGATCAAATTTTGAGCATGGATATCTGTAGTTTTCAAGACTGCATAATTCATAGTTAACATGGCTGTCCGGGTTGCGCTTGCGTGCAGCGGAGAGCATCCGCTCGCTTGAGTCGATACCGATAACTTCTTTTGCGCCATGCTTTGCTGCATAAGCACAGTGCCATCCGTAGCCGCAGCCAAGATCAAGGACTCTTTTTCCATTAAGCTCGGGAAAAAGCTGCTGCAGCTGCTGCCATTCACCGGCGCTTTTTAAGCCGTCTGTGCTGCGCGGCATTTTTGCATATTCGTCAAAAAAATCCTTATTGTCATATTGATTCATTTATATTCATCCGTCCTTAGGCAGTAACCGATATTTTTATGTGTTTTTTGCCTTGTAGGCCTCACCCCATGCCACCATAGAATCAAGTATCGGTTTAAGACTGTAGCCGGTCTCTGTAAGGGTGTATTCAACGCGCGGAGGCACCTCAGGGAATACCTTGCGCGTAAGCAGACCGCTCTCTTCCATTGAACGAAGATTTGCGGTAAGCACTTTTTGCGATATGCTTCCAACCGACCTTTTCAGTTCTCCAAAGCGCTTGGTGCCGCTCAGAAGATCGCGTATGATAAGCACCTTCCAATGGTCAGATATCAGCATCAGAGTGGTTTCTACAGGACATGCAGGCAGTTCTTTTTTCATTTGACAGTACCTCCTTTAGTATATATTAGATACTATATTTCGTAATTTCTGTATGAGTAAATTATATACTATCAGCTGACTTTTGTCAAGTATTTTACCGCGCTGTTATAAAAATAGAATAAATAAGATTGAAATATCAGGTAGTTTGTGATACAATTAAGTTGATCAAAATTCCTAATCAGGTAATTGCGAAACGGCTGTTTCGCAATTATCTGAAATCCACAATAAAAAGGAGGTACTTTTTCAGATATGAGGTATATAATAAAAAACGGCAGTATTGCTGCAGAGTTCGACAGCAGCGGCGCTGAGCTGAGATCGGTCATCAAGAACGGAAAAGAATATATGTGGTGCGGCGACAGCAAATTTTGGGGGAGGACGTCTCCGGTGCTGTTCCCGTTTGTAGGAAGTGTCAGAAACGGCGTTTACAGGGTCGGGGGCATAGAATATGCAATGGGACAGCACGGTTTCGCTCGTGATATGGAATTTCAGCTTGCCGGGCAGACGGAAAATTCGATCTCATTTATATTGAGGTCTGATGAAGAAACACTTAAGAAGTATCCGTTTGATTTTATTCTTAGGATAACATACACTGTAGAAGTAAGCACTTTAAGGATCGGCTGGGAAGTGGAAAATCCATCGGATAGAGATATGTATTTTTCGATAGGCGCACATCCGGCATTTATGTGTCCGTTTGACGGCGGGCGTCAGAGTGACTATAAATTAAAATTTGATTCGGATGGTGACATAAGGTATTATCATATAAAGGACGGGCTGCTGGATCGTTCTTCATATTATACGCTGCCTGTGAAAGAGGGTCATGCTGATATAACGGATGGGATGTTTGATAGGGATGCGCTTATTATTGAAGATTTTCAGGCGAGCGAGATAAGTCTTTGCCGGCCGGACGGAAGTGAATATGTAACGGTAAGAACATCGGCTCCGCTGTTCGGGCTGTGGTCACCGGCGGGGAAGAATGCTCCGTTTATTTGTATTGAGCCATGGTATGGCCGCTGCGATGCTTTGGATTTTGACGGAGAGCTGAGTGAGCGTGATCATTCAAACACGCTTGAGGCAGGCGGGCATTTCTGTGCTGAATATACGGTGGAGTTCAAATAATATTCGTGGACGTAAGCTTAGCTGTACTGCGGACACGGCGTTATGTAAGGGCAGGCGCAGTGTCCGCAAATGTATTTATCAAAAATAAAACAGTTCTTCAAATTTTTTATTTAACGCAATGCATAAAATAAGTGCTAATTTGGCCGTAGGATTGAATTGCCCGGTTTCTATCGAGCTTATCGTATTTCTTGACACTCCGACCATTTCCGCCAATTGTGCCTGAGATAGCTTTAGTTCAGTCCTCGCTTCCTTTAATCGGTTTTTTAATACAAGATCTTTATCCATAGATCACCTCACAACGCTTATTACATATCCTGCAGTAAAGCACAGACTTGCGATGATGCTTATTACCGCTCCCGATAACAGCAGCTTCTGGCGCTTGACTCTGTATCTTCCTATCAGCTCAAATGCAAGATACATCCAATATAGCCCGAACAGCATTGAATTGTCGCGGTCGTATATCCAGTTGAATACAAGCAATGCAAGATACATAAATGTCAATGCGGCTTCTCCGTATAAACGTCCCTTGCCAAGAGCGAATTCCTCGCCCTCATCTTTTTTTTCAGCTCTGCTCAGAGCTAAGATCTCTTCTCTGTTCATAAAAGATTCTCCTTTCCTTGATGACAAGTTTTATTTGCAAGCATATTATATCATAGCCAAGTTTACTTGTCAATAGTTTTTGCAAAGTTTTCTTTGCAAATTATTTTGCGTTACTACTCAGGTATGAAAAATCGCATAATAAAGGCATTGTGCAAAACGTAGAAAATAAAAATAAATTTTTTTGAGAATTTTT
>CAJFVT010000031.1 GCA_904420525.1 uncultured Clostridia bacterium | reverse complement strand
ATTCAGTGAAGTCAAAAGCAGATCAAAGTTTTTTTCGTTTTCAGCCTGATCCTTGTTGCTTTCAGTGTCAAGCGTCCTGATAGCTGCTGCCTTTGCAGCAATGCTCTCCTTTGAAAGAGTATGGTCGTTTAAGGACTCATCGCTGTAAGCGTTTCGTGCCGTGATAAGTGCCGCTGTTCCCGCTGCAAGCATCAGGATAAATAAGAAAGTATATTGACAAAATCCCGCATTTCCTATATAATATAAAATGAAATATTGTTTGTTTATAGGAGTTAGTGAGCATAAAATGGTACTGCTTAACGGAAGTAATATAAAAAAGATGTTTCTTGACGAAACTCTGTTCGACGGGGTCTCCTTTAATATAGACGAGGGCGATAAGATAGGGTTTGTGGGTGTTAACGGCGCCGGCAAGTCCACTTTGTTCAAGATCATAAACGGCACGATGGACTATGACGGCGGAGAGCTGTTCAGAAATAAATTCACAAGGATCGGCTATCTCGACCAGTATACCTGCGTCGAGTCCGACAATACGATAATGGGCGAGATGCTCACGGCATTTGAAGAGGTCATTTCTGTGGAAAATGAGCTTGAACGCGTGCGCCGGGAGATAGAGAGCGGCAGCGGTGATCTGGATGAGCTGGTCAGGAGACAGACTGATCTTCAGGAGCGGTTTGAGAAGCTCGAGGGGTATCAGTACAGGAGCAGGATAAGATCGGCGCTGACAGGCCTTGGTTTTAAGGAGGAGGAGTTTGACAGGCGTGTTGACAGTCTGTCGGGAGGACAGAAAACGCGTGTGTCGCTCGGAAAGATACTTCTTTCCGACGCAAATCTGCTCCTGCTCGATGAGCCTACGAACCATCTTGATATCGAGTCGGTGGAATGGCTTGAGAGCTTTTTGCAGTCATGCAGGGCATCGTTTATAGTTATATCGCATGACCGTTATTTTCTTGATAAGGTCACAAACAGGACCTTTGAGCTGGAGAACGGGCGGCTGCGCACCTATACCGGCGGCTACAGCGAGTATGTGAAGCAGCGTGAGGTAGAGAGAAAGACAGAGGAGCGTAATTACGCCAACACGATGCGCGAGATCGAAAGGCTTGAAGGGATAGTTGAGCAGCAGCGGCGCTGGAACCGTGAAAAGAATATAAAAACGGCTGAGAGCAAGCAGAAGGTCATAGACAAGCTTGAAAAGACGCTCGTTAAGCCTTCGGCAGAGCAGGAGGAGATCGATTTTGCGTTCAGATCGCTGCCCGGCGGCGGGAATGATGTGCTTATAACTGAGGAGCTTGGGATGAGCTTCGGCGAAAAGCAGATCTTCAGCGGCTGCAGCGCGCATATTGTAAAGGGTGAGAAGGTATTTCTTTTAGGCTCAAACGGCTGCGGAAAGACTACGTTCATAAAAGATGTGCTCGGCATCTACGAGCCGACAGAGGGAGTAGTAAAAATAGGCGCGAATATCGAGATCGGATACTATGATCAGATACAGGAAAATCTGGATATGGACAAAACGATCTTCGATGAGCTGCATGACACATATCCGAGCATGACGCAGACGGAGATAAGGAATGCGCTGGCAGTGTTCCTGTTCAGGGGCGAGGATGTTTTCAAGGAGATACGCAAGCTGTCGGGCGGCGAGCGCGCGAGAGTTGAGCTGGCAAAGCTTATGCTGAAGCCGGTGAATTTCCTGATCATGGACGAGCCTACGAACCATCTTGATATAGATTCCAGGGAGGCGCTCGAAAACGCGCTGGCTGGCTATGACGGGACGATGCTTATGGTATCGCATGACCGGTACTTTATAAATAAGCTTGCCGACCGCATACTGTACATGACAAATACCGGATTTAAGGAATATCTGGGCGGCTATGATGATTTTGTTGAAAAGCGGGCGAACAGCGCGGCTGAGACATCGGAAAAGCAGCCGGATAAGCCGAAAAATCTTGATTACCTGGAGCAGAAGCGTCTGGCGGCAGAAAAGAGGAAGGTGCTGAACCGATACAGAAAGGTCGAGGAGCTTATATCCGGGCTTGAATCAGAGATAGCGGAGCTCAATAATGAGATGGCCGAGCCTGAAAATGCCACGGATTTTGTAAAGGCCTCGGAGCTGGCGGAAGCGGCGGAGAAAAAGAATGCAGAGCTTGACGCTCTTTTTGAGGAGTGGGAGGAGCTGCAGACGACTATTGAAGAAAATGGATACGAGGACTAAATAGCAGAGGAGTGGTATTGTGCGGGCTGTAATTCAGCGTGTCAGCCGCGCGGCTGTAAGAGTAGACGGCGAGCTGATCGGAAGTATAGGCGAGGGACTTTTGGTATTTCTCGGCGTGGGAGAGGGCGACACGGATAGGGATCTAAAATATACAGCCGATAAAACTGTCGGATTGAGGATATTTTCCGACGAGGAAGGAAAAATGAATTTGAGCGTGAAGGATATCGGCGGCGAAGTGCTTGTGATATCGCAGTTCACTCTTTACGGCGACTGCCGCAAGGGCAAGCGCCCCAGCTTCACTTCGTCCATGGAGCCGGCGGCGGCCGAAAAAATGTACGAGGAATTCATTGAATATGTAAAAAATGAAGGGATAAGCGTATGTCACGGCAGCTTCGGAGCTGATATGAAGGTCGAGCTGCTCAATGACGGTCCCGTCACTATTCTGCTTGACAGCAGCAAAATATTATAAAAGAGGAAAAATAATTTAATAATATATTGAAAAATGTCGTAATTAGTGTTAAAATATAAATATGATATAAACACGATCAATGGAGGATATGCGATTATGAACAACGAAACAGTTATCGTGCTTGATTTTGGCGGACAATATAACCAGCTGATAGCCAGACGTGTCCGTGAATGTAACGTATACTGCGAGGTCATTCCCTACAGTGCGGATATTTCAAAGATCAAGGAAAAGAACCCTGTGGGTATTATTTTTACAGGCGGACCGAACAGCGTGTATGAGGAAAATTCACCAAAGTATTCAAACGAGATATATGAGCTTGGCGTACCTGTGCTCGGCATCTGCTACGGCAGCCAGCTAATGGCGTATTCGCTCGGCGGAAAGATCTCGAAGGCGGATAAGCGTGAATACGGGAAGACTGAGATCACGGTCGAGGATTCACTTCTGTTCGATGGTGTAGACAAAAAGACCATATGCTGGATGAGCCATACAGATTATATTGAAAAGCTGCCGGAGGGCTTTAGGGTAACTGCTGTTTCGGAAACATGTCCTTGCGCGGCGTATGAAAATACGGAAAAGAAGCTCTATGCCGTGCAATTCCATCCGGAGGTGAACCATACCGAGCAGGGACAGAAAATGCTGAGGAATTTCCTGTACAAGGTATGCGGATGCAAGGGCGACTGGGTAATGAGCGATTATGCAAAGCAGGCGGTCGCGCAGCTGAAAGAAAAGATAGGGGACAGGAAAGTCCTTTGCGCACTGTCGGGCGGAGTGGACAGCTCTGTTGCCGCGCTTATGATACATAAGGCTGTGGGCGATCAGCTCACATGCGTATTTGTGGACAACGGTCTGCTGCGCAAAAACGAAGGCGACGAGGTCGAGAACGTATTCAGAAAGCAATTTGATATAAATCTTATAAGAGCCAATGCGCAGGACAGGTTCTTAGGCAAGCTTGCGGGCGTAACGGAGCCGGAGAAAAAGAGAAAGATAATAGGCGAGGAATTCATCCGCGTATTTGAGGCTGAGGCGAAGAAGATCGGCAAGGTAGATTTCCTTGTGCAGGGAACGATATATCCGGACGTTATAGAGTCGGGAGCCGGTGATGCTGCGACTATCAAGAGCCACCACAATGTAGGGGGACTTCCGGAGCATGTTGATTTCAAGGAGATCATAGAGCCGCTGAGAGATCTGTTCAAGGACGAGGTGCGTCAGCTTGGCATAGAGCTTGGTCTGCCGGAAAAATTCGTATGGCGTCAGCCGTTTCCGGGACCTGGACTTGCGGTAAGGGTGATAGGCGAGATAACGAAGGAGAAGCTTGAGATCCTGCGCGATGCTGACGCGATATTCAGAGAAGAGATCGCAAACGCGGGCTTGGACCGGAGCATAAACCAGTATTTCGCGGTGATAACGGACATGCGCAGTGTAGGTGTAATGGGTGACGGAAGAACGTACGACTACACCTTAGCGCTGAGGGCGGTAACAACGACCGACTTCATGACTGCCGACTGGGCGCGTATCCCGTATGACGTATTGGAAAGGGCGTCGAACAGGATAGTAAACGAAGTCCAGCACGTAAACCGCTTGGTATATGATATAACAAGCAAGCCGCCGGCAACGATCGAGTGGGAATAATGAACAAAGCCCCAAAAACTGCGTAATAACGCGGTTTTTGGGGCTTTTATTTTGGAATTGATAACGGAATGATAACAGATTGTTATTTTTCAGTATTGTTTTTCATTTTCTTCAATTCTTCATGTGAGCGTTCAGCAGTGATGCGTGGGTAACTGTAACGCCATATATCATATTCTTCCTTTGTTATTTCACCTGATTTAAATTTTTCAAATTCGCTGTTCCATGAGCGAAGCATATTGCTTACGCTTGTTGAAACGGTATTTTTATTTTCTACAGACAGATATATTTGTCCGTCAATTTCCTTGGGTATAATGCAGTACTCATCTTCTAAATAGAAAAGAGCGTGCATCATGCCATAGTAATTTTCTAAATTCGGATCGGAAATTGTATAGATACTCACGCCTAAAGCACCTGCAATTTTTTCAAGCTGCTTGTCTGACGGGGTTCTGTTGCCTAATTCATAGTTACGTATTGCCGGTTCGCTCATTCCTGATCTTTGAGCCAATTCTTTCTGTGATAAGCCTTGTGCAGTACGAAACTTCTTGATTTTCTTTCCAACATCCATAATTAAACCTCCAAATATCTGTTATCAAAGTGATTTATAAGTATAGTATATCACAAACAGTTCAAAAATGAAATACTTGTTTTAGATTTTGTGAAAAAATATTAAATATAAATAAAAAGGTATTGACAGTTCAATAATGAACTGATATAATATAAATATACAGTTCAGAATTGAACTGTAATAATAAATAGTAGGGAGGAATTACAATGAACAAAAAGTTAATGATGTCTGCTGTTGAAGTGGCAGAAACTTTGGGTGTCTCTATGTCTCATGCGTATAAGATAGTCCGGGCACTTAATAAGGACTTAGAGTCTAAAGGCTTTATAACCGTTGCCGGACGGGTAAGCAGAAGATATTTCGAGGAAAAATTCTACGGTGCGGAAGGAGCGATCACGGATGTCAGTTCATAAGGATAGTAAAACCGGCAAATGGCTTGTATCATGCCGATATGATAATTGGGATGGCAAGAGAAAACAGAAGATGAAGCGAGGCTTTGAAACCAAGAGAGAAGCATTGGCGTGGGAAAGAGAATTTCTACAAATGAAAAGCTCAAACCTTGATATGACTTTTGGTTTATTTGTGGAATTGTATTTGAAAGAGAGAAAAGTTAGATTGAAATACAATACATATCTGACAAAGCTTCATATCATTGAAAATAAGATATTGCCTTACTTCAAGGATAGAAAAATGTCTGATATCAAAGCGACGGATATCATTGCATGGCAGAATAAGATTATGGAGGAAAGAGACGAAAGGGGCGAACTTCACGCCCCTGCTTATCTTAAAACTATCCATAATCAGATTAGTGCAATATTTAATCAT